>DBAX01000044.1:1300-6606 GCA_002291895.1 Cyanobacteria bacterium UBA999
GGCAGTGCACGCCGCCGGAGTTTTCGGCCACGTTGCCACCGATGGAGCAAATAATCTGACTGGACGGGTCGGGAGCGTAGTAAAAACCGGCACCGCTAACGGCTTGGGTGACCCAGTTGTTGATCACGCCGGGCTGGACAACGACGCGCTGGTTCTCTAAATCCACCTCCAGAATTTGCTTCATCAGGGCGGTGACAATCAAAATAGCACCGGCCTCGGGAAGGGCACCGCCGGAAAGGCCCGTACCGGAACCCCGGGCGACAAATGGGATGCGCTGGCGATCGCACAGTTGGAGGATGGCGGCAACTTCGGCGGTGGTGCGGGGCAGAACCACGAGGGCCGGCTGTTGGCAGTAGCTGGCTAGCCCATCGCACTCGTAGGCACGGAGTTCTTCCTGGGTGGTCACAACCCGCTGGGGGTCAAGAATGTGGCTTAGTTCGGCGGCGATCGCGCTCCAGTTGGTCATGGCAGGGGGAGTGGGGATGTGCTTCTGTTATAGCCCAAGCAGGGCGGCCGTCCACAGCCAGTGGAGCAACTGTCGGGGAGAAGGCACATCCGTAGGCGGCTTGGCGCGGTTGCCCCAAGTACTCAGCCATTCACCAATGCCACCAAACCAGCGTAGAACCTGCTGGAAAATTTGCCCGGGGCCAATGCCCGTCAAGATTTGGGTGGCAAAGACAACCACAGCGATGAGAAAGGCGGTTTTGAAGGTGGTTTTGAGCAGGCTCATCAGCCCCATCAACAGCAAGACAGAGACGATTAGCGCGGCGACAATCAGGGCTCCATCCATAGGTACATCTGGCGGGCGATCGCCCCCATCCTACACTGGTTTTTGCGATTCCCCAAAGAAGGAGTTTTGGAGGGCGCCCAGCTGCTGGGACTGGCGCTGCAGACGCTGCTCTAGGCTCTGGCAAACCAAGGTGCACAGGTCAAAGATCATGGGATCTGCCAAGGCGTAGTAGACGCTAACACCCTGGGGATGGCGGCTGATCAGCCCAGCTTGGGCGAGAATTTTGAGGTGCTTAGAAACGTTGGCTTGACCCAAACCAGTCTCAGCCATGATTTCGCTGACATTTTTGGGCCCGTCTTTGATGGCGCACAGCACCTGAAGACGGCTAAGCTCCGAGAGCACCTTGAAGTATTCGGCTACGTGGCTGAGTAGGGCGGTGGTGGGCATGGCAGATCGATAAACTTGCTTATTTTGATTATATTGTATTACTATGTAATGATATAACGAAATGAATAAGAGGTATCTATGTTGTTTCGTCCTCTTTTTGACCCTACCACCTCTACCTACAGCTATCTCATCGGCGATCGCGCTACGGGGGAAACTGCCTTGGTGGATACGGTACTAGAGCAGGTGGATCGGGATCGGCAGTTGCTGACCGAGCTAGGTCTGACGTTGCGCTTCACCCTAGAAACCCACATCCATGCCGACCACGTGACGGGGTCCGGGCAGTTGCGCACCCTGACGGGCTGCCGCACGGTGGTGCCCCAAGGAGCCCACGTGTCCTGTGCCGACCAAGAGATTGGGGATGGGGAAACCCTGATGGTGGGAAGTATTCCGATCCGGGCGATCGCCACGCCGGGGCATACGGATAGCCACATGGCTTTTTTGGTGAACCATACCCACCTGCTCACCGGCGATGCCCTACTGATTCGGGGCTGCGGGCGGACGGATTTTCAGAGTGGCGATCCCGGCTTGCTCTTTGACGCGATCACCGAACGCCTCTTTGCCCTCCCTGAAGAAACCCTGGTCTGCCCGGGGCATGACTACCACGGCATGGTTTTTTCCACCATTGGCGAAGAAAAGCGCTGGAACCCGCGGCTCTCCGGTCGGACGCGATCGCAATTTATTGCCTTTATGGAGGGCTTGCACTTACCCGATCCGCAAAAAATAGCCGAGGCTGTGCCCGCCAATCAACAGTGCGGCCAAGCCGCCTAGCTCGTGCTTCCCGTTTGCTAGCTAAGACCAACAGCCTATCCCAATTATTCCAAGGAGACCAACCCAAATGTCTGACACCGTGACCTTGTCCCCCACCGTTATCGATCCGGCAACCCTGCACCAGGAATTGACCGCCGGAACCGTCCACCTAGTAGATGTGCGGGAGCCGGGAGAATTTGCCGGGGAGCACCTCAAAGGAGCCGTGCTCCACCCCCTATCCCGATGGGACGCCGCCGCCCTGACCGTGCCCGAAGGGAAGCATCTCGTGCTCTACTGCCAATCGGGGAACCGCTCCGGCCAAGCTGCCCAAAAACTCCTGGCCGCCGGGCATAGCTCCGTCACCCACCTAGGCGGCGGGATTCTTGCTTGGAAGTCGGCGGGATTGCCCGTGACCCGCAGCGCCAACGCACCCATCAGCCTGTTTCGCCAAGTGCAGATCGTTGCGGGCAGTTTAGCGCTTGGTGGCATGGTGCTGGGCATCACAGTTTCGCCTAAGTTCCACTACCTCAGCGGGTTTGTCGGTGCCGGTCTGGTGTTTGCCGGGGTGACCAATACCTGTGCCATGGGGATGCTGCTGGCGAAATTACCCTACAACCAAGCGGCAGGGCAATCATGGAAGTAGTGGGCTACCTACTGGCGATCGCCATGGGGATCAGTCTGGGGCTGCTGGGCGGCGGCGGGTCGGTCCTAGCACTGCCCGTCCTGGTCTACATCATGGGCATTGAACCGAAAACGGCGATCGCCATGACCCTCGTCATTGTGGGTACGGTGAGCCTTCTGGGTGTGCTGCCCCACGCGCGCAAGGGCAACTTGGATTTGCCTAAGGCAGGCATTTTCGGCGGAGCGACCATGGTTGGGGCCTATCTGGGGGCACGGCTGGCCGCGCTGCCGGCAATCACCAGCGGAGTACAGATGGGAATTTTTGCCGGTGCGATGCTTTTAGCGGCGGTTATGATGATCTATCGCACTTACCGCCCATCGCCCAGCCCCCTTCCCGAGGGCCTCGATGCCCCTCAGTACACCAAACCTGTCTGCCCCTATTGCTGGCTGTGGTTGCTGACGGAGGGTATTGCTGTCGGCGTTCTGACCGGGCTAGTGGGCGTCGGTGGCGGGTTTGCCATTGTGCCGGCCCTGGTGCTGCTGGCCAAGGTGCCCATGCGCAAAGCCATCGGTACCTCGCTGCTGATCATTGCTGCCAATGCGATCGCCGGTCTGATGGGCTACCTGGGCACCGTAGAGCTGAACTGGCCCCTGACGATCACGTTTACGTTCCTGGCAGGGATCGGGACGGTGCTGGGCAGCTACGGCTCCCAATACATCTCCGTGGCGCGGTTGCAGAAAAGTTTTGGCTACTTTTTACTGGCGGTCGCCGCCCTCGTATTGGTGCAGGAGTACAGACGGGCTGACAACCCGCCCCAGGGCGATCGCGCCGGCAAGCAAGCGATCCACTCAGCGCCGCTGTTCCGCTTCGGCTAAATCCGCATCGAGAAGCGTCAGCCCCGTCGCCGCCAGAAAAACATCATCCAAACTGGGGCGGGACTGGGAGAGGCTAAAAAGGGGAATCTGGGCCGCCGCCAAGCACTGCTGAATGGCAGTGACTCCCTGGAAGGCGTTTTCTACCACCAAATTAATGGCATTGCCCTGGGCACTGTTGATCAGACCCGATCGCACCCCAGGCAAAGCCCGTAGTGCCGCCAAGGACTGCTCCGCCTCCTCCCGCTCGGCAAACTCCCTAATCCGCACCGTAATCCGTTCCCCGCCCACCTGGGACTTGAGTTCCTCAGGGGTGCCTTCGGCGATCACCCGACCCCTATCGATAATGGCCACGCGATCGGCCAGGGCGTCGATTTCTTCGAGGTAGTGGCTCGTAATCACCACGGTGATGCCCTCCTGGCGAATTTGGCGCAAAAAGCTCCACACCGCCAACCGCGTTTGGATGTCGAGGCCCACGGTCGGTTCGTCCAAAATCAACACCTGGGGTTGGTGGAGCAAGCCAGCGGCCAGGTCAAGGCGTTTTTTTAACCCCCCGGAATAGGTGCCCGTGCGGCGATCGGCATATTCTTCCAGTTGCAGGAGGGACAGTACCTGGGCGATGCGTTCCTTTTGCTTGCTGGGGGGAATGTGGTACAAACCCGCTTGAAACTGCAGCAGTTCCCGTCCGGTGAGCACCTTATCGAGGGCCACTTCCTGGGCCACGTAGCCAATGCGCTCGCGAATCAGGCGCGGTTCGGTGGTGCCCGCCACCTCAATCCGGCCGCTATCGGGGGAAATCAGCGTTGCCAGGCAGCGGAGGGTCGTGGTTTTGCCAGCGCCGTTGGGGCCGAGGATGCCGTAGATTTGACCGGGTGCGATCGCCAAGGAGAGATCCCGTACTGCTACGACCGCACCAAAGCTTTTGCCCAGCTTTTCGACCACCACCGCTGCCATGACCGTTCCTCCTGTCTGTTTCGCCCATCCTACGCCATCCCTGGGATTGGTGTTAAGGTACGTTAAGAAATTGGGAGAACCGCCATGGTGGGGCGTTGGCTTGCAGGAATGCTGGTGGCAATTTGGATGTGGGGCGGGTTTGCCGGCACTGCCGGAGCCTACGAATACCGCCAGCGCCACGACCCCGATGGGATTGGTAAGTTTTTTATGGGTCGCGAAATCGCCCACTACATGGGGCACCTGGGGGCCGGCTGGCTCGAGCGATCGCCCCGGGAGCGGGAAGAACGCCCCGACGTGCTGCTTGATGCCCTCAACCTGCACCCAACCGACTGGGTGGCCGACCTCGGCGCGGGTACGGGCTACTTCAGCCGACGGCTGGCCCAGCGGCTGCCCCAAGGGCGGGTCTTGGCCGTGGATATCCAACCGGAAATGCTGGAAATCCTCCAAGACCTGGCCCAGGAGCAGGGCATTACCACCATTGAACCGATCCTCGGTGCCGAGGACGATCCCCACCTGCCCCCCCACAGCCTCGATCTGGTGCTGATGGTCGATGCCTACCACGAATTCGCCTACCCCCAGGAAACGATCCGGGCGATCGCCCGCAGCCTCAAACCCGGTGGTCGCGCTGTTTTGGTGGAATATCGGGGGGAAAACATCTGGCTGCCGATCAAAAAACTGCACAAAATGACCCGCCAGCAACTGCGCCGCGAATGGGAGTCCCAGGGGTTCCAGGAACAGCAAACCCTGGAGATTCTGCCCGACCAGCACATCACCATCTTCCACCTATGACCGCCGCCGATGCCCTGTACCTGCACATCCCCTTTTGCCAGCGGAAGTGCTTTTATTGCGACTTTGCCATCACCACGGCTCCCGAGTCCTGGCGATCGCGCTATGTGGATCTGCTGTGCCAAGAACTCGCCCTCACCGCCCGCCA
>DBAX01000072.1 GCA_002291895.1 Cyanobacteria bacterium UBA999
CTCCGGTGGCTTTACGGGAACCGGATCCGCTGCCGGTTTTGATACCGCTTGGGGTGGGGCGGGGGGAGCGGCCGGGGGAACAGCTGCCTCCGGTGGCTTTACGGGAATCGGATCCGCTGCCGGTTTTGAGGCTGGCTTGGGGTGGGCAGCCGGAACCCCAGCGTTCTCTAATTGGAAGTTGACCCGGGCCGAGACACCGGATTTACCTGAGTCGGAGGGCGTGAAGCGCCAGCGCCGGGCTTGGTTGATCGCCGCCCGATCCAGTTCAGCATCACCGCTACTGCCTAGCAAGCGAACGTTCACGACATTGCCATTGCTGTCCACATCTACGCTGACCCGTGCCGCCCCCTGAACTCCGCGGTTGCGGGCATTGGCAGGATATTGGGGCTTCTCGCAGCTGACGCAGGTAACGCGCCCACCGGTGGTGCCTCGGGAGGGCGCGGGGGCGGGTTGCGCCTCGGGTGAAGATTCCGTTCCGGTGGGCTGGGGAGCAGCGGGCGATCGCAGTAGGGCGCGAATGCGTGCACCAAAAACTCCGACAGAAGGGCCCTGATTGGGAACTGCGCTGGGTGGTAAGGCACTCTGAACGGGCGCGGTACTTGCGGGAGACGCAGGCACATCCCCCGTCGGCTGGAGGGGAGAGGTGGGCAGTTCCATGGGCGATGGGGGTTCGGAAGTATCACTGGGGGCAGGTGTTGCCGTTTGGGTTGGGGAAGCTGGTCTTAGCTGGGATGCCTGGGACAGAGGACTGGGCGAAGGCTGGGCCGGCATAGCTGGAACGGATGGAATGGGGGCAGACGCCACGGCGACAGGAGCAGCAGCAGGCTGAAGTTCCGCAACTGCCGTAGCGGGCTCAGGTTCGGGCAGAGGTTCCGGTGGCGATTCCATCACGGTGATCTCCAGGGGCACCACCTCTTCGGCAGGAGTAGAATCCCACGGTTCCCGAACCATGCCGCCAAGGGCCCAGAAGATCCCTCCGTGGGCGAGAAGCGTGAGGGGGATGCTCCACAACAGGCTGCGTTGCAGTAGTTGCTCTTCCCGCGATCGCGCAGCATTAATCCTTACAACCATGGATTCCAAAAGACGTTACTACAGACCACTCTAGCCTAGGGCAACACCTTCCTTAATGTCAATAATTATCAACTAATCAAAATTCCTAGTTGACTTATTTTCTCATTTAGCCTAGGGTATACCCAAGCCATTACACATCGAGTCCATTGTGTGGAATCGTTGCCTAGGGAAAAGCCTAGCGTTTTTCCCTAGGATTTTTTCTCAGACTTCGCCTCGAGTTAGTCGATTTTTTTGGCTGCTTTCCGTGCAAAAACTTTTCGTAGAGCCAGAAAGAAAGTTGGTTTTATTTAGACTCATTATCAACAGGCAATTGTGACCTTAGGTTCATTCCATGACCCCGACCCCCCACGCAGTCTTTTTAACCGTGCACCCCAGTGGCGGTCGCCTGGATATGCCGCTCATTCGCTATCTTTGCGGTGGCTGCAGCATTTCCCAATGGAGCTATTTCCACGACTGCGAGGACAGCGCCTGTTCCCTGGAGGAGGCACTCTCCTATCTTGGGGAGTATATGGACACCCTAGGGGAGCCGGTGCACTTGCTGGGCCACGGCACGGCGGGGATGGTGGCGGCGGTTTATGCCCAGCACCACCCTGAAAAGGTGCGCACCCTAACGTTGCTCTCGGTGTCACCGGACATGGCGCACAGTTGGATCGGTCTCTACTACCAGCTTTTTGGGCGACGCCCCTGTTGCCGAGCGGCAGCCCTAGGGCACCTGGCCGAAACCTTGGGGGAAGGGGGTGACCGGGAGCGTACCCGTCGCTTGGCCGCGCTGCTCTACCGCGACCTTAGTCTGGCCTTTTCACCCCACACGCCGCTACGCCTGACATTCTACCCTGCCCGAGCCGTGGCGGTACCCCTACTGGTGTGCGGCAGTGCCGATGATGTGGTGGTACCACCTGCGGATCTAAAGCGGTGGGAAGTTCTGTTCAAGGCGGGCGATCGCCTGCACATCGCTCCCCAAGGACGCCACTTTTTCCATTGCCATAGGCCAGTTGAAGTTGGTGCTGCGATCCAGGACTTCTGGTTGCAGCACGCCCTTCTTGATGGCTGCACACCCCGACTGATGCTTTCCAACTCTAACCATCCTTGAGGTATTGTTCTATGAGTTCGCAAATACAGACTTCTCTCTCCGCCCAGGAACTATTTCAAGCTGCCTACGAGCGCCGCTACACCTGGGATCGGGAATTCCCCGGATTCACGGCGGCGGTCACCTTGGTGCAGGGCGAACACACCACCCACGCCCAAGTCCAGGTCACTCCCGACCTAGAGGTTGTGGTCACCGAGTCCAGCCAGGAGGACGGGGAGAAGGCCATCTTTGAGCAGTTGCGCGAGGTGGTAATCCATCGAGTGCGCCGCTCCTTTAGCGATGTCCACGGCAAAAACAGCTTCACCTTTGGCGATCGCCTTGGGGATGGCACCGTAGAGATCCTGGTAGATGGAGCGGCAGCGGGGGATCGCTATCGGGTGCGGGACAACATCATCACTATGGTGCACCGCCACATCCACGGCATGGTGGTCACCATTCATACCCTAACCTACGAAGTTACGCCCTTGGGCTATCTTCCGGTGCTTTACGAATCCACCTACAGCAATCCCAGCACCGGCACAACCCAAAGTGAAAAGACCATCCATCAAGATCACTACATCCAAGTGGGCGGATACTACATTTTGAGCGATCGCTCCCTGCGCTACACCGACAGCACCCAGCCCTACAGCCATCTTCTGCTATCCCATGTGCGCCTCTACTCCTAGGGGTTACTGGCAGTTCTAGAGTCTCGATTTCCATCCATTCCTATGTTCCTAAGCCAATGGCTCACTCTTTTCTATGGATTTCTCTCGCTCTTGTGGCTCACCTTCCAGATTTATCACTGGCTCCAACGGTACCGCCGCAACCCAGCAGGACGTTTGCCCAAAGCAACCAACGCGCCTCCCGACGGGTGATCGCCCTGACATCGCTCACTGCCGATATTGTGTCCCAGCTCGATGCCCAAGTGCTTGTGGGAGTTCCCGGAGGCAGCTTGACCGAGCAAAATCCCGCACTCCGCTCCCTCCCCCGTGTCAGTCAGGGTCGGGTACAACCAAACCTAGAGCGAATTATTGCGCTGCGTCCTGACTTGGTTTTGGGAGCCAAAAGCTTCCACGAACCCCTTGTTGACCGCCTGGGGCGATCGCGCATTCCCGTCACCCTCACCGATGTGCGGGAGTGGCAAGATCTGGAGGAAATTACCAAGAATATTGCCAGTCAGATTGGCGCCGATCCCCAGCCTCTGCTGCGCCGCTATCAGTCCTTCGGCAGAAGCCAACCCAAGCGTCAGGCTAAGGTTCTGGTCTTGGTCAGCAGCCAGCCCATTCTGTCGCCCAACAAAAATAGCTGGGCCGGGGCACTGCTCCAACGCTTTGGGCTGAATAACGTCACTGCCAACCTCCAGGGAACGAGCTTTAACCGCGGCTACGTCACCCTATCACCGGAGCGGATTCTGCAGGAAAATCCCGATGTGATTATTTTGGTGGAAGTTGGCGAAGGAGAAAGCCTCAAAAAGCAATTGGCAAGCCGATCCTTTTGGCGCAATTTAACAGCAGTACGCCGCAACCAAGTTATCACCATGGATTATCTGGGACTGATCAACCCCGGCAGCGTTGCGGCGATCGAAAAAGCCAGTGCGAGATTGCGGGCGATCGCCCCATAACGCCCGCTCCACACTAGCCCCAGTGCGTTACCCGGTGGGTCAGCGCCATCCTATCTATCCCGATGTGATGTCCGTTTCGGGAGCATCCATTCCCCCGTGTTGCTGAGGAGACAAAAAAATATGCCCCTTTTAACCCACAAAGTACCCTATCTTATTGCCGCCCTAACCCTAGTCCCCCTCGCCCTGGGAGCCGAAGAACCGCCCAAAATCCTCACCGCCGCCGAACTCCAATCCCAAGTTCAGAACGTTACTGGTGCGGATCTTCTCGTTGGGCAGGCAGCATCGCCAGACAGAAATGCTCCAGCGCCAGTGTCGCCCGCGGCCCAAGTCCCCGGCAGCGAAGAGGACATTGACATCACCGTGACCGGGACGCGCACGCCGCGGCTACTCCAGGATTCTCCTAGCAGCGTCACGATTTTTAATCGCCAGGAGATTCAGCAAAATTTGATCACCACACCGCGAGAGTTGATTCGCTACGAGCCGAATCTATCGACCAATAACGACCCCAGCCGGGGCTTTCGCAATTTCAATATTCGGGGCATTGAGGGAAATCGGGTGCTGTTCCAGGTGGATGGCATTCGCCTACCCAGCCTCCAAGACATCATTATCGATAATGGGCGCGACTTTGTCGATCTCGGTACCCTGCGGCGGGTGGAGGTGCTGCGGGGTGGTGGTTCCGCCCTCTTTGGCAGCGATGCCCTCGGCGGCGTGCTCTCCTTCCAAACCCTTGATCCCAAGGATTTGCTCGATCCCGTCGGCGATGATGAGTACTTTGAGGTCGGTGCGGGCTTCAATAGTGCCAACAGCGGCTTCAGTGGCAGTGCGATCGCCGCTTGGCGCTACGGCAACGTCGAGGGCTTGTTTTCCTACGTGCGGCGGGATTTTCGGGAGTTGCAACGCAATGGCAGTGCGCAATTTTTAGATCGCCAAGTGGGGAATAGCAACGTCTACCTCGGAAAGCTCGTCTTCCCCCTCGATGCCTTCAGCAGCCTCAAGTTTACCGGAGAAGTACTCAACCGCTCCACCGAAACCAACTTCGCGATCGCCAACCTGCGGGATGGGGCCATGAGCACCCTGACAACGGATTTTCGCGCCGGTTTGCGCACCAACCGCACCCGCATTAGCCTCAACTACGACTTCGCCAATCCCGACAATCCAGTTCTCCAACTGGCTAAGCTCCTCGTCTATTATCAGGATTCCCAAACGCCGGAAACCACCGTCGAACTGCGCCGCGCCAATGCCGCTGCCACCACGGCCACCCTACGGCGGGATGGGGTGAATGACTTTATTGATCGCATCGCCGGAGTCGATCTGCAACTGCAAAGCAACTTCGCCACGGGGGAAGCCCTCCATCAACTCACCTACGGCACGGAGCTTTCCTGGCAGCGTAACGAACGACCGCGCGATCGCTTCCAAACCAACCTCCTTACCGGAGTTGTGGCCAACCAAGCTACGGCCTTCATTCCCGACCTGTTTCCCACCAAGGATTTTCCCGACTCCAACACCTTTCGCTTTGGTGTCTACGTCCAGGATGAAATCACCTGGGGTCCCCTGAGTATCATTCCAGGGGTTCGTCTCGATATTTACAACCTGACGACCTTTGCCGATGCCGACTTCCTGCGCAACGGTGCACCCCCGCCCGTGAACTTCAGTTCCACCGCCGTTAGCCCGCGCCTCGGATTGGTGTGGAAAGCCACGCCGGAACTTTCCCTATTTGGGCAATATTCCCGGGGGTTTCGCGCTCCCAGCTATGACGAAATCAACAGTGGATTCGCCAATGCCCTGTTCCAATATCGGGTGATTCCCAACCCCGACCTCCAGGCAGAAACCAGCGACAATTTTGAGATTGGCATTCGCGGCTCCTTTCCCCAGGGCAAATTCGGTCTGGTGGGGTTCTATAACCTCTACGACAACTTCATTCTGCCGAATCAAATCGTCAACGTGCCGCCAGTGCCTCCCTTCACCCTGACCTTTCAAGCGCTCAACGTGCAGCGGGCGCGCATCTACGGACTGGAAGCCAGTGGCGAATATCGCTTTGCCCCCGGCGAAGATGGGCTCAGCGTGCTGGGCTCCCTCGGCTTTGCGATCGGCGATGACCTGAATACCAACCAACCCCTCAGCACCGTTGATCCGTTGAAGTTGGTGGTGGGGCTCGCCTACCGGGCTCCGGCAAATCAGTGGGGGGCGCGCTTGCTGGCCACCTACGTGGGTACGCCTCGGGTGGGGAGCGACAATATTCGCCTCGTACCCCAGGAATACATTACGGTGGACGTAACAGGCTATTACAATTTCTCGTCCCAGGTCACCCTGAATGTGGGCATTTTCAATCTATTCAATGCCAAATATTTCGAGAATGCCGATCTTCGCAATGCTGCCCTAGTCAACACCAATGCGGCGGATGTGGCCCGGGTAGATCGTTTCGCCCAGCCGGGAATCAATGTGGCAGCCTCGTTAACGTGGAAGTTTTAACCATGGATGGTGCTCTCAAATCACGCTCCCTAGTTCGGTTTGTCGTTCTGATGCCGCTTCTGGTCGTGGGGTTGTTAGGGATTTTTCTCCTTTCCCTATCCCTGGGGTCGGTGGCCGTCTCCCCCGGAGAATTGGTGGCAGCGCTGCTGGGGCAGGGGGACGAAATACATCGCACGATTCTTTGGGAACTGCGGCTGCCGCGATCGCTCATGGCCCTGCTGGTGGGCTCAGCCTTGGGGCTTTCCGGGGCCCTAATGCAGGGATTGCTGCGCAATGGTTTGGCCGATCCCTACCTGTTGGGCATCTCAGCCGGGGCCGGTCTGGCGGCGATCGCCCTCTTTGCCCTAGGGGCCTTTCTGGCCTGGATTCCCACTGTCGCCTGGCTGGGGGCCACAGTGACCGCCGCCCTAGTGTTTGCCCTAGCCCGTACCGCCACGGGAATCTCGGTGCAACGGCTGATTCTGGGTGGAGTGGCCCTCAGCGCCTTTTTGGGTTCTCTCAGTTCTATGCTGCTGCTGTTTGCCGACGAGCGGATTCAGGTAGCCCTTAATTGGCTGATTGGCAGCCTCAACGGCAAGGGTTGGGAGGAGGTGCACCTGGTATCGACCTACGTCATTTGTGGATTGGTGGCTGGCTGCCTTTTATCCCGCTCCCTCAACGTTTTGCAGCTTGGGGATGAAATGGCCCGCGGCCTAGGTCTGTCCCTGGGGCGATCGCGCCTGATAATTGGCTGCACGGCGACGCTCCTTACCGCAGCGGCCGTCAGTAGCAGCGGCTTGATTGGCTTTGTGGGATTGGTGGTGCCCCACATGGCGCGGTTTTTGATGGGAACAGACTTTCGGTTTATGCTGCCGGTGGCTGCCACCACTGGGGCAGGGCTGCTGCTCCTAGCCGATAGTATCGCTCGCCTCGGCCCGGTTGAACTCCCCGTTGGTGTAGTGACTGCCCTCCTCGGAGCACCGTGCTTTACCTGGCTGCTTTATCGGCGATCGGGACTTTAACTGCTGGTGGGCAAGTTGGGGCAGACTGGGACAGTCCGTCCATGACCTTAGGAATTACAAGAAGCGACCTAAGAACCTCCGACCCTGGTTCTGGTCTATACGAAATTAAGCCGCCCATGTTAAAAAGAATGATATTTTTTCGAGGGCACACCTGTGGCAGACGCTGAGAATACTCCCCCAACCCCAGAGCCAGCACCATCTGCACCGTCAACGGCTTCCAGCCGCCTCAAATCCATGGTGGGTCAGTGGCAGCAAAAATTGTTAACTTCCGTAAATGCGGTGGCTTCTTCCCAGGGGGGCACGGGTCCTCTGGGGGAGCAGGTGCGCCAGGAATTGGGGGTTGCCTGGAAGTTTGTGGGCACGCACGTTTTCCCCAAGCTCGTGGATTGGTTGCAGTGGGCTGTGGATCGCCTGGATCCTCCCGCTAACCGGGCATGGCAGGCGATCGATGGCAACCTCCTTTCCCGCTGGCGGACTACGCTGCTGTGGCAAAAGTCGGCCACGGCTCTGGCGGGGATGACCCGCGCGGCGGGGAAAGCTCTCACCCCCCTGGTAGGGGATTGGACGACGCCAGAATTGCTTGAGCCGGTTGCAAGCAAGCGAGCGGGGCTCACGGCATTTGCGCTCCTAGTGGCAATTTTGATCCTGATTAAGCCAAGCCATCGGGAACGGGCGATCGCCCGTCCGGTAGACAGAGGTGCCCCCCCTGCGGTGGTGGTGGCACCCCCAGTGGTGCGGGACTACGTACCTTCGGAACAGGGGGACATTGCGCTCAATCCCGACCAGATCCAGGTCGTGGATATCCAGTCCCAGGTGGCGGAGGTGTCGCAAAAGTACGGCGAAGCGCTGATCCAGTCGGTGCAGACCAACTTTCGCAAAGGTCGCCTCATTGTGGAGCTAAGCGATGCCTGGTATCAGCTTGACCCCCTGCAACAGGATCGCCTCATGACCGATTTGTGGCGGCGATCGCTCTCCCTCAACTTCCGCAAGCTCTTTGCTACCGATCCCCGCCATGACATCGTGGCGCGATCGCCCGTTACCGGCAGCGAGATGGTCATTCTCAAACGCTGATGCCCCTGAGCCTCTACAACTCCTACACCCGCCAAAAGCAGCCCTTTACCCCCCGGGTGGAGGGGCATGTGGCTATGTATGTCTGCGGGGTGACGGTCTATGACTACTGCCACCTCGGCCATGCCCGTACCTATGTCGTTTGGGATACCCTACGCCGCTACTTGCAGCGCCGCTACCGGGTGACCTACGTGCAGAACATCACCGATGTCGATGACAAAATCCTGCAGCGGGCCCGCGATCGGGGCGTGGCGGTGGCCGACTTGGTGGCGGAGTTTATTGCCGCCTACGACGAGGATATGGCGCGGCTGAACGTTTTACCGGCCGATCGCTACCCCCGAGCTACCGCTGCCATTCCGGCCATGATTGCCCTGATTCAAACCCTGGAGCAGCGGGGTCTCGCCTACGCCAGTGGTGGGGATGTGTACTACTCCGTGCAGCATTTTCCCCGCTACGGGCAGTTGTCGGGACGAACCCTAGCGGGCATGCAGGCGGGGGCCAGTGGTCGGGTAGAGGAGGGCGATCGCAAGCGCTACCCCCTCGACTTTGCCCTCTGGAAGGCGGCCCAGCCCGGCGATGCCTTGGCTTGGGATTCTCCCTGGGGGCGGGGACGCCCCGGCTGGCACCTGGAGTGCTCGGCCATGGTGCGGGACGCGCTGGGCGACACCATCGATATCCATGCGGGGGGCATGGATCTGCTGTTTCCCCACCATGAGAACGAAATTGCCCAGTCGGAGGCGGCTACGGAGCGGCCCCTAGCCCAGTTTTGGCTCCACAACGGCTTCGTCAACATCGATGGCGAAAAAATGTCCAAGTCCCTGCATAACTTTCGCACCATTCGGGATCTGCTCTCGGTCTATGAACCCATGGCCCTCCGCTGGTTTATCATGCAGTCCCACTACCGCCAACCTACGGATTTTACCGAGGCGGCCATGGAGGCGGCCAGCAAGTCCTGGGAACACCTGCGGGATGGGTGGCGCTGCGGATCGCTCCTTTGGGAGGAACTGCCCTGCGAGCCCTTCCCTGAGGCGATCGCCCGATTTGAGGCGGCGATGGATGAAGATTTAAATACGGCGGTAGTCCTGGCCCTGCTTCTGGAGCTAGCCAAGCCCCTGCGCGGCCTTTGGCACAGGGTGCAGCACGGCGGGGCGATCACGGGCGATCGCCTGCATCTGGCCCGCACTTGGCAAACCCTCGCGGCGATCGCCACCAGCATCGGCTTTTGCATTAGTTCGCTGGAGGCCGCGCCTCCACCCCCCGATGAAGACACCACCTGGATTGAAACCCTGATTGCCCAGCGCCGCCAAGCCAAGGTGGCGCGCAACTTTGCCGAAGCCGATCGCCTGCGCCAGCTCCTCGGGGAGCGGGGGATTACCCTCATCGACCAACCCGGTGGCGTTACCCTTTGGCGGCGAGCCGATGCCACCAATGCCACCAAATAATCACCATGGCCATGGTGTCGAGACAGCAATACTGCCGTAGGAGTTCTAGCCACTGCTGCCGAATTTGGAGGTCATGGCGGTGCTGTCCGTAGAGCATCTCCTGATAGGCCAGCATCGCAGCGGTACCCTCGGCTACCACCCGCTCCTGGTCAGCAATGCGCAGAGCCGGTAGGGTCTCGTAGGGGTTTTGCACCTGGCCATCCCTTTCCTCAAAGTAGGGGCGCAGCCAGGGCAGTTGGTGCAGGTAGCTTTGGGTGATCCAAATGGCGGGTAAAACGTACTTGAGGGACGTGCGCCCCTTCATCAGAGGATGGAAGTAGTGCTTTAGGGTCAGGGCATTCATGTCCACCAAGCGCGATCGCCCCCCCTTGGGGTGGAGTTGCACGGTGTGCTCCAGCCAGGTGCGCAGTTCCCGATCCTGGTGACCGTAGGTCTGCATTTGGTAGTAAATATCCCGCAAGACGCTATTTTCGTGGGTTGCCCAGGTAAAAATTGTCCCTGCTCCCCCCGTAGCGGTCAGGCATTCCATCAGCGCTCGGGCAAAGGCAAAGTTCGGAAAGTGCTCTGCAACGTTAATCCAGTCGTAGTGCTCCGGTGCAGCGCCCGGCTCCCGCAGCACGTGGCAACTCCACTGAAAGGCCACCTGCTCGTAGGGGCGCATCCCGTTGTGGTAGGGCAAAGCCATCCGCGAGGTTTCAAAATCGATGAAGTACAGGGGATAGGCGAATTGCTGCAGCAAATGGGGTAAATGTTCCGAAAACCACTCCTGATTTTTGGCCGTATACTCCCACTGCACCAACTGGCGATCGCCATAGGTCAGATCCTGGAGCGCATCGAGGGGAATGTCGTACATGCTTACCTTGCCCGCGGCAATCAGGTCATTGACTAAGGGCTGCTGGGGCGAACCCAACCGGCCGACCTGATAGAAATCCAGGATATGGGGCTGCACGTCCGCCAAGGGACCCCAACAGTCGGCAAATCCCTGGGGAAATTCGCAGTTCCGGCAATGCTTGGAGAGGGGCTGCTCCATTTTGCGCAGTCCGTGGCGCAGGCTCTCGGCAAACAGTTCCGCCTGTGCGGCAACCTGGGGCAGCACTTCCTGGACATCTTTATGAATGCCAATGCGGGTGAGAATGTGCTGCTGCCGCAACTGCTCCGGGTCGCCATGGAACTCCACCCAAGTATTCGTTCCCTCGCTACGAATCTCGAATAGGGTGGGCAAGCGCTCAATGGCAGTGGTTTTGGTGCGATCGGGGAGCAACAAAAAAGGCTCGATCGCATAGGTCAGACCCGCGGCAATCAGAGCTTCTTGCAGCACGTGAACCTGAAAGGCAACATCCTCAATGGTGGGTCGCCACTCGCTGTTTACCCTGTGGGTTCGCTTACTGCGCTGCACCGGATGGCGTTGGTGTTCCCGACTGTCAAAGGCACGGGACTTAACCTCAATCACCTCAAGGCGATCGCCCCGTTTGTGCAGAATATCCACCCGAGCCAGCTTCTGCCGCGAGATCACCACTGCTTCAAACAGCGTCACTTCAGGCAGCGTCAAATAATCTAGCGTTTGCTGTGCCGCCGCCGCCCAATCGTGCCCCACCACCCGCACCTCAATGCCCTGGGGAAACAGAACTTGGGCCATCTTTTGCACCATAAAGCCCCCCTCACTCAGGAGCTTGGTGTAGGGATCGAGGCTGTTTTCGTTGCCATACCCCAATTTGCGGTAGTACAGCTTCGTGGGACAGGTTTGCGCCACCTTAAAATCGGACTTGGTCAGGTACATGCGGACTTCCAAAACAGCATCCTCCTATTGTCTTGCTTGTTTGGGGCGTTGGATGGCACACTAAGGGCGAAGTCCAGAAAAAATTCCATGACCACGACTCTGACGATCAAGCACGAAGTTAAGGATCTCGCCCTCGCACCCATGGGGAAGCAGCGGATTGAGTGGGCAGGGCGGGAAATGCCGGTTTTGCGCCAGATTCGCGAGCGCTTTGCCACGGAAAAGCCCCTGGCCGGTATTCGCCTAGCTGCGTGCTGTCACGTCACCACCGAAACTGCCAACCTAGCCATTGCCCTGCAGGCGGCGGGCGCCGATGCTGTGTTGATTGCCAGCAACCCCCTATCCACCCAGGATGACGTGGCCGCCTGCCTCGTGGCCGACTACGGCATTCCCGTGTTTGCGATCAAAGGAGAAGACAACGCCACCTACCACCGCCATGTGGAAATGGCCCTCGACCATCGCCCCAATATCATCATTGACGATGGCAGCGATGTCACCACCAGCCTAGTGCTCCACCGCGCCCACCAGTTGCCCGACATCATTGGCACCACCGAAGAAACCACCACCGGTCTGGTGCGCCTCCATGCCATGTTCCGCGATGGCAAGCTTTCGTTCCCCGCGATCGCCGTTAACGATGCCGAGACCAAGCACTTTTTCGACAACCGATACGGCACCGGTCAGTCCACCCTCGACGGCATTTTCCGGGCTACAAACATCCTCGTGGCCGGCAAAGTCATCGTTGTATCTGGCTACGGCTGGTGTGGTAAGGGTGTCGCCCAGCGGGCCCGGGGCATGGGTGCCAATGTCATCGTCACCGAAGTAAATCCCGTTAGCGCCCTCGAAGCCGTGATGGATGGGTTCCGGGTATTGCCCATGGCCGCCGCTGCCCAGGAAGGAGACATCTTTGTGACCGTGACGGGCAACAAGCACATCATTCGGGAAGAGCACTTCGCGGTGATGAAAGACGGGGCGATCGTCTGCAACGCCGGTCACTTTGACCTGGAAATCGACCTTGTGGCCCTCGACCGGCTCAGCGCCAGCAAAAATACTGTTCGCGCCTTCACCCAAGAGTACCGCCTCCACAATGGCAAGTCCCTGATCGTGCTGGGAGAGGGTCGCCTGATCAACCTCGCCGCCGCCGAGGGACACCCCGCCAGCGTGATGGACATGAGCTTTGCCAACCAGGCCCTAGCCTGCGAATATCTGGTGAAAAACAAGGGGCAGTTGCAGCCCGGCGTGGTGCCCATCCCCAAGGACATCGACCAAGAAATTGCCCGCCTCAAGCTCCAAGCCATGGGTATTGCGATCGATGCACTCACCACCGACCAAGTCCAGTACCTCAATTCCTGGACTGAGGGCACCTAGGCGCTCCCTAGTACGGTCGTTTTGGGCGCAGCCTTGTGATGGCGGGGCTGCGCCTGTTATAGTTTAAGTCCATTGCTGGTGTAGCTCAGTTGGTAGAGCAACTGACTTGTAATCAGTAGGTCACGAGTTCGAGTCTCGTCTCCAGCTTATGGGTATTTCCCGTCTTCTCGCTCAAGCTTGATGCCATGGAGGGCGCTGACGCAACCTTCAACCGCACGAAACGTCCTGGGGTGATCGCCCCTCCCATACATAACGATCAAAAATGATCAAAAGCCCCCTGCGCTATCCTGGCGGCAAATCCCGAGCGGTGCAGCAGATAGCTTCCCTGATACCAGAGGCATTTGTAGAGTATCGGGAGCCCTTCGTCGGCGGCGGTTCATTTTTTGTGTACCTGCGCCAAATCTATCCCCAGCTAAAGATTTGGATCAACGACCTCAACCCCGAACTGTATCTATTCTGGAAACAGGCCCAGATGGATGCCGAGAAGTTGGCAGCGGCGATCGCCCAGGTCAAATCGAAGGGAATGAACGGGCGGAATTTATTTTACGAACTAGTTCATGCCCAGAGCGAAAACCTGTCTGATTTGGACAGGGCAGTGCGCTTCTTTGTGCTCAACCGCATTACCTTTTCCGGAGTTGTTGAATCAGGTGGCTATTCCCAGTTGGCTTTTTCTGGAAGGTTCACCCCATCCTCCATCGAGCGTGTCGCCAAGCTTGGCAAACTTTTGGAAGGAGTTAAAGTCACCCACCTAGATTATGGCGCAGTCCTAATTGATGGCGGTAGGGAAGTATTCACCTTTCTCGATCCCCCCTACTTTAGGGCAACCAAGTCCAAGCTCTATGGAAGGAAAGGAGTTTTGCATACCAGTTTTGACCACGATAAATTTGCTGCGGAGATGCAACGATGCCCCCATTCGTGGTTGATTACCTACGATGATTCAATCCAGATTAGGGAGAATTTCAGCTTTGCCAAAATCTATGATTGGGAGTTGCAGTACGGTATGAACAACTATAAACAGGGCAGAGCTAATAGGGGAAAAGAGCTCTTTATTACCAACTACGAACGTTCCATCGCTCCCACTAATCCGGAGGACAATACCTGGGGCGCAGAGCCCTAGCTACTCAATGAATTGCCCCTGGGTCAGCACCTTTTGCATCAATTCATAGAACGAACGATAGCGGTAGGCTCCTGGTAATTTACTGCCAAGATGCCAGGCTTCCCATTCACCATCGGGAAACACAACGTCGGGAATCAGCAAAAACACATCGCCATCGCCGCTATTGCTGCTAATTTCTAGGGCAGTTTGGAGGTACTCGCACCGCAAAAAAACACAATCCTGCTCCGGGCCGTAAACAAAATACTGGTCATCGGGAATGGACGGGCGATCGCTGCTGTGGGGTTGCCACAGAAAATCCGGATTCCTGGGGGCAAACCAACCAATCTGCTCGACGGGCCATAGCTCTAATTCCGTCCAATCGGAGATGGGCCAGCCATTGCTGACCTTGAGAAACGCACGATAGGAGAGAGGAAATCGCACCCCAAGCTGCTCTTCGATCGCCCCAATCTGCTCTTCCGTTGCCCCAGAATAACCCAACCACCCAGAAGCACGCTGCGCCCCCGTCACCGACCAAGAGTAGCAATCTTTGTGTCCGGTAATGAGCTTGGCACTGAGCTGGTGCAGCAGTTGGGGCCAATCGTAGGCGGTCATCGTGGGCGTTGCCTCAGTAGTTCCAGTAGGCGTTAGTTGAGGAGCCGCTGCAGCACCGCCTCGTGGGAAAGCCCCTCGGACAGCAGCGCCTCGCAGATCTCTAGGCGTTTGGTCAAGCCAAGAATAAAGGTATTTTGGGGATCGCCAAGGCTTTCGCAGGTTGTTTGCACCGCGAGGAGATCCTGACCGGAGAGGCGGCTAAAAAAGGAGGTCAAAATTCCTGCCTCCAGAAAGCAACTAGGACGGCGATCGCCTTTGATTTGGATGCCGTAGGGAGAGTTTTTGGTGGTAATCACCAGCAGTCCGCGGCTTTGGTGGGCCGGCTCAAAGTCCAGCGCGCCCCAGCCATGGGTTGTCCAGCATTCCTTGAGGCACTCGATAAATATCCCCATGGACATCTCCGCCAAGGGAGCGCCATAGTACTCTTCTAGGGATTCGGTGAAGCGGGTGTAGAAGTTTTTGCCCCACCAAATGCCACAATTCATCAGTACCAAGCGGGCAGCCTGCCCAGTTTCCTGGCCCAATCCCTTGTAGAGGGCTGTAACCAGGGTGTGGGGAATGGCAATGAGGCGATCGCCCCGGCGGTTTTCCAAGAGTCCCAGGTCTAAGTCTCCCCGGAGGTAGGCGGCGAAGTCGAAGTAATTGGCCGGTATCCGGGACTCGCGTAGTAAGTCAGCAACCGAAATCATGGGTTTCTCCCTAATAAATCAGCGTTACTTGGGCAGTGGTAATCAGGGGCATCAGCAGCGTCTGCTGACGCGCGGTGAGGTACTTTTTCAACTCTTGATTCAGCAGCCGATAGAGCACCTCATTGACCTGACGCATCTGTTGAATGGGAAGCACCCGCTCAAGCCAAGCTAGCAAGCGCTGTTTGAGAAAGCTCTCATCGTCCAGGAGCATCGCCATGGCGCCATAGCGCAGCACGAGAATGAGGTTTTTCATTCCCTCCTCCAGGGTTTCGAGGCTGACGCGATCCTTGAGTTCGACTTCCGCTTGATCGGCTACCCGCTGTAGCAGGGTGACTTCTTGATCCCGCAGCAACCGATAGAGTCCGAGGCGATCGGGCAGGGAGTCCACGTATTCCTCAAACTGCTTTAGATCCTGACTGGTGAGATAGCGCTCCTGCGCCCGGTTGAGTAGTTCCTGTAACTGCGAATTCATGGCGGACTCCAATGGCGAGCTACTTAAAAACAGGACATGAAATCATCGAGGGTCGGGGCATCTTCGGTGGAGAATTCCTCATCAATTGCCGATGGGGAGGCGACCACTGCCACGGGAGCAATCCCACTCCAAGGAATATTCCTAAAGTATTCTCCCACCGTCAAGCTGAGGGATAGCAAACCATCGGAAGACCCGGGAGGGGCGGCGCTTTGGGGTTGTGGGGCGATCGCCAAGGGGCGGTTGTCCCAATTGACCGATTGCCAGAAGGCTCTGAGGGTTTGTTGCCCCCAGGGAGCAGTCGAGGGCATCATTGCAAGAATTCTCCATCGCGCAGCCTTTTTTCGATGTCCCGGGATGTGGCTCCTTCGTTGAGCCAGAAGGCCGCGGCATCAATGCGGTTTTTGCCACCCAGGAGAAACTTACAGTAGTTTTCGCCCATGGAGTAGCACTGGATCTCGATGCAGTCGAGTTCTTTACCCACAAGATGGGTGAAAAAGCCGGAGAATAGTCCGGCGTAGAGATGACAGACGGGCTTGCCCACATCGCCGAGGGAGCGGGCCACAGCGGAGTCATAGATGCTGATAAACATGTAGCCCTGCTTGCGATCGCTCATGTCCACTTGCCAGCGTCCCCAGCCTTGGGAAGTAAAGGGCCACCACCACGTTTCCAATAAAAAGGGCAGATTAGCCTGGCGAATGCTACGTCCGTAATCCTTTTCAAACCACTGGGCAAAAAACTCCGCATCCTGGTGCCCCCACTCGCAGCCAATGGTGTACATCACAGCGGCAGACGCATCCCCAACTTCCTCTTCCAGACCCTGCTGAAGCCCGATGATGAAATCTTCGCTGGTAAAAATATTGCGCAGCCCATTCCAGTCATAAACCACACCGGTGGCGGGTTCCGGCTTGAAGAAATCCGTAAGGCTGTAATGGTTATTTCGGCGGCTCTGGGTTGCAGGTGCTACGGTCATATCGATCCCCCTAGTTTAGTATTTCCCGATAATGCAATTCTACTCGTCGGCTCCCTTGGTATTGGCCCACTGTTCGTTGACGCGGAAATTGGTGTTTTCCAACTGACGCACCACGGAGCGGGTGATGAGTTGCCCCACCTCGACGAGGGTTTGACCGGTAATGGGGCTCAGGAGGGGTTTTTCACAGCGGCGACCGATGAGGGCCTCAACATCCTGAATCGATTGGACGTAGGTGCCAGCGGGCAACTCCACAACAATTCCCTCACCGATTACCCGAGCTTGGCAGGCTAGGCGGGAATTGGGTTTGCAGGTGGTGATCACTTCCAGGGTGCGCTTCTCCCGCCGCGCCATGGGTGAGAGCGAGGACATGCCCTCCTGAATGTAGACATGGCAGGTGGCGCACATTCCCCGCCCGCCACACTCCTTGAGGATGTTTAGTTCATCCCCCATCAGCCCCGATAGCAGAGCGCCATTGGTTTCAATCTCTGTTTGCCGGGCGATGGGCTCAATCTTGACTCGCTTGGCCATGGCACTTCCTTTTGGCGTGACAAACTCTAGTTTATCGCAGTCCCATGGGGCGATCGCCGGGTTGCGCTTTATGGCGGATATCTTTTTCCGTTCTTTCCCGCAGTTCCCCAGCAAAACGCCCGCAGTCCGCCTAGGAACTCGCAGAACTTTTGCTCGGCGGATGGCGTCCTCGGCCAAGCAGAGAAAGGTAAGGTACGAATATCATGAACGCGAGCGGTCGTTGGTTGGGGTTAGGCTTGGTGCTGTGTTCCCTTCTGGGGGGAACTTCCCTTGGAAGCATGGCTGCACCTTCGTCGAAGCCCCCTAGAGGGGCAGACCCAGGGCAGGCGCAGTCCACTTTGGCCCAGAAACTCCATGCACGGCAGTGGCGGCTGGAGGGTACCCGTGCTTCTTCCTTAGACTTTAGGGCGGCGGGTCAGGCGGGGGGATACGGTGGTTGCAATTGGTGGATCGGCAGCTATCGGCTGGAGGGCGATCGCCTGACGTTTGGGGGCATAGCGGCTACCAAGCGGGCGTGTATGGGCGATGCCATGGTCCAGGAAGATGCCTTTCTGAGGGAGTTGGCAGGTACCCATCGGGTGGAGTTTGCCGGGGAGACGCTGCGGTTGGAACACACCACCACCCAAAGGGTGCTTACCTTTGTGCCGGATGTGCAACCCAGGACGAACCCGAGGCAGTAGCGATCGGCATGCATTGCCCCATGGGCCCGTCGCAGGGGTAACGCACGGCGCGGCGCTGTACTTTCCCGGGGGGGACTGATAGGATCGGTGCCTAAGCCTAGGGCCGCACAATGCATCTGCATCCAGACATGATCGAGCAGGTGAATCAAAGGGTTGACATTGTCGAGGTTATCTCTGAGCACGTTGTGCTACGCAAAAGTGGGGCTAATTTTCGTGGTCCCTGCCCCTTTCACCAGGGGAGCAACCCCACGGCCCTCAGCGTTAACCCCAACCGGCAGGCATACCATTGCTTTAACTGTGGTGCCAGCGGCGGCGCGATCAAGTTTCTCATGGAGGTGGGGAAGCAATCCTTTCAGGATGTGGTGTTGGAACTGGCCCAGCGCCACCAGATTCCGATTAAGGCCGAAACCGCCGCCCAAAGCCAGGAATTCCAGCGCCAGCGCACCCTGCGGCAGCAG
This sequence comes from Cyanobacteria bacterium UBA999, assembly GCA_002291895.1. Classification (GTDB taxonomy): domain Bacteria; phylum Cyanobacteriota; class Cyanobacteriia; order Pseudanabaenales; family Pseudanabaenaceae; genus UBA999. The sequence goes on from DBAX01000072.1 coordinate 18,383, forward strand.
TTGTACGAACTCATGGCCTTGGCGGCTAATTTTTATAGCCACACGCTGCGATCGCCCCAGGGAGCATCGGCCCGCGCCTATCTCCAAAAAAGGAACCTCCACGAAGAAACTATCGCCGAGTTTGGTTTGGGCTTCGCCCCCCAGGGCTGGGAGACCCTCCTGGGATACCTAACCAAGCAGAAGGGCATGCCGGTAGAACTGGTGGAGCAGGCGGGGTTGGCGGTGCCCCGCACCCATGGGGGAGGCTATTATGATCGATTTCGCGATCGCCTGATGATTCCCATTCGGGACACCCAGGGGCGAGTGGTGGGTTTCGGGGGACGGACGCTGGGAGCGGAGGAGCCCAAGTACCTCAATTCGCCGGAAACGGAGCTATTTCGCAAACGGATTACCCTATTTGCCCTGGATCGGGCCCGGTCTGCCATCGGCACCGCCGATCGCGCCATTGTGGTGGAGGGCTATTTTGATGCGATCGCCCTGCACCAAGCGGGGATCAGGGAAGTGGTTGCCACCATGGGCACCGCCCTGACCGAAGAGCAGTTACGCCAGTTGCTGAAATATTGCGAATCGAAGCAGGTGTTCTTGAACTTTGACGCCGACCGGGCGGGGATCAATGGGGTGGGAAAGGCGATCGCCAATTTCCAGGATTTGATCTACCAAGGTTTGGTGCAGCTTAAGGTTGTGACCCTACCCGACGGCAAGGACGCCGATGATTTTTTGCGCCACCACCGGGCGGCGGACTACGAGACGCTCCTGCGGGACGCGCCGCTCTACTTGGATTGGCAGATCGCCCAGATTTTGGCGGGGCAGGATCTTGCCCAAGCGAGTATCTTTCAGCGGTGTAGCCAGGCAATTACGGAACTTCTTGGCAAGCTGCCGGCGGATTCCTTTCTGCGCACCCACTACATTCACCACGGGGCCCAGCAGTTGGCTCGCGGTAATGGGCACCTGTCGCTGCGCATCGAACAGGACCTGCGTCGCCAATTGCGCTACTCCCGCTGGTACGGGCGCAAGCCCAGCCTCGATCCCCTCCCCTCTCCCAGTGCCCAGCAGTTGGCGGAGACGCAGCTACTGCAGATCTTTCTCCACATTCCCGGCCAGCGCACCTATGTCTACGAGGCGATCCAGTCCGCCGATCTGGATTTCAGCCTGTCCCACCATCGGCACCTGTGGCAAATGATCCTGGAGCTGATCGATGGCGCTCCCCAACTGTTGCAGGACGAGGGGGAGGAATTGGTGCGATCGCTGCAAATGGCCTGTGCTGAGGATGGGGATTTGGATCGCCAACTCCACCACCTGTTGTGGCTTGATGAAAATTCCCGCGTGGCCCTGATGCGCCCTGCCATTGTGGTGCGGGCGGCGATCGCCAAAATTCAGTACGTTTTAACTGAGAAGCGCTACCGTTACTGGCGCGACCTATGGGAAAAGAACGACTTAAGTCTCAATCCCCAATTGGGGCACTACTACCAGGAAAAAATTCAAGTCGAGCGGCTGCGGATTGTGGAATTGCAAAAGCAACTGGAAATTAACTACGAACACCTGATTGAAAAGGGGGGTCTGATTTTGGAATTTTAGGTCGGGGATCCCGCTCTAGGATAGGGTTCGCTGTTAGGATAACCACAATATTTGTGTTGCTGGTTCCATGGTCCTTGCTCCCCTGCCGCGTCCCGTAGTTGATCGCATTGCTGCGGGAGAGGTGATCGATTCCTGGGCGGCAGCCGTGCGAGAACTGGTGGAAAATGCCATTGATGCCCAGGCTACCCGCATTGTGATCGCCCTGGATCCCGATACCCTCAACCTCGAAGTTTCAGATAACGGGGTGGGGATTCCGGCGGAGGAACTGCCGGCGATCGCCCAACTCCACTGCACCAGTAAAATCGGCACCCTCGACGACCTAGCCGCCGTCCGAACCCTGGGCTTTCGCGGCGAAGCCCTGCACGGCTTGGCTTGCCTGTCCAGCCTGAAGGTGGCGAGCCGCACCGCTGGTTCCGATTGCGGCTGGGAACTACTCCTTGCGGCGGAGCGGCACCTAAAACCTCGGGCCATGGCCGTAGGCACCCTAGTGCGTGTCAGCGAGCTTTTTGCCAACCTTCCCGGCCGGCGGCAGGGGCTGCCTAGCGCCCCCCAGCAATTGCGCCAAGTGCAGCGCACCCTTCACCTACTGGCGATCGCCCATCCCCAAATCAGTTGGCAGGTGCTGGTGCGGGGGCAACCCTGGCTCACCCTGGCCCCGTCTGCCAACCTGCGGGAACTGGTGCCCCAACTGGTGCCCCGCCTCGATCCCCACGGTCTGCGCCACAGCCAAACCGCCGACGTCGAAGTGCTCTTGGGAGTGCCGTCGATCCTGTCCCGGCCCCGTCCAGACTGGGTACAGGTGGTGCTCAATGGTCGGGCGATTGCCCATGATGCCCTAGGGCAAACTATTCTCGACTGCTTTCGCCGCACCTTGCCCCGGTACCGCTACCCCCTGTGCATTGTCCGCCTGAGGGTGCCCAACCACGACATCGACTGGAACCGCCACCCGGCCAAAAATGAGGTCTATCTCCACCGACAGGAATATTGGCAGGGGCAAATCCAAGCCCAAATTGAGGCACTGCTCCGCCCCGAACCCCAACCCTCCCGGCGATCGCACCACCTCCTGCGCCTCGCTGAGCAGGGTTGTACCTACCAAGCCGCCCCGGAGCCCGCCCCCGTAACCGTGCGATCGCAACTTTTCAACACCTACATCCTCGTCGAGCACAGCGATGGTCTTTGGCTGGTGGAGCAGCATGTGGCCCACGAACGGGTGCTGTTTGAGGAACTGGAGCGCCACTGGCACCTCCTACCCTGCGATCCCGCCATTCCTGTCACCCTCAGCCCCGGGGCGGCGGAGCACCTGCAAACCCTAGGCTTGGAACTCCAACCCTTCGGCGATCGCACCTGGCTGGTACGCAGCTTACCCCAGCTATGGCACGATCCCCAGCTACAGCAGCACTTGCCCGAACTGCTCGCCGAGTTGGCCACCGTGGCCGACCTGCCCCAAGCTCAAGCCCAGATCGCCTGCCGTAGCGCCATCAAGAATGGTACGCCCCTTGATGCGACCGCGATGCAGCGCCTGATCCACCAATGGCAGCGCAGTCGCAACCCCCATACCTGTCCCCACGGACGGCCGATTTGCCTCCCTTTGACTACCAATGACCTAGCGCGCTATTTCCGCCGTCC
>DBAX01000040.1 GCA_002291895.1 Cyanobacteria bacterium UBA999
CGGTCAGTTACCCTCCCATCGACTATCAAAATATTATTTACTACTCGGCGCCCAAGGTATCCCAGAAAAAGCAGAGTCTCGATGAAGTGGATCCCGAGCTGCTGGCAACCTTTGAGAAATTGGGTATTTCCTTGTCGGAGCAAAAGCGGCTCTCTAATGTGGCGGTCGATGCCATTTTTGATAGTGTTTCCATCGCCACCACATTTCGCAAGGATCTGGCCAAAGTCGGGGTGATTTTCTGCTCCATTTCCGAGGCTGTGCACGAGTACCCCGAGCTGCTGGAGCGCTATTTGGGCAGTGTGGTTCCCATTGGCGATAACTATTTTGCAGCCCTCAATTCGGCGGTTTTTAGCGATGGTTCCTTTGTCTACATCCCCAAGGGTGTGCGCTGCCCCATGGAGCTTTCCACTTATTTTCGGATCAATAATGGCGAATCGGGGCAATTTGAACGCACCCTGATCGTTGCCGATGATGACAGCTACGTCAGCTACCTGGAGGGTTGCACGGCACCAATGTTTGATACGAACCAACTCCATGCGGCGGTAGTGGAATTGGTCGCTTGCGATCGCGCTGAGATCAAGTATTCCACCGTGCAAAACTGGTACGCTGGCGACAAGGACGGGAAGGGGGGCATCTACAACTTTGTGACCAAGCGAGGACTTTGCCAGGGCCAATCTTCTAAGATTTCCTGGACCCAGGTGGAAACCGGTTCGGCAATTACCTGGAAGTATCCTAGCTGCGTTCTGGTTGGAGACAACTCCGTCGGTGAGTTCTATTCCGTTGCCCTGACTAACAACAAGCAGCAGGCGGACACAGGCACCAAAATGGTGCATATCGGCCGTAACACCCGCAGCAAGATCGTTTCTAAGGGCATCTCCGCTGGTGAATCGCAAAACAGTTACCGCGGACAGGTCAAAATTGCTGCCAAAGCTACCGGGGCGCGCAACTACTCCCAGTGTGATTCCATGCTGATTGGCGATCGCTCCCAAGCCAACACATTCCCCTACATCCAAGTCCAAAACCCAAGTGCCAAGGTTGAGCATGAAGCATCTACCTCCAAAATCAGTGCGGAGCAATTGTTCTATTTCCAACAGCGCGGCATTGCTGTCGAAGATGCGGTATCCATGATGATCAGTGGATTTTGCCGGGAGGTATTCAATGCCCTACCGATGGAATTTGCCGTTGAGGCCGACAAACTGCTAGCGTTGAAACTGGAAAATAGCGTTGGCTAAATAGTTTAGTCAATAGTTTAGTCAAATAAAGCGTTGGCTAAATAAAACTGGACATCTTTGCAGCGCCGGGGTTTTCCGACCTACTTGCCGGGGGTTTAGGGCATACTGGAATGTCATAATCCTACGAATACTCCTACGAGCCTAGCTCCCCAACTTCAAACCATGATTGAGCCCCCCGTTGGCGTGCTAAGGATTGATGATCGCGAGCCGACCCTGTGGTTTTCGCTCGTGGTTCCCACCTACAACGAAAGTAAAAATGTTTCCCGCTTGGTGGAAGTGCTGACGGCTCTCCTGGATCGCTCCCTCCCCCAGCAATACGAACTGATCGTGGTTGATGACGACAGTCCCGATCGCACTTGGGCCGTGGCAGAGGGATTGTGTTCCACCTATCCCCAACTGCGGGTCATGCGGCGGCAGGGGGAGCGGGGGCTCTCCTCGGCAGTGATTCGGGGCTGGCAGGTAGCTCGGGGACAGGTTTTGGGCGTCATTGATGGCGACCTCCAGCATCCACCGGAAACCCTTGTTGAACTCCTGCGGGCGATCGCCGATGGTGCGGATCTCACTGTGGCCAGCCGCCATGTGGAGGGGGGCGGGGTGAGCGATTGGGGGGTGGTGCGGCGTTTTTTGTCCCGGGGGGCCCAGGTTTTGGGGCTGATTATTTTGCCGCGGGTGGTAGGCAGGGTTTCCGATCCCATGAGTGGCTACTTTTTGGTACGTCGTGCGGCGATCGCCGGAGCGGTTATGAACCCCTTAGGCTACAAAATCCTGATTGAGGTGCTCGGGCGGGGGCAGATCAACCGCATCGCTGAGGTTGGCTATGTCTTTCAGGAGCGGCAGGCCGGCGAAAGCAAAGTGACCTGGAAGCAATACGTAGCCTATTTGGGACACCTTCTGCGTCTGCGATCGCGGGGGCGCTTGGGGAGGATTCGCCAACGGTGGCAACTGCCCCTGACCCGTTTATTCCGTTTCGGTCTTGTAGGTTTGAGTGGGGTCGCCGTCGATATGCTACTGCTCTACCTGCTGAGCGACCCCAGCACTTTGGGGCTCGGCGTAACCCGCAGCAAGGTGATTGCCGCCGAGGTTGCTATCATCAATAACTTTATTTGGAACGACCTCTGGACCTTTGGCGATCGCGCCCGCAGTCAGCCGGGGGTTCACGCCCGCCTTAAGCGGTTTCTCAAATTTAATTTGGTTTGCTTGGCTGGACTGGGGCTGAGCGTCGTGCTGATTTACATTCTTTTCGATCGGTTGGGCATGAATCGCTATCTGGCCAATCTCATTGCCATCGCTGTGGTCACAGTCTGGAATTTTGGTATCAACCTGAAGCTCAATTGGCGGGTGACTGCGGTGGAAAAAAGCATTGAAACGACTTTTCACGATAAAATGTAGCTAAATTGTGGCAATTGAGAGGCATGGTGTCGTGGGTGTGGCAAACTTTTTTGGGGCATCGGGTAGGAGTATTCTCCTTGGAATCGCTGTGGTGCTCAGTGCTAGCCCTGCGTGGGCACGATTTGTGGTCTTTGTTCCCAGCAGTCAAGCAACCCTAGAATCGGTGCGCCGCATTGCTCCCGATGCTTTTCGCACGGTATACAACTCTCAATCCGTCATTCAGACCGGCTTTTATGTTAACGAATTCAGTGCCGATGAGCAGATTGCGCGCCTGCGGCTAGCGGGGTTTGCCGCCCAGAAGGGACTCAGAGACGGCGTTATCGCCCAGCCGCCGAATCCGTTACCCCCTAGCATCGAAATTTTGCCCCCCGTAACGCAGCCGCAGCCGCCCGTTACGGTACTGCCACCCGTAGTGAATCCCCCCAGCTTTCCCGGTGACCTCGGTGTTGTTAATCCACCCATGGCGGCTACCGGGCGCTATGTGGCCTTGATTCCCAGCATCAACCCCTTTGCCCTATCCCAAGTGCGGCAGTTTATCCCCACAGCTGCAATTGCCAACTCATCGCGGGGCGCGTATATTATGGCCGGTGCTTTTGATAACCGCAACGCTGCCGAGTCCGTGGCTTCCTTCCTGCGATCGCGCGGGCTAGATGCCAGGGTGATCTATTTCTAGGCTTTGTTCAATTGCGGTTGCTTTGTAGAACATTTCGCGGACTCATCCTATGGCCCCAAGTCAGCCCAGTGTTGCCAATGCTAACGCTTCCGCCCCATGGCTGAAATGGCTTGAGCCGCTGGTGTTGCTGGGCCCAGGTGCGGTTTGGCTGGGCGTCTTTTTGATTTTGCCCACCTCACTTATTTTTATTGAAAGCCTCAAGATTCCTGGGCAAGAAGCCTGGAGCTTTGGTAATTACCAGCGGGTCTTTGAGAACATTGGTGGCACTTTTATTTACTTGACCGTCGTATGGCGATCATTCCTGTTTGCGGCAGCGACAACCACGGGATGTTTGGTGTTGGGTTTTCCGGTGGCCTACTGGTTTGCCCTCATGGCCCCCAAGCGTTGGCGAAACCTCCTGCTGCTGCTGTTTATCTTACCCCTCTGGACTTCGTCCCTGCTGCGATCCTATTCCTGGATTACGATTTTGCGCCCAACTGGCGTGATGAATGGCTTTCTGAATTTATTGGGGCTACCCGGCGTTAACCTGCTCAACAAAGCGGAGGGTGTGATCATCGGCATGGTCTATGCCTTTTTGCCCTACATGGTGCTGATTCTCTACACCTCCCTAGAAAAGCTCGATCTGAGGCTGCTGGAGGCAGCGGAGGATCTCGGTGCCACGGCGGTACAGACATTTTGGCGGGTTACGGTGCCCCAGGTGCGCCCGGGCATTATTGCCGGCTCTGCCCTAGTGGGAATTACGAGTTTTGGTGATTTTATCAATCCGGAGGTTTTGGGCGGCCCCGCGAGCCGCACCATTTCCTATCTCATTGAGTTGCAGTTTTTGGGAGCAAGTCGCAACTGGGGCTTTGGCTCAGCCTTGAGTTTGGTCTTGATTTTGGGGGTCACAGGCGTGATTATGCTGCTGCTGAAATATGGTGACAGGAGCGTAATTGCCGATGGCTAAACCGGTGCGCTGGCAGTTCTGGTACACGCTGCTGGCTTTCTTGTACATGTATCTACCCATTGGGGTGCTGGCAGTTTTCAGTTTCAATGCCTCTTCGTCATCGTCCCAATGGGAGGGGTTTAGCTGGCAGTGGTATGAAAAGCTGTGGCAGAGTGAAGCCCTGTTTGGGGCCCTGCGCAACAGCCTGACCGTGGCGATGACAGCGGTGGCTGTGGCGGCGGTGCTTGGCACCCTCATAGCGGTGGGACTGGCCCGGCACCAGTTTCCCGGACGTAATATCTATCGGGGCGTCACCTATTTACCGGTAATCATTCCCGATATTGCCATCGCCGTGGCAACCTTGGTTTTTTTTGGGGCGATCGCCCTGCCCCTGAGTTTGGGAACCATCGTTTTAGCCCACATTGTTTTTTGCCTAGCCTACATCTCGGTGGTGGTTTCTAGCCGATTGGCGGGGCTCGATCCCCGGCTGGAGGAAGCTGCCCTAGACTTGGGGGCCACACCCGTTGCGGCCTTTCTGCAAGTGCTCTTACCACAACTTTTACCGGGAATTTTATCGGGTTGCCTTCTGGCTTTTGTGCTGAGTATGGACGATTTCGTGATTGCCTATTTCACCTCGGGGGTGGGGGCAACGACCTTGCCCGTGGCCATTTTTTCCCGCATTCGCACGGGCGTGACGCCGGAACTCAATGCCCTAAGCGTGCTGCTAATCGGCTTGTCTGGCACCATCGCCCTCATAGCCGAGTTTATCCGCAGCCGCGATCGCCCCTAGAATCGGCAGTAGCGGGGGCAGAAAGGCATAGCTGGCGGGCGCGATCGCAATCCTGGTGAATTTGCTCCCTAAGCTGGGCCAAGCTGGCAAAGGTCTGCTCGGGACGCAGAAACGCCATGAGAGATACCGTTAGCAAGCGGCCGTAGAGGTCGCCCTGCCAATCCAGGAGGTGAACCTCGGCATGGACAGCCGCGGCGCGGGGATCGCCCGCCGTCACCGTGGGCCGGCACCCGATATTCATTACCCCCAAAAGGCGCTGGGACTGGTACTGCACCTGAACCCCGTAGACGCCCCTGCGGGGCAAAAACTTGTGGGGATCTAGGGAGAGGTTGGCCGTTGGGATGCCGATGGTGCGCCCCAAATGTTGTCCGTGGATCACAGGGCCGGTGAGGGTGTAGGGGCGACCCAAAATTTCCCGGGCTAGGGCCACATCCCCTTGACCGAGGGCTTCCCGCACCCGAGAACTGCTGAACCGGGTGGTGCTGTGGGGAAGCAGTTGCTCGGGCAGGACCGTCAGGCGATCGCCCCACAGGGCCGCTAAATCCGCCGTAGTTCCCTGCCGCCCCCGACCGAAACGAAAGTTGTGCCCCACACTCACGTAGGTGGCACCGAGGCGTTTGCGGAGGATTTCATCCATAAATTCAGCCGCGGTAAGCTCCGCCAGTTGCCTATTGAACGGCAGCACTACCAGTTCCGCTACCCCCAGTTGGGTCAGGAGGGCGATCTTTTCGGCCAGGGGGGTGAGCAGCGGTCGGGGTTGTCCCGTAAAAAATTCCTGGGGATGGGGAGAAAACGACAGCACCGAAGGAGTCGCAGGACAGGTAAAGGTACTTTGGATCACCCGCTGATGCCCGAGGTGGAGCCCATCGAAATTCCCCAGGGCGATCGCCCGGCCGGGGGACTGAGTCTGGGATGAACAGGGGTGCAGGGGAATGACATGCATTGTTACATTTTGACACAACCCCACCGCAGCCCACCATCGAACCCGTAAAATGGCGCTGCCCTAAGGTCGATTCCTTCCTATACTGAGAGACACCGTTGATGCCGCCCCACTCCATGTCAGAACCATTTCGTCGCACCAAGATTGTGGCCACCGTCGGGCCGGCGGTGGCCAGTCCCGAGCGCATTCGCGAACTCATCGAGGCTGGGGTAAGCACCTTTCGGCTCAATTTTTCCCATGGCACCCATGCCGATCACCATCGCTACATTTGCACCATCCGTCAGGTTTCCCTAGAACTGAACCAGCCCGTGGGCATTCTCCAGGATCTCCAGGGGCCCAAAATTCGGTTGGGAAAATTTAGCGAAGGGCCGATCAAGTTATCCCGGGGCGATCGCTTTACCTTGACCAGTCGCGCCGTTCCCGGAACCCAGGAAATCAGTTCCATCACCTACGACAACCTAGCGCGGGAAATCCCCGAGGGTGCCGTCATCATGCTGGACGATGGCAAGGTGGAGATGCAGGTGGAGCAGGTCGATGTTGATGCCGAAGATCTCCACTGCCGGGTGGTAATCGGTGGCACGCTATCCAATAATAAGGGCGTGAATTTCCCCAATGTCCACCTCTCGGTGCGGGCGATGACGGACAAAGATCGCCAAGACCTGGTTTTTGGCTTGGGGGAAGGAGTTGATTGGGTGGCCCTCAGCTTTGTCTGCTCGCCGGAGGATATTCTGGAGGTCAAGGAAATCATCAACCGGGCTGGGCGCAATGTGGGGGTAATCGCCAAGATCGAAAAGCACGAAGCGGTTTCGGCGATGCAGGAAATTCTGGCGGTATGCGATGGCGTCATGGTGGCCCGGGGCGATCTGGGGGTGGAAATTCCCGCTGAAGATGTGCCCGTGGTGCAAAAGCAACTGATTCGCACCGCCAATGAATTGGGTATTCCTGTGATTACGGCCACCCAGATGCTCGACAGCATGCTGAATAATCCTCGACCAACGCGCGCGGAAATTTCGGACGTGGCCAATGCCATTCTCGATGGCACCGACGCGGTGATGCTCTCCAACGAAACGGCGGTGGGGCAGTACCCCGTGCAGGCCGTGGAAACCATGGCGCGGATCGCCCGGCGGATTGAGCGGGAGTATAACCTGCAAACCCCCAAGCAGTTGGGACGCAGCATTCCCAATGCCATCAGTCGGGCGGTGGGAAATATTGCGGCACAGTTGCACGCGGCGGCAATCGTCACGCTGACCAAGACCGGAGCTACGGCCCGCAACGTCAGCAAGTTTCGCCCATCGATTCCAGTTCTCGCTGTCACCCCCCAAGTGGAAGTGGCCCGGCGGTTGCAGTTGGTGTGGGGGGTTAAACCCCTGCTGCTGCTCTCCCTGCCCTCGGCGCGGCAAAATTTTGAGGCGGCCCTCAATTTGGCCCAGGAGATGGGCATGCTGAAGGCCGGCGATCTGGTGGTGATGACGGCAGGCACCCTCCAGGGGGTAGCAGGTTCGACGGACATGATCAAGGTCGAGTACGTTTCTTCGGTGGTGGGCAAGGGTATGGCGATCGGTCAGGGAACGGTCAACGGGCGCGCCCGCATTGCCTTCCATCCCCTTGATGTCAAGGATTTTCACCCAGGGGAAATTCTGGTTGTCGATCGCACCGATGCGGAATTTGTCGAAATCATCCGTCGGGCGGCGGCGGTAATTACGGAAGAGGGGGGGCTCGACTCCCATGCGGTGGTGATTGGGCGTAAATTGGGAGTACCCGTCATTGTGGGGGTGCAAAATGCCACCGGGTGCATTCGCGATGGCGAGCCCCTGACGATCCATTTCAACAAGGGGTTGATTTACTCCGGAGCCAAGACCCTGGCAGACACCCATGACGGGGGTTCCTGAGCCCGCCGCGGATGGGGTGCCAACGGTAGAGGAACTGCCGGATGGGCCGCGCTATTTTCCCCTTGCCTCGGGGCGTTACGAGGTGCGTCCGGGCTTCATGCCGCTGCGGGAATCGGTGTTCACGGGCGATCGCGCCGTAGGTTCCTATCTTGGCATTAAAAAAAAGCTCTTTGCCCAGCGGCAATCCCACTGCTATCGGGAGCAGGATTTGGGGGGACCGGTGCGCTGGGCGATCGCCCAGTGGTTGGCGACCCGGCTGGCCCTGGAGCATCCGCAGCGGTTTACCTTGGGGGAGGGGATGCTAAAAAGTGCTGCCTCGGGACGAAGCTATGAGATGGCTGCCCCGGACTTTTTGTCCCAGGTGGGGCTGGAGGTGGCGGAGGATCTAGCTGCGATCCGTGTGCAGGGCGATCGCCACTGGCTGAGTCTACTCCATGTCTGCTTTCCCAGCGGCTGGCGCGTTGGCGATAAAATCGGGCGGACTTTTGCCAGCATCCACGCACCCGTGGCAGGCATGGGGCACCTGAACCGCAAGGAACAGCAGATCGTGCACAGCATGGTCACCAAGCCGCCCATGGTTCGCTTTACGTGGGGGCTAACGGGCGATCGCCAGCTCAATCACGATCCAGATTTTTACCAACCCTGCCCCACACCTACCCACTACTACCTCCGGGTGGAGCGCCAGGTAATCTGGGGACTGCCAGCGGTGCAGGCCGCAGTATTTACCATCCGCACCTACCTGCGGGACTGTTTGCGTCTCACCCCCGCCGAGTACGGGGCCCTGTATCGGGCGATCGCCACCATGGACAGCCCATCCCTCACCTACAAAGGCATCGATCGCCAGCGGGTGCTCCAGTGGCTGCAACAGAATGCTGATGTGCTAAATCTCCCACCCCCCCATAATGGAAACAGTTTTTAGGAAGCCCAGCCCATGTCCGATGCCCCCCGATTGCAGGTCATTTGCACCGATCACGCCCCAGCACCCGTTGGCCCCTACAACCAAGCTGTGGTTGCCCCAGGAACCCGCAACCTGATCTTTGTGGCCGGTCAAATCCCCCTCGATCCCACCACTGGCACCCTCGTTGCGGGTGACATCGGCAGCCAAACCCAGCAGGTATTGGAAAATCTCCGAGCGGTGGTGCAGGCCGCCGGCAGTGACCTCAGCGCTGTCGTTAAAACCACCGTTTTCCTCAAGGACTTGGCCGACTTCCAGTCCATGAATGCGGTCTACGCCCGCTACTTTCCCGATCCTGCCCCAGCCCGCTCCTGCGTGGAAGTGAGCCGCCTGCCCAGGGATGTGGCGATCGAGATCGAGTGCATCGCCTTGGTATGACCCCCGCACCCCGCTCGCTGCAGTTGCCCTGGTTTTTGCTCCCCCTAACGGCGATCGCCTTTTTGGCCATGGTGGTCAGCGTGAGCACCCAAATGCTGACCGACCTCCAAAGCACACCCAGCAGCGACTGCACCCCGGACAACCTCAGGGGTCTGTGGCAAGTCAGGGGCGGCACCCTCACCCTCAAACTCCAGGGCGATCGCTGGATGGGAACCTACACCCTGCTCCACGAATTTAGGGGGCAAGTTCGGGGTATGTTGCAGGGCACCCTGCAGGCCAACCAACTGCAATTCACCTGGAAAGAAACCGCCCAGCGGGGAACTGCCCAGGGGGGGGAGGGTTTGTTTGTGTTCCAGCAGGAATGTCGCCAATTTTCCGGCAGCACCCTCTCCCAGCCCCACGGCGATCTCGGTCGCTGGCAAGGGCAAAAGCTCCCACCCGCCCAGCCCTGAATTCGAGGCTTTAGGGTAGAATTCAAAAATTCAGGTCAGGAATTGGCAAGGTCTTAACCATGGTACCTCCCCTGCGGTTGTTGGTTTTCGATTTAGAAGCCATCCTCAACTACGATTCCAACCTTTGGCACGATGTGTCCCAGTTGGGCGATTGTTTGGTGCCCAAGACCGTCGATGACTGCATCCAAGCTGCCGCCCAAGGCAAGGGAGACGCCACCATTAGCGAAGCCAAGGCCAAATTATTTCAGCGATCGCGCCGCGAAATGGGCTGGAACGTAGTTAGCCAAACCGCCAGCCACCCCCTGCTTGCCCCCCAACCCAGCAGCGCCCTAGGTGCCCAGGCCCGTCGCGACCTCAGCGTGCTTGAGACCGCCTACGCCGTAGCCCAAGCCAATCCCGATCGCCCCGTCGTCCTCGTTAGCGATAATGCCAGAATGCGTGATCGCATTACCCAACTGGACCTACCTAACCTAACAAGCACCTCAAGCGCCATTGCCCGCCAGAGTGCCCGCACCCGCC
>DBAX01000081.1 GCA_002291895.1 Cyanobacteria bacterium UBA999
CGGGGGTGGGGTTAGGGGCGGGTGCTCCAGAGAAGTTGCTAATGCTGATGTCGTCAATGTTGAGGCGGGCGCTGGTGCCATCGGTTTTGCTGATTTGGCAACGTACGCTGCCGGACATGTTGGCGGTGAAAACAGCAGTTTGCAGGCTGGTGGAAGAGGTGGTGATGGTGGAACCGATTTGCTGCCAGGAACTGCCGTTGGTGTTGGAGCAGAGGAGACGCCAAGTGCTATTGGTATCGGTGCCGAATCTAGCGTGGCGGACGCTAATGGTGCCAGCGCCACCGGAGCGGTTGAAATTCATGACAATGCTGCCGCTGTTGCGGATCCGAGCAGATTGAGTGCCGTTCTTTGCATCGCTGGTCAAGTTGCCAACAAGGGCTTCGTTAAAGCTCCAGCTACCAGAGCTAAGGGTAACGCTGCCTGCAGAGTAGGAAGTTTTGGTACCGCTTTCAAAGTTTTCCGAGGTAGCGAAGGCGGGAGCGGCGAAGAACAAACCAAAGGGCAGGGTGATGGCGATGGACTTAACCGTGGTCAGGAGGCTGTTGGCAAGTTTCATATGTTTCGGAGAACTCTGGGTGACACACCTATTCTGCCCAGATGACCACGAAAAGAAAATATCTTTTAACGACTTTCTTTTCTTAGGTAGGTAACAGTAATTATGAGATTTACGTAATTTTTTGATAATTTCATATTTCTGGAAAAGCTTTCTGGGAAAGGTATTCAAGCCTTTTTAGACTGTATGGATTTCCGAGGCTGTATTTTTATTTCATATTTGAGTTTACGTATCCGAAGATAGTAGACTAGGCATGTGAAAAAGATCGAAAATTCGTTTGTTTTTCTGGATATGCGCGTTCATAATTATTTTCATAGAAAAATGAAAGAATGTATTGAATGCAATCTATAGGTGAGTTTTTGGGGGTAATTTGGGGGCTAGTCGAGCTCGGCACCTAAGGTTGTGGCGATCGCCTGCCGGGAATCGGTTTGAAACTCCTGCACGTCGATTCGCCGCAGCAGGGTAATGGCAATGAAAAAACCAACGATTTGGGTGAAGAAGACCAATCCGTAGGCCAGGGCAGGGTTGGGAAAGAGGCTTTTGCCGAGACTGAGAAGCCCCCCGCCGGAGATGGTGGCCAGGGCCCGGGCAACGGCTTGGGAAAGCCCCCAGGCCCCAATAAAAGTGCCTGCCGTGGCAGTGGCGGTGAGATCGAGCATGAGGTTGGTGGCTCCGACGGTGAGCAAGCCGACGGCGAAGCCGAAAATAGCGATGACGGCGCGCAGCATAGTGGCATTGGCCGAAAAGCCGGAGATGATGATCAGAGCTAGGCTGAAAGCGGCGAGGAGGCAACCCCAGCGGGTGGTATTCATTTTGCCGAGGCGAGGGGCAATGACAAAACCTGTCAACCCAATGCCCACGAGGGTGCCAGTGCCCCAAAAGGCATTGAGTCGGGTGGTGTCGGCAACGCATAGCCCAAATACTTCCCCACCGAAGGGCTCCAAAATGGCATCCTGCATGAAGAGGCTGAGGGTCATCACCAACAGGAAGGAGAAAAAGAGCCCGGTTTGGCGATTGGCGGTCAGGATTTTGAGGGCGCGACCGAAGGTGATTTGGTCTTCCCGGAGAGGGACGGAAAGCATGGCAGCGATGCGATCGCCCAGGCGAGAATAGCGCCGCTCGATCCCCCAGGTGGCGATAAAACTCAACCCCAGTACGGCGGCGGGCACAAATAGAAAGAGGGGATTGATGCTGGACTGCAGCAGTGCCAGATCTACCGCCTTGGTACTGGCCGTGGGATCGTAGGTCAGAATTTCATTGCCGCAGAGTTGGGGACGCTGGATAATCTGGGCGCTAATCACCGCACCTAGAACGATGCCGACCATCAGCATGGACCAAACGACGCCAATCAGTTGAGGACGTTCGGTTTCATCGGTGACATCTACCAAAAGGGCCGCGAAGGGAGTGGATGACAGGCTCAGAGCTATGCCATAGAGCCCAAACAGTCCGCCGCACAGCCCTAGCCAAGCGTAGGTTACCCCATCCCAGCCATGGGCTTGGAGGTTGCCACCGATTTGCCAGACCACCTGCAAGATGACGAAGGACAAACTGGTGAAGAGGGCTGCCCCGAGCCACACATAGCCGGATCGGTGGTACCCCCACAGGGGACGGGTATCAGAAAGTTGCCCAAACCAAACCCGAACTGGGGACACCAACTGGTGCATGGCGATCGCCGTGGCGGCCAAAATGGGCAGGACTTTTAGTTCGTCGATCATGATCCGGTTGAGCACGCCGAGGGTGAGGAGGGACATCATGCCCAAACCCATTTGGAACAGACCAAGGCGAAACATTTCGTAGCGGGGTAGGCGGTGGGGGGCATTCATGGCGATAGAAAATGATAGGGATTAGGAAAGCGCAGCAGTGACCCACTGGGCGATCGCCCCAAGGATCTCCCGGACAGCGGCAGGGGTGGGGGCTTCGCAATAGAGCCGCAGCAGGGGCTCGGTGCCACTGAAGCGCACCAGCAGCCAGGCATCCCCCTCAAGACGTAGCTTGTAGCCATCGGGGGCCGTGTGATCGACAATTGCCCGTCCGGCAAGTTCCTCCGGCGGCTGGTGCTCCAAGAGTTCTAGCAGGCGATCGCGGGCAGCCAGATCCCCTAGGTGCACGTCGGTGCGATCGTAGGCGTGGCAAAATTGGCTCCGCTGCTGCAGGTAGCGGTACTGTTGGCTGAGATCCTGTCCGGTACGGGCGATCGCCTCAAGGAGGTAGAGCGCCGACAGAAGCGCATCCCGTTCGGGAATGTGATCCCGGTAGCCAATTCCCCCGGACTCCTCGCCGCCCAGCAATACCGGCACCCCCGACAGCATCCGTTCCGCAATGTATTTGTAGCCCACGGGCGTTTCGTAGACGGGCAAACCATGGTGTGCGGCCACCCGTCCCATCAATTCCGAGCCGCTGATGGTTTTGATCACCTCCCCGGTCCATCCCCGCCCGACGGTGAGATGCTCGATCAAAATGGGAATCAAAATCTGGGAGCTGAGGAAGGTGCCCGCGCCATCCATAGCCGCGATGCGATCGCCATCACCGTCAAAAATAAAGCCCACGCAGAGGCAGTCGGGGTGCTGTTCCTGGTGCGATCGCAGGGCCGCGGTCAACTGGGTTAAATACTGGGGCAGGGGCTCCGGCGGATGCCCCCCAAATAGGGGATCCCGTTCCGTGCGCAATTCTGCGATTCCCTGGGGGCTGCCCAAAATTCGGGTCAGACCGCCAGCAGTCACCCCGTGCATGGCATCGACAAATACCTGCAGCCGCCCCGTCGCCAGCAGGGCGCCAATGGCAACAAGGTCTACTTTTTGCCGCAAGGCCGCGCCATAGGATTCCCAGGGATCAAAGGTGGTAATGGTACCCGCCCCCGGAGGCAGCACTTCGCCGCCATTGACCCGGCGTTCCACGGCTTGGGTGACCGGAAGTGCCACGGAGCCGCCGAAGGTGCCCTTGATTTTTAGCCCGGAATATACCGCCGGGTTGTGGCTCGCCGTAATCACCAGCGCCCCCATCATCTGCTGGGCAAAGGCGGCCCAACTCAGGGCTGGGGTGGGGGCATCGGTTGTGGCGAGCAGCACATCAAAGCCATGGGCTGCCAGGGTCTGGGCCGTGCGCTGGGCAAATTCTGGGGATAAAAAACGCCGGTCGTACCCCACTACTACGGTGCGCTGGGACTGGGGAAAGGTTTCAGCCAGAACCTGGGCGGCGATGGGCACCACGCGATCGAGGCGATCGCCCGTAAATTCATCGGCAATAATGCCGCGCCAGCCGTCGGTGCCAAACCGAATTGGTTTTGCCAAGCCACCCATCGCCCACCTCCACACGTCACATTCCTCAATAATTCTAGGCGTGAACTATGAACTTCTGTGGCCGATCCCATGAATAATGCTTAAGAACCCGGCGGGCGGTTCCCCCAATCGTTAGGCTGAAACCACATTGTTATCTTGCTGTCTGGGGAGCACCTATGAAATTAGCCTATTGGATGTATGCCGGCCCTGCCCACATTGGCACCCTCCGGATCGCCAGCTCCTTTAGGAATGTCCATGCCATCATGCACGCTCCCCTCGGTGATGACTACTTCAATGTGATGCGATCGATGCTGGAGCGGGAACGCCACTTTACTCCCGTGACCACGAGTGTGGTGGATCGTCACGTTCTGGCCCGGGGCTCCCAGGAAAAGGTTGTCGATAACATCGTCCGCAAGGATGGCGAAGAGCATCCCGATCTCATTGTCCTCACCCCCACCTGCACCTCCAGTATTTTGCAAGAGGATCTGGAAAACTTCGTCGAGCGGGCCAAGATCGATGCCCAGTGCGAGGTTTTGCTGGCCGATGTCAACCACTACCGCGTCAACGAATTGCAAGCAGGCGATCGCACCCTGCAGCAAATTGTGGCCCACTTCCTTACCAAGGCCGAACGGGCCGGAACCCTCAAAACGACTAAAACCCCCTACCCTTCGGTGAACATCCTCGGCATTACCACCCTGGGGTTTCACCACCACCACGACTGCACCGAGCTGAAGCGGCTGATGGCAGATCTCGGCATTGCCGTTAATCTTGTCATTCCTGAGGGGGCAACGGTAGATCAACTGGCCACCCTGCCCCAGGCTTGGTTTAATTTGGTGCCCTATCGGGAGATCGGCCCCCTGACCGCCCAATACCTGCAGCAGACCTATGCCATGCCCTACGTGGACATCACCCCCATGGGAGTCATGGAAACGGCCCGCTGCGTCCGGGCGATCGCCGCCGCGCTGCACGGGATCGATCCCCAAAGCCCCGCCAATCGCTACGACGACTTTATCCACACCCAAACCCGGCACGTCTCCCAGGCGGCCTGGTTTTCCCGCTCCATAGACTGCCAAAATCTGACGGGCAAAAAGGCCGTTGTTTTTGGCGACAGCACCCATGCCGCGGCCCTCACCAAAATCCTTGCCCGAGAAATGGGCATTCACGTGGTGTGGGCGGGTACCTACTGCGCCTACGATGCCGAATGGTTCCGCGACCAAGTTGGGGAATACTGCGACAGCGTTTTGATTACCGAAGACCACGGTCAAGTGGGGGATGCGATCGCCAAGACCGAACCTGCCGCCATTTTTGGTACCCAGATGGAACGCCACGTGGGCAAGCGCCTCGGTATTCCCTGCGGGGTGATCGCCGCCCCGGTGCACATCCAAAATTTCCCCCTCGGCTACCGCCCCTTTGTCGGCTATGAAGGCACCAATCAAATCTGCGACCTGATCTACAACTCCTTTACTCTGGGTATGGAAGACCACCTGCTGGAAATTTTTGGCGGTCACGACACCACCCCCGTCAGCCACAAGGGCATCACCACCGACTCCGAAATCTCCTGGCATCCCGATGCCCAGACCCTGCTGCAGCAGGTACCCGGCTTTGTCCGTGGCAAGGTCAAGCGCAATACCGAAAAATTTGCCCGCGATCGCCAGATTGCCGCCATTACGCTAGAGGTGTTCTACGCCGCCAAGGAAGCTGTGGGTGCCTAGACCCCGTGGGTTAAGAATTAATCCGGCGCGTCAATGTATTCTGAAATACCCAGGCTAATCGTTGTACCATTTTATTTGGAGTTTTCAGTCCCGTGCCCATGCTCACAACTGAGTTAGCTACCCCGCCCACCCCAACCGGCAATCTTGCCCCCCTGTCGATCCTGGTGGTGGAGGATCAGCCCGCAA
>DBAX01000050.1:0-481 GCA_002291895.1 Cyanobacteria bacterium UBA999
TCGTCTTCATCATCATCGGGCTCAAATTCTTCTCCGGCAGCCGGCAAACCATCGAATTCTGCTGCAATTTCGGCGATCGCCTCGCCGACTGCCTCCTCAGGGGGAGACACTATCGGCTCCGTTTCCCCTATCTCTGGCAGGAACACTAATTGCTCGACCACGGGTTCGGTAGGGGACTCCACAACTGGATCCACGCTTGGGGCTTTGGTCTTGCGACCCCGACCCACTTTCTTGCCCACCAACTGACGATACTGGTGATCGGGAATGGCATCCTGCAGCAGACGCGAAATGGTGCTGGTGCTAGAACCAAACTGCTTCGCCAATTGGGATATTGTGGCCTCTGTCTCAACGTACAGACGCACAATCTCTTGTCGGTCAGCGCCAACCAGTCTACTCGCAGCCATAGTGCCCTGGGAAATGTCTCAACATTCTACAACCCCCCTTCGGCTTTCAGTCATTGCCGGATAAAAAGTTATGGCCC
>DBAX01000050.1:824-2685 GCA_002291895.1 Cyanobacteria bacterium UBA999
GGCGTCCGTTTGCTAGAATCCACAAAATTGTTTAAAACCTATGAAACCAGTTTTCTCCGCTTTGGTGTGGGTCACAGCTTTGGTGATCGCCCCTCTTTGTTCTGCCCCCCTGGCCCACGGTCAAAACAACATTGTTATTTTTGGCTCCGACCGGGATGCCACCCTGCCCTACCGCGTGCGCAACAGCCGGGTTGGTAGCCGCCTGAATACCTTCAACTTTTTTGCCCCGCTCCCCGAAAACCGGGCGATCGCCGAGATCCAGATTCTTTATCCCGAGGGATTTGCTGGTGTCTTTGCCACCGATAGCCTGCGCTTGGTCAACCGCGAAACCCAGCGCCCTCTGCCGATTCGAGAGATCACCCATGATCGCGAAACCCGGGATATTCGGGTGATTTTCACGGAGCCGCTCCCAGCAAGAAGTACGCGCCAGATTGAGGTGATCGCCAGCGGTGTCTCCAATCCGGGACGAACAGGGATGTACTCCGTGCAAGTTCACGCCCTGGGAACGGAAGCAAATCCCCTCTTTCAGTACCTGGGGCGCTGGCTGGTTACGATCAATTGATGCGATCGGTTGTGATCGATTAAGCCGGGGCAGAAAACCAGTTCAGCTTTCCCATGGTAGGATTAGGGCTTGAAATGAAGTATCTTGCCCATGTCCAACTACCCTCAGCCCGTTGACAACCCCTCCCTCCTCGTAGAGCCCCGCAGTAAGGTCGCGTCCATTTTGCCTTCATCGGGACAGGTCTCAATACTCGATTGGCTTGAAACAACTGGCAGGCTGATTGCTCGGGAAAGCGAGGCAGTGAGTACCTTTACTGATGCCCCCGATGAGCTGAATGAATTGATGCTAGGCGAGGACAGCAGCTACCTTGACGATGAGGATGACGACGATGCCACCCTCGATGACGACGACGAGGAAGTTCTTTAACCTTCTTGGTCTGATGTTTGTGGTGGTAGCCCCATGACAGCCGGAAAATCTGGTGAGGAGAAGCGCAGATGCATATTGCCTGGCTCGGTAAAAAAACACCCGTTTGTGGCAACGTTATCTATGGACGGGAAATTACCAACGCCTTGCAAGAGCGCGGCCACCGGATTAGTTTTTTCCATTTTGCGACGGAAGCTGAGGAGCCCGAACCCGAGGAGGTGACGCTGCCCTTCCTGTATAAGTCAACGATCTATACAGTTCCGTCGCTGCGGGCCACGAAGGTTTTGGTCGAAGCGCTGCGAGAACTCAAGCCCGATATCGTCCATGCTTCCCTGGCCCTGTCGCCCCTCGACTTTCGGCTCCCAGAAATTTGTGCTGATTTGGATATCCCCTTGGTGGCAACCTTTCACCTTGCCTTTGACAGCAAGCGCCGCAACCTAGCCTCAAGCACCCAGCATCTCACCTATCAGATCTACGCCCCATCCCTGGCGGACTATGATCGCATCATCATCTTTTCCGAAGAACAGCGGGATGTTCTTAACAAGCTGGGTGTTTCCAGTCAGCGGATCGTGGTTATCCCCAATGGCGTGGACTCCGATCGCTACTGCCCCGGCCCATCCCAGATCAAAGAGAAATTGCGGGCCGAGCGGCTGTTTCTCTACCAGGGTCGCCTGGCTGCCGAGAAAAATGTGGAATCCCTGCTGCGGGCTTGGCGGCGGCTATCGCTACCCGAGGGCTGCAAACTGGCGATCGTTGGCGATGGCCCCCTCGGCCCGGCGCTGCGTACGTTTTATGGTCACGACCCCAGCATTCTCTGGCTGGGTTTTATTGGCGATGAGCAGCGGCGGATTGAAATCCTCCGAGGTACTGATGTTTTCATTCTGCCTTCCTTGGTGGAGGGGTTATCCCTTTCGCTCTTGGAGGCTATGTCCTGCG
>DBAX01000050.1:3025-3400 GCA_002291895.1 Cyanobacteria bacterium UBA999
GCGTTGCCTGCTTGGCAACCGATGTGGGGGCGGACGGGGAGGTGGTGTCCCATGGTGCGGGCATTGCCCTAGATGCCAGTAAGGTTTTTTCCCAACTTTGCGTACTGTTGCCTTTGTTTGTCGATCACCCCGAGTTTGCCCAGCTCATTGGCAGCAAGGCCCGGCTGCGGGTGCAAGAAAGCTACACCCTCAAGCGGAATATTGAGCATTTGGAAGATCTCTACAAACAGGTGCTCGACCACCAGCGTGTTAAATTGCTGCTGTGACCCATCCCTCAAATTAAGGGACGAAATCCATGCTTCTGGGAAGCCCTGCCGATGCGCTCCATTTTTTCGAGGGTAATTTGATTGCGCCCCCAGGAAAAGTTGGTGTGCC
>DBAX01000050.1:3720-4361 GCA_002291895.1 Cyanobacteria bacterium UBA999
CCCAGGAAAAGTTGGTGTGCCAACCCTCAAATTCTAGAAGCATCGCTTCGGCAAAACAGGCAAACATCTGGCGGCTGGGCTGGGCAAAATCCACAAGTTCCATGATCTGCCAAGGTATGTCCAGGCTGTGCTCGACAATGCCGCCTTTGAGGATATGAATGTCAGGGTGCTGTACTAGGGTGCTAAGGTTTTTGGGATAGCCTCCGTCGATGAGAAGGCAGGGTTTTTTGAGAGCGTCACTTTGGATCTCGATGCCCTGGGTCATGCTCGTGACCCACACAATGACATCGGCGATGCTCAGGGCAGCTTCAAGGGTAGTGATTTTGCCATGACCCAACTGGGCTTGGAGTTCCTGAAGGCGATCGCGGTTGCGAGCCACCAGCAGCAGTTCTGCTTGGGGGATAGCGTGGGAAACCCAGCGGCAAACGGCGCTTCCGATATCGCCCGTAGCACCGCACACCGCCACAGTAGCCCGCGTTAGGTCGAGGTTAAAGTGCGCCGCCGCGGCAACAATTTGCTGGCAAATGATATAGGCCGTGTGGGTATTGCCCGTGGTAAAGCGGGTAATGTCTAAGGATACATCCCGCACCTGCAGGAGCTGGCTAAGGTTGAAGTTCTCAAAAATAATCGAGGAAAATCCT
>DBAX01000050.1:4708-4893 GCA_002291895.1 Cyanobacteria bacterium UBA999
CCAACGCTGTGATGTGGGCCAGTTGCTTCTGGGCCAGGGCCATGGCGTTGAGCACCTTGCGGGTGGCCGTTTTGAAGTGGCGGTGGGCCAGCATCTCCGGCAGAAAGCAAGATTCAACATAGATCCCGTCAATGGTCTGCCCCGTAGCACTTGTGACCCGGAACTGGTCTACCACTTGGGGGGGG
>DBAX01000050.1:5240-5401 GCA_002291895.1 Cyanobacteria bacterium UBA999
GGGGGGGGCACTGCACCAAAAGTCGAGACCTTGGGCAGCGTATTCCTCAAAACCCAGGCTATGGGCAACATTTTGGGCGTGCTCAAGGCTTGTAAGGTGACCGATCAAGCCAAACCTGGGTATTGATGGCCTGCCGCAGTCTGAAGATGCGTTGGAAATCC
>DBAX01000063.1 GCA_002291895.1 Cyanobacteria bacterium UBA999
CTGGGCTGGGGGGCAGAAACTGGTAGCGCACTTTCAGGGGACGCTGCAAAACCCGGGCAAAGGCCATTTCCAGGTCGCCACGCTTTTGGGTAGCAATGTTTTTCGTGGTCTCGTCCCGCTTGCTGCGCAGCCCAACGAGTACATCGGCGCTGTTGATTTGGATGATTTCCGGTTGGAGTTGCTGGAAAATTGCCCGACTGGGGGTGGACAGCAATCGCTCGACATCCTGCCAGATGGCTACGGGATCCTGGGAGGTGGGCGGCTTAAGGGGTGGCAGTGGCTCGGGGGCGGGAGCCGCTGGCGCGGGTAGGGAGTTTGGCGTCGATACTGGCCCGGACTTTGGTACAGCTTCCGGTCTCGACTCTGCGGACGGTACGGGGATAGCCATCAGTCCCACTACGGTTATTTCCAGCCACAAACGCGGCTGGGTGGTTTGGCGCAGTTGGGTTTCGGCGGCGGCCAGCTTTTGCTGACAGGTGAGGAGATTGGCATCGGTCATCGACTGGGCCAGGGTTTTGAGGCGGGCCCAACCGTCGCTAGTGAAAGCTACGAGGTCAGGGCGATCGCCCGCATGTTTGGCCAGCAATAAATCCCGATAGACTCCCGCGAGGTTATGCAGCACCACCATGGGTTCTCGCCCGCGATCCAGGAGGCGGCGCACCTGCTCGACAGAGTGCAGGGCATCCTGCTGGGCGATCGCCTCCACCAAGGACAGCAGATCCTGCTCCGGCACTGAACCCACAAACTCCCAAACATCGGTGGGCGTAATCTCGCGCCCCAACAGGCTGAGCTGGTCGAGCAAGGACTCCGCATCCCTCAGCCCCCCCTGGGCAATCTGGGCAATGAGCCTGAGGGCCGCCTCGGTGGTGGCAATGCCTTCCTTTTGGGCAATGGTATCTAGGTGCTGGGCGATCGCCGGGATGGGAATGCGGCGAAAGTCAAACCGCTGGCACCGGGAGATAATGGTCGGCAGCACCCGCTGGGGGTCGGTGGTAGCCAAAATGAAGGTCACCCGTTGGGGTGGCTCCTCAAGGGTTTTGAGGAGGGCGTTGAAGGCGGCATTGCTGAGCATGTGGCACTCGTCAATGGCATAAACCTTGTAGCGGGCCTGCACGGGCGCAAACTGGGCCCGTTCGATGATGTCGCGAATGTTATCGACTCCGGTGTTGCTGGCGGCATCGAGTTCGGTGACATCCATGGCAGTTCCCAGGGCGATCGCCTGACACATGGTGCAGGTGCCGCAGGGTGTGGCAGTGGGGGTAGCATAGCTGAGGCAGTTGAGGGATTTGGCCAAAATCCGCGCCGTAGAAGTTTTTCCCGTGCCCCGGGCCCCCGTCAGAAGGTAGGCCGGAGCAATGCGCTGGGTGGTCATGGCATTGGCTAAGGTCGTGGCGATCGCCTCCTGCCCGATTAAATCGGCAAAGGTTTGGGGGCGGTACTTCAGGTGCAGCGGTTGATAGCCCATGGGAGCGCGCCACTATGCCAAGATAAGTGCACTATACCGACACCATTCATCCGAGGGCAAGAAGGAATGCTGATTCCACTCAACGATGATCGCTGGGGCGGCACGACAGCCGTTGTCGTTTACACCCTGATCGTGATTAACGTCATCATTTTTGGCTATCAGATTAGCCTGGCTCCCTGGCAGGTGGCAGAGTGGTTTCGTTCGTGGGCAGTCATTCCCCAGCTTTTTGTGGCCAGCCCACCGCGCTACCTCGTAACGCTGATCAGTTCCCAATTTCTCCACGGTAATCTGGTGCACCTGATCGGCAATATGTGGTTTCTCTACGTGTTTGGGCACAGCCTCGAAGATTGGCTCGGCAGCCGCTGGTTTTTGCCGTTCTACCTCCTGACTGGGGTGGTGGCCGCGCTGCTCCAAGTATTGTTTTCCGCCCGCTCGGACGTGCCCATGGTGGGGGCCAGTGGCGCGATCGCCGGGGTGATGGGCGGCTACCTGGTTTGTTTTCCCCGAGTGCGGGTGCGATCGCTGCTGTGGCTGGGCTTTTTCTTTACCTTTGTGCGGGTGCCGGCGGTTTTTTATCTGGGGCTATGGTTCGCCTTTGAGGCCTATCGCGCCTCCCAAAGCAACCCCAACGAGCCGGGGGTAGCCTACCTGGCCCATGTGGGCGGGTTTGTTATGGGAGTAGTGGTACTGTTGCTGCTGCGGTGGCGCAACCGCCAGCGCCAAGAACCCTAGGTGCTTCTGGATTCATAAACCGGCACCGTTGTTCCGTTCCGGGATGGCGTTCTATAATTCCAGCTTATACTTAGGCGACTTTTGGGTGTAATGTACTTATTAGTTTACGAGCATGAACCCTTGCCGGGGCAAGTTTAGGTTTCCCAGCGGCACGGGCTAAGATAGAAGAGGAAAAAGTCTAGGTCACACCACCATGCTCTGCTGCAAAAAGAAGCTCGCTCAGGCTATCCGCTTTCACCGCAACTTCCACCTCACCACTGGGCTGATTGCCGACAAAGGCGCTCGGCTCCTGGGTGTGAACCGCTGCCCCCTGACCAAACCGTTTTACAAGCTGGCCAAGGTTGCCGGCTACAGCAATTTTGCCCTTGCTAGTATTGCCCTTGTGCTGCTCGAAGACTAATCGCGTACAATGCCCCTATCTGTTTTTAGGGAGAACCATATGATTACACTTACAGAAAATGCGGTGCAGCGGGTACGCAACCTGCAAGCCCAAAGGAACACCACGGCCCCGTTGCGCCTTGGCATCAAGCGCGGCGGCTGCTCCGGGCTTTCCTACGTGATGGAGTTTGCCGAGCAGACCACCGCCGAGGATCACCTGTTTGAGTGCCACGGGGTGATGATCGCCATTGGCAACGAGCACCTGGCCGACCTCCAAGGTTTAGAACTCGACTACACCGAAGATCTGATGGGCGGCGGCTTCCGCTTCCGCAATCCCAATGCCAGTAAATCCTGTAGCTGTGGCACCTCCTTTGCCACACCGAAGGAAAAGGGCGAACCGGTAACCTGCAGCTAACCCCAAGCTCATCGCAGCTACGTTCCTAAACCCAGCCTCTAAGTTATGGGGGCTGGGTTTTGTCTTGGGCACGGGATGGATCTAGCTGTGGCAATGCCCGTAGGTTCAAAGATATTGACTCCGCTGCACTCAGCCGGCAGGCTCAAAGAACGGGCTCGGTTAGGAGGAAAAGTGCCTGCTACACCTAGGGTCAGTAGCACAGAGATGCCATGCCATCCTCGGCGTGACGCCACATTTCGGCGGCCCGTCGCCACAGTTCCTGTCCCGTGTGCAAGTGGCGATCGTCAAAGTTGAGGGTGAAGTAGTGCAGTTCTTCAATGCCATCTCCCAGGGCATTGAGGCAGTGGTAGAGGTAGCTGGCAACCCCCGCGGCGGCATTGGGGTTGGCTCCTTTACGGAAGCACTGCTGGGCGGCGGTATAGCCTTCACGGCTACGCTCGAGGTAGGCTTCAAAACCCTCTAGGAGCTCGTCATCGTAGGGGTCGGCGGCCAGCAGCTCGATTTGGTCATCTAGCTGGTTCAAAATATCGGCGACGATCGCCCCGATCGGTTCGTACACCAGTTGGTGCCATCGTTCTAGGCGGCGATCTTCATCCATGCCGTCGACGGTGCGGCTTTTGTGGGGGGTGGGCTCACCCCGGTGTAGCCCTAGGGTGCGATCGTAGTGGGCGCGGCTGTCGGGGTTTCCCAAAATTTCGTAGGCCTGGTTGATGGCGGCGATCGCCTCGTGGTCGGTCAGGTCTTGGTTACAGTCGGGATGAAATTGCTTTGCCAAGGTGCGGTAGGCACTCTTGATGCTGCTGGGGGAGGCATCCACAGAGACCCCCAGCGTGGTGTAGTGGTTTTGGGATGGCGAACTCCGGGAAGGCATTGGTTAGGCGTTGATGATTTATGGGATGATTTTGTCCATGAGTGCCACCAGTGCTTGGGTCAGTCTCCTACAACAACATCGCGTCATTGCGGTTATCCGTTCCCATCAGGCATCCCTAGCGCGGGAGATGGCCCTAGCGGCGGCCGCAGGGGGCATCAAGCTGTTGGAGATCGCTTGGAACACGGAGCGGGCCGATTCCTTGATACCCAAACTACAGCAGGAACTGCCCGACTGCAAGATCGGCACTGGCACGCTGCTAAACCTGGATATGGCGGAGCGGGCGATCGCCTGTGGCTGCAAGTTTTTATTCACTCCCCATTTTAATTACGCGCTGGTGCAATTGGGGCAGCGGGCCCACATTCCCGTAGTGGCCGGGGCCCTAACTCCTACGGAAATTGTGTCCGCGTGGCAGGCGGGCGCAGCGGCGGTCAAGGTATTTCCCGTGGACGTGCTGGGCGGGGTGACCTATTTTGAAACTCTGCAACCGGTGCTGTCCGATATTCCCTTGGTGCCCACCGGGGGCGTAACCCTGCACAATGCGGCGGATTATCTAGCGGCGGGGGCTTTGGCGGTGGCGGTGGGGCGGCAGTTGTTTGCGCCCGAGGCGATCGCCACGGCGGATTGGACGGCAATCATTGCCCGATCGCAGCAGTTGATCCAGCGGGTGCAGCCCTATTTTTTGAGTTAGGGGATTCTACAAAATATTGCTGGCAAGGGCGATCGCCCTGGGAACGCGCTAGAGTAGCCATGCTGTTTTCCTGCTGCTTTTAAACCTCCCATGACCCAGCCGGCCCTTGAATCGATCCTCCACGAACAACGTCTGTTTGCCCCCAGTGCCCAGTTTTCCCAAGGGGCACGGATCAAAGATTTGGCAACGTATCAGGAGTTGTGCGCCCGGGCGCAGGCCGACCCCCAGGGCTTTTGGGCAGAATTGGCCGCCCAGGAATTGCACTGGTTTTCGCCATGGCACACGGTTTTGGACTGGCAGCCCCCCCACGCCCGCTGGTTTGACGGCGGCACCCTCAACATTTCCTACAATTGCCTTGATCGCCACCTCACCACCGCCCGGCGGAACAAGGCGGCAATCATCTGGCAGGGGGAGCCCGGCGATCAGCGCACCCTCACCTATGCCCAACTGCACCGGGAGGTGTGTCAGTTTGCCAACGTGCTGCAGCAACTGGGCGTGCAGCGGGGCGATCGCGTTGGTATTTACATGCCCATGATTCCCGAAGCGGCGATCGCCATGCTGGCCTGTGCCCGGCTGGGAGCCCCCCACGTGGTGGTTTTTGGCGGCTTTAGTGCCGAGGCCCTCGGAGAGCGGCTGCGGGATACCCAAGCTAAGGTGCTGGTCACCGCCGATGGCGGGTGGCGCAAGGATGCGATCGTGCCCCTCAAAGAACAGGTGGATCGGGCCCTTGCGGATGGGGCAGTGCCCACGGTGCACCATGTTTTGGTCGTGCGGCGGACAGGTCAGGCGATCGCCATGCACCCCAACCGCGACCACTGGTGGCACGAACTGCAACAGAGTGTCTCCGGGCGCTGCCCCGCCACCCCCATGGACAGCGAAGACATGTTGTTTATTCTCCACACCTCCGGCAGCACTGGCAAACCCAAGGGCGTCGTCCACACCACGGGCGGCTATAACCTCTACACCCACATGACCAGCCAGTGGATCTTTGACCTGCAGGAAACAGATATCTATTGGTGCACCGCCGATGTGGGTTGGATTACGGGCCATAGCTACATCGTCTACGGGCCGCTTTCTAATGGCGCTACGGTGGTGATGTACGAAGGTGCGCCCCGCCCCAGCAATCCCGGCTGCCTGTGGGAGGTGATCGAAAAGCTGGGGGTGACCATTTTTTATACCGCGCCGACGGCCATCCGTTCCTTTATCAAAATGGGCGAAGACCTACCCCGCGCCCGGGATCTTTCTTCCCTGCGGCTGCTAGGCACCGTGGGAGAACCGATCAACCCCGAAGCCTGGATGTGGTACCACCGGGTCATTGGCGGAGAGCGCTGCCCCATTGTCGATACGTGGTGGCAAACCGAGACCGGCGGGATTATGATTTCGGCGCTGCCCGGGGCGATCGCCACCAAACCCGGCTCCGCCACCCTGCCCTTCCCTGGCATTTTTCCCGATGTGGTCGATCTTGAGGGCAACCCGGTTGGGGTCAATGAAGGTGGCTATCTCGTAATTACCCATCCCTTTCCCAGCATGATGCGCACGGTCTATGGCGACGAACAACGCTACCGCCGCAGCTATTGGGAGCATATTCCCCCCAAGGATGGGCACTACGTCTACTTTGCCGGTGATGGAGCCCGACGCGATGAGGATGGCTACTACTGGGTGATGGGGCGCGTGGATGATGTGATTAATGTGGCGGGGCACCGCCTGGGAACGATGGAACTGGAGTCGGCCCTGGTCTCCCATCCTGCCGTAGCCGAAGCTGCCGTGATTGGCAAGCCCGACCCCCTCAAGGGAGAAGATATCTTTGCCTTTGTGATTCTTGAGGGCAACCACCAGGGCAGTGCCGAACTGGCCCAGGAACTCAAACAGCATGTGGTGCAAGAAATCGGCGCGATCGCCCGACCGGGAGAAATTCGCTTTGCTGAGGCATTGCCCAAGACCCGATCTGGCAAAATTATGCGGCGGTTGCTGCGATCGCTCGCCGCCGGACAGGAAATCCTCAGCGACACCTCCACCCTAGAAGATCGCTCGATTTTAGATAAGTTGCGCCAGTAACCCCTTTGTCGGAATTCTGAGGTTCTAAAGGTGAGCACTGAGGTTCCAAACGTCATCACCGGAGCAAAAAGGGCGACTCACCAAGCTTAGATCTTGAACCTTTGACCTCAGAACTCGAACCTTTGAGCTAAAAAGGCGGCTCCCCGAGCTTAGAACTCGGACTTTCGACCTTAGACCTTGAACCTTTGAGCTAAAAGCACGGCACCCCGAGATCAGATCTCGAACTTTGGAGCAAAAAGGGCGACTCACCAAGCTTAGATCTTGAACCTTTGACCTCAGAACTCGAACCTTTGAGCTAGAAGCACGGCACCCCAAGCTCAGAACTCAAACTTTGGAGCTAAAAGGGCGGCACCCCAAGCTCAGACCTCGAACTTTGGAGCTAAAAGCACGGCACCCCAAGCTCAGAACTCAAACTTTGGAGCTAAAAAGGCGGCACCCCAAGCTCAGACCTCGAACTTTGGAGCTAAAAGGGCGGCACCCCAAGCTCAGATCTCAAACTTTGGAGCTAAAAGGGCGACTCACCAAGCTTAGAACTCGGACTTTCGACCTTAGACCTCGAACTTTGGAGCTAA
>DBAX01000124.1 GCA_002291895.1 Cyanobacteria bacterium UBA999
CCCCCACCGATTGGCTCCAAGAACATAACGGGATTACCCTGCCGGGAATTTGCTATTGGTTGTACCTCCAAGGGACACTGAGCAATAATAGGTGTAGTGTCACGGTGCGCATCCCTGTGAAACAGATCCTGACCGTAGCCACCCTGACACAGTTGCTCCACGCCGTCGCCCAAGGATCTTGGTCATGAACCATCGCCCCCTCCCCCCCAGCCAGGCCGTAGCGGCCTACATGTGCCAAAACGGTTGGCATCCAACGCCCCACCCCAACCCCCGACTCCACGTGCTCTCGGGCCCCCTCGACGACTTTGGCAAACCCGTTTCCCTCGTGCTGCCGGCAAGCGACGATCTGGCCGATGCTTCCCTGCGGGTCGATGAAGTGCTGCGCTCCCTAGCCACAATCGAGGAACGCCCCCTAGAAGCGGTTCTTGCAGATATTCAGCCCCCCGCTAGCAC
Source organism: Cyanobacteria bacterium UBA999 (assembly GCA_002291895.1). Lineage (GTDB taxonomy): Bacteria > Cyanobacteriota > Cyanobacteriia > Pseudanabaenales > Pseudanabaenaceae > UBA999. The sequence continues at coordinate 454 of DBAX01000124.1, forward strand.
CCTGTCCCAACCCCAGGCGCAACCCTTCAACTTGGGGGATGTGCTGCACCGCCTCGAACACCTAGAGGCGATCGCCCAGCAACTGCTTGCAGATAACCAAGAACTCCTAGCCCAACGTTCCCAGTCGCCCAAGCCTAGCCGCCGTAAGGGGCGATCGCCCAAGTCATCCGCTTCCTAGCGCAAACCAAACACCCGCACCCGGGCTTGGCGATTCTCCCGGTTGCGGGTATCACCGACGATGGCAATCCCCGTCAGGCAGCGCCGGTTGCCCGCCAAGTCAATGTAGCGCGAAGAACTTCCTTCGCGAAACCGCTGCCGCACCGCAAGGCGCTCTGTGCGCCCGTTGCCATACTGCACAAACAGACCTTCGATATCCGCATCCGCCCGATCCACCACCAAGCGAATGGCGCGGAAGCCGTTTTGGGAACCGTTACCACAACGATTTGCCACGCGGATGATGTCCAAATCCCGCTCCGAAAAGGACAAGCGCACGCGCCCCAAAAGTTGCTCGTTGGCTAGGGCAGGGGCAGAGGCGAAACTGCTCAGCGCCAGCACCATCACAGTGAAACGTCGAAACATAGGATATTTTCCATTGCGTGTGAAAGGACGCCCATGAGGACTAACCCAAAGGCGTTAAGGTTTGCAGCGCAAGACGCAACCGCCGATACCGACAATGGACGGATAAAGCTCATACATCGAAAAATATTCTGATTTCCATAGCTTTGTCGGGAACTTATATTACGTTAGGAACGTTTCTTAGCCAACCGTCCATCGTGTCATCACTATGTCACCCACACTCAATCGCTGGTTAGGCCGTTGTCTGCTGCTGCTGCTGGGAATGGTATTTGCGTTGCTCCAGCCAGTGCTTGGAGTTGCCGTCTATGCCCAAGGGGGCACCGCCAATCAGGCAACTGTCAAAGAGATTCTTGACGGCACCCAAGTCTTTATTCAAGAACAGCAGGCCAAGGTCAATGATGTGGCCCGTCAGCGCCAGCGGGTACGCACGGGCGATGCCAGAACCGAGCTCACGTTTCCCAACGGTGCTGTGGCCCGACTTTCCAAAAATTCCTCCCTCTCCATTGGCAGTTGTGCCCGATTGCAGCGGGGGGCGCTCTTGGTGAATGGGGCGGCTAATAGCTGTACGGCAACCATCGTAGCCGGGGTGCGGGGTACAACGTACGTTCTAGAAGTTGACGAGAGCGGTAAGCAGGAAATTAAAGTTTTGGAGGGAGAAGTTGTGGTGCGCCGCGTGGCCACTCCCGATCCCGCCGAAGACAAACCCAAGCAATTCAACCTGCCCAGCAACCCGCCAACCATCACCCCGCCCCGCCAAGCCGAACCCCTAGAAGCCAAACCAGCCGAAAGCAAGCCCGTTATTCGCAGTGAGTCCTCCGAGACGGTACTCAAGGCTGGAGAACGGCTAGAAGTTGATGTCCAAGGGGTTTTGGGGATTGTCCAAAAGCTCAGTCAAGGTGAATTCGAGCGGTTGCTGAAGGGCAATCTTTTCGATGGCTTTGCCAGTCAGTTGCCGGGCATCGAGAGTATCCGCAGTTCCTTCCAGAACCTCTTTCCTGGAGCTTCCTTCCCCATTCCCAACATCCCAACTCCGAACATTCCGATTCCGCGACTGCCTTTCTAGTAGGTTGCCTCCCGACCCCAACCTAACCTGTAGGAGGTTGGGGTTTTTGTCTGGTTTAGGGCAGTAACGGGGCGATCGCCTGTTCTAGGGCGGGAAGGTAGGTGTGCAAAAAGTCGGGCCAGCCAATAACGATGGGTTGACGATGGGCTAGGGTTTCTGGCTCAATCTGTTCTGGGTCAAAGGTAATGGGCGCGCCCGTTAGGTCGCAGCAAAGCAGTCCGGCTGCCCGGGCGATCGCCAAGGGAGCCGCCGTATCCCACAGCTTTACCCGCCGATTGAGATAGAGATAGGCCTGGGCCCGCCCAAAAACCACCTCCAAGACCTTCAGCCCAAAGCTGCCCAAGCTGTAAAACTTGGTTCCCGGAACCACACTGCGCACGGCATCGCCATAGCCCCGTGCATCCTTAGGACTGAGGATGATGGTGTTATTGCCCGGATCGGGGCGTTGGGGAGCGAGGTTCCCGGGTTCCTGCCACACCACACCGGAGCAGTGACCATAGGTGAGGGTTTGGAATTCCGGTGCGTAGATCCAACCCTCGATCGGCTCTTTGTCCAGTCGCCCTACCATGACCGCATAGTGTGATCGCCCGTGGATAAAGTCATCGGTACCATCAATGGGGTCGATCAGCCAGCAATCTCCCACCCGCCCAC
>DBAX01000115.1 GCA_002291895.1 Cyanobacteria bacterium UBA999
CTAACCAAGGGGCAGCAGGCTTACTTTAACGAAAATAATCGCTTTGGTAGCAGCCTTGAGGTATTGGGGGTCAACGTCAGCACCACCTCTCCTATCTACGAGTACCAGTCGGCGGGGTCGCCCTACGACGGAGGGATAGCAACCAACAATTTTGCTACCGCCGTGGCCATTTCCCGGGCGGCATCCCTACGCAGCTACATCGGTCGGGTAAATTTGGCCGTGGTTGTGGGCAGCAGTGACGTCAATACGGTGGCAATTTTGTGCGAAAACCAGGAAGCTGGCGAGAAAACACCCGATATCGCAACGGATACCGACTTCGTGCAGAATCCTGGGGGGTCGGCGGTGATTGGCTGCAAGGGAACCTATATACCCTTTGGTGAGTAGGAACGGCTTTTGGGCGTATGATGGGACATACTTTACCGCTCTGACGGGGTGCCCCTATCCCGAGAGCACTGGGTCTCATTCCTGAGGTTGCTTCCATGTCCGACCAGTTTGCCTACCTGAGGGGGGGCTTCGTTCCCCTCGAACATGCCACGATCAATGTCCGCACCCACGCATTTTTGTACGGCACTGCGGTCTTTGAGGGGATTAAGGCCTATTGGTTGCCGGAGCACCAGCAGATGGGGATTTTTCGCCTTGAGGATCACTACCGCCGGCTGCTGCAGAGCTGTCAAATTTTGCGCTTGCGATCGCCCAACGACCTTGCGACCCTAGCGGAACTAACCTGTGCCCTAATTCGGCGGAACCAGTGCCAGACCGCCACCTATCTCCGTCCCATTGTTTACAAAGCCGATTTGCGCATCGGGCCGATTCTCAATCCCGAGGGAACCGAGGATGACTTTTGCCTCTTTAGCCTGCCCATGGAGAGCTACCTAAATACCTCGGGCATCCATGTGGGTACATCCCCCTGGCGACGGCTGGACGACAATGCCATTCCAGCGCGGGCTAAGGTTAATGGCGCCTACGTCAACACTGCCCTGGCAAAGACCGATGGCGCCCTCTGCGGGTTTGACGACGTCGTAGTCTTGACCGGCGAAGGTCATGTGGCCGAGGGCAGCGCCATGAATCTTTTCCTCGTCCGGGGAGGGCACTTGGTCACTTCGGCAGTGACAGACAACATCTTGGAGGGCATCACCCGGGACACAATCATGACCCTTGCCGCCCAGGAATTGGGTTTGACTGTGGTGTGCCGACCCATCGATCGCACCGAACTCTATGTGGCAGAGGAAGCTTTTTTTGCGGGCACGGCTACGGAGGTAGCTCCCATTACGCGGTTCGATCACCGCCCCGTGGGTGATGGGCAGGTGGGACCGATCACAACGCAACTTTTGGGGCTGTATCGCAAGGCCGTGCACGGACTGTTGCCCCAGTATGCCCACTGGGTAACGGTCGTATAGTCCCGTGGAGGTATCGTTGCCCCTGCAGGGGCTCCTGATTGTGTTGTGGCTGGGGCTGGTGTTTGCCTTTGCCGAGGGGCTCCGTCGGGGGCAGCACGATGGGGAGGTGGTACGTAAGGCTGTCCACATCGGGACGGGCAATGTGGTGCCCTTGGCCTGGGGATTGGGCGTGCCCTACGAATTATGTCTCTCCGTAGCGGTGGGCTTCACGGCGCTGGCGGCCCTTTCCCAATTTGTGGCTGTGTTGCCGATGGTCAGTGGGGTGGGGCGCAAGACCTTTGGGGTTTTTTACTATGCCCTGAGTATTACGGTGCTGGTGGCGGTGTTCTGGCCCCTGGGCGTGCCCCAGTTTGCCGTCATTGGGATTTTGGTGATGACCTGGGGGGACGGCATGGCGGCTCTGATCGGTCGGCGTTGGGGGCGCCATCGCTACGCTGTGTGGGGCACGGGGCGATCGCTGGAGGGTTCCCTGGCTATGGCAGTTGTGAGCTATGGGGTGACGGCATGGGTACTGGCTCCCCTCAGTGGGTGGGCTTGGTTGGTAGCAGGCCCCGTGGCGATCGCCGCCAGCGTCCTAGAAGCCTGCTCCCCGGGAGGGACGGACAACCTCAGCGTACCCCTGGTCAGTGCGGGGCTGAGCTATGGGCTGTGTTGGGTTCTGGGGCTGGTGTAGGGGCGGGATGCCCGAGGGGCGCGATACCTGCCCGATCTAAAATTTGGGGCATGAGGTGCTCCGCCTTCACTGCCATGAGGTGGATGCCGTGACAAAGCTGGCGGGCGGACTGAATTTGTTCGGCGGCGATCGTGATGCCCTCATCGAGGGGGTTGGCAGCTTGGGCTAAACGGGCAATGGTGGATTCGGGAATCTGCACGCCGGGGACATATTTATTGATGAACTGGGCATTTTTGGCAGATTTGAGCAGAAAGATCCCCGCCAAAATCGGCTTCCCACTCGGCGAGGCAATCTGGGACATAAACTTATCCAGTTTCTCAAAGTCGGTGATCAGTTGACTCTGGAAAAATTGGGCCCCAGCCAGCACTTTTTGCTCAAAGCGGCGCTGCAGCCCACTCCAACTGGAGGACTGGGGATCGACGGCAGCACCGGCGAGGAAGTGGGTTCCCCCCTCGGCCAGGGGCTTGCCGTTGCTGTCCTGCCCCTGGTTGAGGTGCCCGATCAGACGGAGCAGGCGCACGGACTCCAGCTCAAAAACCGCCTTAGCATCGGGGCTGTCCCCAGCCTTAACCGGATCGCCTGTTAGGGCCAGGATGGTGTGAATCCCCAGGGCGGCGGCTCCCAGTAGGTCTGCTTGGAGGGCAATGCGGTTGCGATCGCGGCAGGCCAGCTGGCAGATCGCATCAAGCCCCAAGTGCTGTTGGAGCAGAAAGGACGCCACCAAGGGAGACATACCCATGACCGCGCGGCTGGAATCGGTGAGGTTAACCCCATGGACGCGCCCCACCAGTCCGGCGGCTTGGCGCAGCATCGGCGCGGGGTCACTGCCCCGGGGAGGGGCAACTTCGGCGGTAATCAGAAATTCTTGTCGGGCGATCGCATCACGCAGCATGGATAGGATGTCGCAGGGATTAGCATAAACTGCAGACACTCTAGCACCGTTTTTTCCGGCGATCCCGAAACCATTCCATGGGCACCGCCCCGACCACGGAGAGGGGGCGCTAGGCTGGTACCGCCGTTGCTGTGGTGAATCCAATGTCCCTACCGCGCACCAAAATTGTCGCCACCCTTGGCCCGGCCAGCCGCGATCCCGAGGTACTGCGCCAGATGATTCGGGCGGGCATGACGGTGGCCCGGCTGAATTTTTCCCACGGGCGCTACGAAGACCACGCCCAGATGGTGACCTTGCTGCGATCGCTCTCTGCGGAATTGGATACACCCATCTGCCTATTGCAGGATCTCCAGGGGCCCAAAATTCGGGTGCAGACCCTGCCGGAACCGCTCATCTTAACCGTCGGGGAAACCGTGCACCTGGCGCCGGAGCCCCGGGCTGGGTGCATTGCCCTTGACTATCCCCACTTGGCAGCGGATGCCAGAGTGGGCTGCCAGATCCTGCTCGACGATGGACTGCTGGAACTGGTGGTCGTGGGGGTGGCAGAGGATGCCCTAACCTGTCAGGTGGTGCGGGGCGGAATTCTTAAATCCCGCAAGGGGGTGAACCTACCGAATTTGGAGGTGCAGTTACCCTCCCTGACGGAGAAGGATCGGCGCGATCTGGAGTTTGGGCTTTCCCAGGGGGTGGATTGGATCTCCCTGAGTTTTGTGCGGCGCGCGGCGGATCTGGAGACCCTGAAGGCGTTAATTCGCGATCGCGGCCATGCCGTACCGGTGATTGCCAAAATTGAAAAACCCCAGGCGATCGCCTACCTTGAGGAAATTCTGGCGGTGGCCGACGGGGTGATGGTGGCCCGGGGTGATTTGGGGGTAGAGGTTTCGCCAGAACGGGTACCCCTGCTGCAGAAGCGGATCATCCGGGGAGCGAATCTGCGGGGCATTCCGGTAATTACTGCCACCCAGATGCTGGAGAGCATGATCCAACACCCCCGCCCCACCCGTGCCGAGGCCAGCGATGTGGCCAATGCCATCCTCGACGGTACCGATGCGGTGATGCTGTCCGGGGAATCGGCGGTGGGGGCCTTTCCCGTAGCCGCAGTATCCATGATGCGGGCGATCGCCCTAGAGGTGGAGCCCCACCTGACTTTTACCAATCAACCCCCCTACGAGCGGGACGAACGGCACGCCGTGACCGAGGCCCTCAACACCATCGACCAGACCCTGGAATTAGCGGCGATCATCTGCCTGACCAACACGGGCATGACGGCCCGCCTAGCGGCAGCGGAGCGTCCCCGAGCCCCCATTTTGGCCGTGACACCCCACAGGGAAACCTATCGGCGGCTGAACCTGATTTGGGGTGTGGTGCCGGTTTTGGTGGAGGGGATGCGCACGGACACGGAAACCCTCGTGGCTGCGGTGACGCAGGAGATTCAGCGGCAAGGACGGGTACGGGAGGGCGATCGGGTACTGATTTTGGGCAGCATTCCCGTTGACAATCCCACGGGAACTAACTTTCTCCAACTGCATCGGATGGGGTCGTCGCCCACAGGTTGAGAAATTCTGTCTCGCTCAAGCAGGCAGTGCCCAACTTCTGGGCCTTAGCCAACTTACTTCCGGCTTCGGCGCCAACAACCAAGTAGTCGGTTTTTTTACTGAGGCTGTCACTTACTTTGCCGCCACTGGCCAAGATTTTGGCCTTGGCATCCTCACGGGTAAGGGATGTCAAACTGCCGGTAATGACAAAGGTTTTGTGGGCGATCGCCGGATGGGAGGGGCGTTCTTCAGCCACACCGGAGGAAGGGGGTGCCATGAGTCTAAAACCCAAGTCCTCGAGGCAGGCAATCAGGTGCTGGTGGGCGGGGTCGTGGCACCAATGCCAAACACTCTGGGCAATCTCGGGCCCTACCCCATGGATTTGACTGATCTCCTCGGGAGTAGCCGCCATTAGGGTTCCCAGAGAGCCAAAGGCATCGATCAGAACCTTGGCGGTCACACTCCCCACATGGCGGATACCCAGTCCGTACAACACCCGATCAACGGGCTGCTGCCGGGATTGGGCAATGGCGCTGAGGAGCTTGGTAGCGGATTTAGTGGCCAGGCGATCTAAGGCCAGCAACTGCTCCAGGTTGAGGGTGTAAAGATCCGCCACGGTGCGCACCTGTTGGGTGGCGACCAATTGGCGGATGAGTTTTTCGCCGATGCCATCGATATTGAGGGCCGCCCGGCTGACCCAATGGGCGATCGCCCCCCGCACTAGGGCAGGGCACTGGGGATTCACGCACCGCATCGCCGCTTCGGAATCCTCGCGGTGGACGGGCTGGGCGCATTCGGGGCAATGGCTCGGCATGGTGACCAACGACGCTCCGGCGGGGCGCAGTTGCGGCAACACTTGAACGACCTCGGGGATGATTTCACCGGCCTTGCGCACCACCACCGTATCGCCAATATGGAGATCCAACTCCCGCAGGCGATCGCCATTGTGGAGGGTTGCCCGAGATACCGTAGTGCCAGCCAGCACCACGGGCTTCAGCTCCGCAACGGGGGTGATGGCCCCGGTTCGCCCCACCTGAAATGTGACGCCCACCAAGGGCGTAGGCACCTCCTCGGCAGGATACTTCCAGGCGATCGCCCAGCGGGGCACCTTTTGGGTAAAGCCGAGGATGCGCTGGGCAGCAGCCTCATGCACCTTAATCACCACGCCATCGGTCAAGTAGGGCAAGCCCTGGCGCTCCTGCTGCCAAAAAGCATAGAACGCCCCAACCGCCGCCAAATCGGGGCAGTGCTGCCGGGACTGACTGACACGAAACCCCATGCTCTCCAGATACGCCAGAGCCTGCCACTGGTCCAGCGGTTCCGCCTGCTCCGGCCCGTGCACCGTGTAGGCAAAAAAATCTAGGCGGCGGGAAGCCACAATGCGGGGATCCAACTGCCGTAGGGTGCCCGCTGCGGCGTTGCGCGGGTTGGCAAAGGGTTCTAATCCTGCGTCACGGCGATCGTCATTGAGCTGGTCGAAGACCCCGAGGGGTAAAAATACCTCTCCCCGCACCTCCAGCCACTCCGGTGGCCGATCCGTCAGCAGCCGCAGGGGAATGGAGCGAATGGTACGCACGTTGGCCGTCACCTCCTCGCCCATGGTGCCATCGCCCCGCGTAGCTCCCCGCACGAGCACCCCCTGCTCGTAGGTCAGCGCCAGGGCCGAGCCGTCAATTTTAAGTTCGCACACGTAGGAAAAGGGGCGATCGCCCAGCACCCGCCGCAGGCGCTCCTCCCAAGCCGCCATTTCCGCCGCATCAAAGGCATTGTCCAAACTGTAGAGGGGAATGCGGTGGGCCACGGCCGTCAACTGAGCTGCCGGGGTCGCCCCCACCCGCTGGGTCGGGCTGTCCGGGGTAATGCGATGGGGATAGCGCTGCTCTAGGGTTTCCAGCTCCCGGTAGAGGCCGTCGTAAATTGCATCCGGCATTATCGGCGCATCTAAAACGTAATAGGCATAGGCTGCCCGTTGCAACAGCCCACGCAGCTCCTCAAGTCGCTGCTCGTCCGATGTCATGCCCCACCTCCCTTTGCTGGTTTGTAGTATA
>DBAX01000110.1:0-8706 GCA_002291895.1 Cyanobacteria bacterium UBA999
CGCCCTGGAAGCCGATCCTAGCCTTGGATCATGGTTACCCCAAAGCGTTCCTGGACTTTAGCCTCGCGATCGCGCACCGTTTGCATGGCCACCTCCCAGGGAAAGATGAACAGCTTGTAGGATTCGGGCGAGAGGCGGTCTTGGTCGAGGTCTTCAATGACCTTGCGGAAAATGGTCAGCAGTTTGTTGCGGATTTCCCCCAGTTGGGCCAGGTCGTCGGTGCTGTGGGCCTGCTCCATCAGGGATAGAATCTCCAGGTTGTAGGCATCGGCGCGGTTTTTCTGCCGCTCCGAAAGTTTAGAACGCAAGTCCCACAGCCAGGACATGGTCAGGGTCAGCACCGTAATGACCAAGGCAATGGGCTCGGCATTTTCCTGCAAAAACGAAGGCCGCTCCCGCCCGTAGTATTCCTGGGCACCTTGGTGGATGGGGAGGCCGATGTTTTGCCCGGTGCTGGGCTCCCGAATCGAGGCGGTGCGGGGGTTGAGGCTAACCAGGTCTTTGCGGTGCTCGTAGAGGATGGCCGTAAAGCGGCGGATGACCGCAGTATCGACACGCTTGTGGGTCAAAATCAGGGAGGGCACGCCGACGCTGGCCAGATCCTCCTGGGGCAGGGGTGGGGCTGGCTGGTAGGTGCCCCGGGGAATGCTCACCGCCTCCAGGTAGGGCAGGCTGATGCGCATGGCTTCGGCCTGGTCGATCCCCACAAGATCGCCCCCGCCCTGGCGAATCACCCGCTGCAGATCGGCGTTCCCTAAACCAATCACCTGGAAAAAGCCGTCAATCTGGCGATCGCGAAACTGTTTGTGGGCATCGGCCACGGTCATTTCTGCCAGCCGGATCTGGCGATCGCCCAGATCGTAGTGGGCCACCAACTGCTGCCAAGATCGATAGGAACCGCTGCCCTGGAGCGGAATCCCCAGGCGTTGCCCCTGGAGGTCGTTGATGCTGCGGGCTTTGGAGCGGCGATCGAGCACCAAATGGAAAACCTCCAAGTAGGCGGAGGCGATCGAGCGGATATCGGGAGTGGTGGGCGTATCAAGCTGGGCCAAAACTAAATCGGCTTCGCCCCGTTCCAAAAGCTCCATATTTTCGCCCGAGCCCTTGCTTTCCCGAACCATCAACCTCAGGCGGGGGTCGTGGCGCTCCACAATCTTTTGCAGGGCCTCGCCAAAGGCGTAGTATTCCCCGCCCCGACTGCCCGCAGCAAACACCAGGGTGACCGTGCGTGTTTCCTGGTAGAACCAGTTGCCCGCCACCGCCACAACAATAGCCAAACCCACAACAGCGATCAGCCACATCCGGCGCGAAAGTTTCATCGCAGTGCTCAAACAACGTGCTTGTATTGTCCCACTTCTGTTCCCCCGTGGGCCTTGGCGAGAAACCTCTACTTGGGCCCGGGCCTATCTCTCGGTAGGATAAAAAAAATTCCCGAGGATCCATGGCAGCACATATTTTGTTGGTAGATGACGAACTAGGACTCCGGGAGGCGGTCAAGGCCTACCTCACGGATAGCGAGTTTATGGTGTCGGTGGCGGCCAATGCCCAGGAGGCGTGGCAGTTTCTGGAACGTCAGGTGCCCGATTTGGTCATTTCCGATATCATGATGCCCCAGGTGAGCGGCTATCAGTTGCTCCAGCAGCTCCGGGCCGATTCCCGCTTTGCCCACGTGCCGGTCGTGTTTCTCACTGCCAAGGGCATGACGGGCGATCGCATTGCGGGATACCAGGCGGGGTGCGATGCCTACCTTTCTAAACCCTTTGACCCGGACGAGTTGGTGGCGATCGTCGAAAATCTCCTCACCCGACGGCAGCCTACCCCCAGCCCGGAGGTTAGCGATTTGGCAGGGCAATTGGCTGAAATTAAGGCTCTGCTGCGGCAAAAGTCGGTGATCGCCGTGACCCCAGCGCCAATCCACCACGAATTTACACCCCGGGAGCAAAGCGTCCTAGATTTGGTGGTCGAGGGTCTGATGAATAAAGAAATTGCCAGCCGCTTAGGCACCACCATCCGCAATGTGGAAAAGTACGTTAGTCGCCTGTTCAGCAAAACCGGCACCGGTAGCCGCACCGAACTCGTGCGCTATGCCCTGCAGCACGGCTTGGTTCCCCTCACCTTCGAGGAGTAGCGCCCCAAGCTAGACGGGGTCGAAGTAAAAAACGACCGCGATCACCAGATAGGTGGAAAGGAGCAGGGCACCTTCGAGCCAATTGCTGCGCCCATCGGAGCTAATGGAGTTGGCGATCAGCACCGCCACCGCTACGCCCACCAACTCAAACACATTGAAGTTGAGATCCATTGGTTGCCCCAAAAACCAGCCTAAAAGCACCAGCAGGGGGGCTACAAACAGGGCGATCTGGAGGCTGGAGCCTACGGCAACACCCATAGATAGCTCCATTTTGTTTTTCATGGCCACGGTTACGGCAGTGGCATGTTCCGCGGCATTGCCAATGACCGGCAGGAGAATCACCCCCGTAAACAGTTGGGGCAGTCCCAAACTTTCGGTGGCTGCCTCTAGGCTGGAAACCAAAAACTCGGATTCGATCGCCACCAGCACCGTTGCCCCCAGAAGTACGCCGATCCACAGGGGAAGGTTCACGGTATCGCCATGGTCTTTATCGGTAGCGGCATCCTTGCCAATGTCGTAGAGGTAGGCATGGGTCTTCATGGAAAACAGCAACGTCATGCCGTAGACGGCAATCAGCACCACTGCCACCCATACAGATAACTGCTGGAGGCGCTCGGCAGGAAAGTTGGGCGCCGCGAGGTGGGCCGCCGTTGGCAGCAACATGGACACCACCGCCAGATTCATCGCCGAGGCATTGACCCGGGCCACGGTGGGCTGAAATTCCTGCTCCCGGTAGCGCCATCCCCCCAAAAAGACCGCCAGACCCATCACCAGAAGCAAGTTGCCCATCACCGAACCCGTCAGGCTGGCTTTAACAACACCGATCAGTCCGGCATTGAGGGCGGCGATCGCCAGAATTAGTTCCGTAGCATTGCCAAAGGTGGCATTGAGCAGCCCACCCCAGGATTCGCCCAGTACCACCGCCACTTCCTCCGTGGCCCGACTCAGCCAGGCTGCCAAGGGCAAAATAGATAGGGCAGCCGTAATAAAAAGGGGCACCGCCCCCCAATGGGCGAAATGGGCGATCGCTGACACAGGGAGAAAGATCAAAAAACCGTAGGTAAACAGGGTTCCTAGCATCGGCTTAGTTCGGGGTCTTTTTCGTCTTGCAGGGCATGCAAGCGGTAGTATAACCCCTGTTGGGCCAAAAGTTGGCGATGGTTGCCCACCTCAATGATCGCACCCTGGTCAAGCACCACAATTTTGTCCGCCTCCCGCACGGTGCTCAGGCGGTGGGCGATGATAATGGTCGTCCGCGTTCCTTGGATCTCGGTCATGGCCCGCTGAATGCCCCGCTCCGATTCGTAATCGAGGCTGGAAGTGGCTTCGTCAAAAATCAGCACATCGGGGGAGACCAGCAGCGCCCGGGCAATGCCCAGCCGTTGGCGCTGACCGCCAGAAAGGCGCACCCCCCGTTCACCAACTACGGTTTGGAAGCCCTGGGGCAACAGATGAACAAATTCGTGCACTCGGGCGATCGCACAGGCCCGATCCACTTCGGCAGCTGTAGCTGCGGGACAGCCATAGGTCAGGTTTTCTAGCAGGGTGCCATTGAAGACATCCACTTCTTGGTGCACCACGGCCAGCCGCTGGCGATAGCCCGTAATATCTAGGTTGTGAATAGCGTGCCCGTCAATGTAAATACCGCCACTGGTGGGCTCAAAGTAGCGCAGCAAGAGCTTGATCAGGGTGGATTTACCGGAGCCAGAGCGCCCCACAAGGGCCACCGTCTCGCAGGGTTCGATGACAAGATTAAGATTCTTCAACACCAGCCGCTGGGGTTCGTAGCCGAAGGACAGAGCCCGAAATTCCACCCGGCCGGCAAACTGATAGCTTAGGGAAGTGGCATGGGGCTCCAGCAACGCCTGGGCGTCCTTGCCATTGGGATGATCCATAAATTCATGGAAGCGCACCATGGAGGCATAGCGGCGGGCAAAGGTTTCTGCCAGATTGCAGATGGGCTGCAATTCGCCATAGGCCAGGCTGGTGAGGGTCATAATCGTCACGAAATGTCCCAGGGAAATCGTCCCCTGCACCGTCGCCTGCAGCGACACCACCAAAATCGCAAATGTGCACAGTTCGATCAGGGTTTTGCGTAGGGTGCCCAGTTTGACGTAGCCCACGTGGATCCGAAAATTAACCTTCTTGAATTCACGGTTGAGGCGATCGCTCTGGCGCTTTAATTCCCGGGCTTCCGTGGCAAAGGCTTTGACGGTTTTGATGTTGGTCACCAGTTCCGAGGTGCGGCTTTCCGTATTTTCCTGGTGTCGGTCGAGGGTTTCTTCCTTGTCTACCAGCTTGCCAAGAACGCGGAAGGAATAGACCAAAATCAGGACAAAGGAACAGCCAAAAATCACCGCAATCTCCCACTCCAAAAGGGCCATGACAGCTACGATTCCCAGCACCCGACACATTTTGGGAATGAATTGCCCAGCAATTTCAGGATAGGTCCAGGTGTGGTTTGCCAGCCCCCGCGCTACCCGTCCGGCAATCCGACCGGGGTTGTTTTCGTCGTAGAACTCTAGGGGCAGAGTTAAAATTTTGGCGATCGCCCGTTGGGTCTGGTCTCGGCGCGATCGCAGGGCAATATCCCAGTGGAACCAATCACCGATCCAGGGCTGAATTGGGGCCCGCAGCACCCCAAACACAAACATCACCCCCACCAAAACCGCCAACTCAAACTGCCGTGTCAGTTCCTGTCCGGTCGCATCCGCCATCACAACCATGACACCCTGCCAAATCGCATCCACGGGCTGCCCCGATAGCAGATTCAAGATCTGGCCAATGGCATAGGGGGCAATGAGATCCAAAATCTCAAACAGGCTGGCTGCAGCAATGCTGAGTACGGAAGTGGTGGAGTACTTGCGGTAGTATCGCAAGACATCGCGGAACGAAGCCATAGCGCCCCCAAGAAACGGTAAATTTAGCTACCTTAATCTTAGCTTCAGGTTTCTTAAGAATTAGGGAAGGTTTTACAACCTCTATCTAAATTCTGGTTCAAAGCGCAGCACGCTCCCCTTGGGGGCATCCGTAAGCACGTACACCATGCCGTCGGGGCCGAAGCGTACATCCCGCACCCGCTCTCCAATGGCAATGCGCCGTCGCAGCGCCACACCACCCTTGGGACTAGCCGTAAGCTGGTGCACTTCGCGGCTGATGAGTCCTCCCGCCCAAACCTGCCCCCGTCGCACCGCCAAACCAGACGGAGCAAAGGTTTCTGGCCAAACGTATCGGGGATCGATGAGTCCAGGGCGCGATCGCTCGGGGGAAATTTCCGGGCCGAAGTATTCCCGGCTGTGGGTCACTAGGGGCCACCCGTAGTTTTGTCCTGGCTGGAGAAAGTTCAGCTCGTCGCCGCCCCGCGCCCCATGCTCGCTGGCCCATACCTGCCCCGTTTCCCCATCCACAGCCAACCCCTGGATGTTGCGGTGCCCGTAGCTCCATACCGCCCGATCGACACCCTGTTGCCCTCTGAAGGGATTGTTGGGAGGTATCGTACCGTCATCACGAATACGCACCACCTTTCCCAGGCGGCTGAGGCGGTTTTGGGCCTGCAAGCGAATGAGTCCGCCATTGAGGGAAACAGGGGGATTGCCGCCGTCACCGATCGCCACCAACAGTGTCCCATCGGGTAGCCAAGCCAACCGGGAACCAAAGTGCTGGGTGTCGCCCTTATCTTGGGTTACTTCAAAGATGACCCGCACATTCCGCAGCCGCATTCCGTCCAACTCCGCCCGTGCCACCCGCGTCCGGTTGGCAATGCGCGTGCCATGGGCATAGGTGAGGTAAATCCAGCGGTTCTTGGCAAATTGGGGATGTACCGCCACATCGAGCAGCCCACCCTGCCCAGCGGCCAGCACCGGCGGCACCCCGGCGATCGCCCGCGGGTCTAAAGTACCACCACGAACCATCCGCAGCCGCCCCGGTCGCTCGGTTACCAGTATCGTTCCATCGGGGAGCCAAGCCATACCCCAGGGGTGCTCCAACCCCGAAACCACCGTCCTAGGAGAATGGGTACTCTTGTCCGCAGGTGCGATCGTCTCGGCAATTTCTGGCACCTGACTCGGGGATTCCATGCCGCAGGCTGAAGTTAAAGCTAAACCTAGGGCAGCGCTAAGGCCCACGGCAACGATGCGCGTGCGTTTTTTAACAACATCTGGTAGTGGGGAAAACATAGGGCACATGTACGCGATGTTTTTCCATTATGGTGCCATGCATCAACGGCGTGCCGTGAAAGCAAGGGGCATTACGTTGCAAAATACCGGGTGGAGAACAATTCCGGGAATGTCCAAGCAAATTGCGTCAGGCATTGGGATGATTAGAGTACGGTCAAGCCCCATGCCGATCCCCCGTAGCAGCTAAACCTTGTGCAACTGGCAGCTTAATAGCTCTGATTTAACGAAGAGCCGAACGCAGTACCAAGTAACGCCTCAACGCTTGCCCGCTGTTTGCATCGATCACAACATACGTTATCAGATCGATCATCAGAATCGATCAATCAATAGCGCATTGCCCGTATCAGAATCGGCGACCAAATCGAATCGGCGACCAAATCAATGATCGTGGCGATCGCTCAGCGATCTAAAAATTCAGTAGATTCAGTGAATAATGCGGAACCCGGGACTTGAACCCGGAAGCCTTGCGGCACATGTACCTGAAACATGCGCGTCTGCCAATTCCGCCAGTTCCGCATAAACTCAGCGATTTATAATAATCACCCAAAAGCTAAAAAACGTCAATCATTAATAATGGCTAAATTTATTGCGGCCCTAAAACCTCCCGCGGCATACTATGCTTGTTTTGAAAATTACCTATCTCCATGAGGATACCGTCCAATGACACTACGTCTCGGTGATATCGTTCCCGACTTCCAGCAAGATTCCAGCGAAGGGCCGATTTCGTTTTACGAGTGGGCGGGCACAAGCTGGGTGGTGCTGTTTTCCCACCCTGCCGACTACACCCCCGTCTGCACAACGGAGCTGGGCGAAGTGGCCAGGCTCAAGGCAGAATTCGAGCAGCGCAATGCTAAGGTGATCGCCCTCAGTGTCGATAGTGCCGAGTCCCACACGGGCTGGATCCAGGACATCAACGAAACTCAGAAGACGACTGTTAACTATCCCATCTTGGCCGATGGCGATCGCAAGGTTTCAGAACTCTATGGCATGATCCACCCCAACTCCAGCACTGGCAATACCTTGACGGTGCGATCGGTATTCATCATTGACCCCAACAAAAAGCTGCGGCTCACCCTCACCTATCCCGCTAGCACGGGGCGCAACTTCGATGAATTGTTGCGGGTGCTCGACTCCCTCCAGCTTACGGATAACTACAGTGTGGCAACTCCTGCTAACTGGCAAGATGGCGGCGATTGTGTTGTGGTGCCCTCCATCTCTACCGAAGATGCCAAGCAGCGCTTTCCTAAGGGCGTTACCGAAGTGAAGCCCTACCTGCGGATGACGCCCCAGCCGAACAAGTAGACTGCGACGGGATAGATAGCCTTTAAACCCAAAATCCCTCTCAGCGGAGGGATTTTTGCTGTTTTGGGTTCTGATTTTATCGTAATTGCCCTTTTGATGTGGGTACTTTAGCTTCGACTCGGCTCAGCCTGTCTTAAATAGCCTGTCAACTGCTGTTATTTCGGCTAGTGCAGCCTTTGCCACAAAGTAACCGCCAATTCTTAATTGACTATGATTAATTTAATTAATTGGCTATAAACTTTCAATAAAAAAAACAATTAAATTCTTCAATCTATTTTTTGGTGCTTCATAGAAATCCGCAACGGGCAAGTACGGCAAGTACAAGTTAGTCCATTTTTGGGCAAAAATTTGCTTTATCGGCAGATTTTCGGGACGTAACAGGCGCAAAAGTTGCACGAAAAAAGGCTTTGAGATTAAGAGAAGCAAAAGAATAAAAACGGTATAAAAAATTGAAAAGCGTAAAAAAATAAAGTATGCAAAACTTGCACAGTTTTTAGTAAAATTTTATAGATTCTTTGGAAAAGCAATCCGTTCCCAGAAGACCTATTAAAAGCCCCCATCGAGATTTGAACTCGAGGCCTCATCATTACCAATGATGTGCTCTACCCCTGAGCTATGGGGGCGGTAGTGCTCTGCTATTATGCTAGAGAAAAGGATTATTTGGCAAGTCCGCGCGGCAAATTGGCGATAAAGCGCTCGGCAGAATCACGGATCGCCTGCTGTTCGGTGGGGGATTTCTCGTCAAATTTGCGGGTCATGAGGGAAACGCGCCCATTTTCATCGAAGGCATCCCGGTGGCGATCGACAAAGTTCCAGTAGAGGTAATTAAAGGGGCAGGCGCGATCGCCCGTTTTTTCTTTGATCTGGTAGTGGCAGTTTTGGCAGTAGTTGCCCATCTTGTGAATGTAGTTGCCGCCGGAGACGTAGGGCTTGGAGGCTAGGATCCCGCCGTCGGCATAGGTGGACATCCCAAGCACATTAGGCAATTCTACCCACTCATAGGCATCAACGTAGGCTAGCCAAAACCAACGGTTGAGTTCAAGGGGGTTGGTTAGGGTGAGGTTGCTGAAGTTGCTGAGCACCATCAGCCGCTGGATGTGG
>DBAX01000110.1:9028-9553 GCA_002291895.1 Cyanobacteria bacterium UBA999
ATCAGCCGCTGGATGTGGTGGGAATAGCCATGGGTGAGGACGTTTTGGGTAGCATCCTGGAGGCAGCGCAGATTGGTATTTCCTGTCCAGTAGGCGGTGGGGAGGGAATGGTGAAAGCCAAAGTAATTGGCACTGCGGACGTGGGGCATCTGGGCCTCGTAGTAGATGCGGATAAATTCCCGCCAGCCAAGAATTTGCCGGAGGAATCCTTCGACGGAATTGAGGGGGGCGTGCCCCTGGGTGTAGGCGTCTACGGCCCGCTGGCAGAGTTCCTGGGGGGTCAGTAACCCGAGGTTGAGGTAGGGGGACAGCACGGAGTGGAACAGGAAGGGTTCACCCCATTTCATGGCGTCTTCGTAGGTGCCAAAGAGGGGCAGGCGATCGCGGAAGAAGCGATCGGCAAGTTCGAGGGCTTGCGATCGCGTTACGGCATAGCCAAAACCGACGACGGAACCAAAGTGGTGGGGTAAGTGGGTGGCCACCAGATCCATGACTTCCGCGGTAATGGCATCGGGGGGAATGGCA
>DBAX01000140.1 GCA_002291895.1 Cyanobacteria bacterium UBA999
GGGGCAGGAGGGGTTCGAGGTCGAGGGGCGGGGCAGTTTGGGACAAGATACTGAGGAGATCGTCAGTGGCGGACTCTTCGGTGGCGGCGAAAGCCTCTTCTAGGGACTCGGCAGCAGCGGGCGGCGGCAGCACCATGTCCACTTCGGGGAGGGGGGCAACCATGGCAGGCAGCTCGGGACTCCAAAGTTCCTGGGCGGCATCGGCCGGTGTGAATCCCACCACGGGCAGGGAGGGAGTCACCTCGGCCACGGCTTCGGCAACAGGGGGCAGGGCATCGGCTTCATCCCCTAGCAGGCGGCTGATCAGATCCTCGTCGAGGTACTCCGTTGGCAGGGATGGGGGGTGGAGTTCGGCTGAGCGTTCCGGCTCAGGGGGACGCGGGCTGACGGGGGGGGCGGCGGCGACCTGGTCTAGGCGCTCCACCAGCGCTGTTGCCAGGGCCATACTGCGCTGCTCCAAGTCGGCCAACTGGGCTAGTTTTTGCTGCACGTTGCTTTCGTAGGCTTGGAGTTCCTGCTGCAGCGATCGCAGGGTGGCACTGAGCAGAGTATCGAAATTGATCAAAAAATGATCGGTTTGGGTCTGCACCTGCTCCTGGAGGTGAGACGGCTCGGGGGTGGGGGCAGCTTCGCGCTCCTGGGGGGGAAGGGGATAGGATAGGGACTGCCGTTCCCGCTCCAGTTGCTCTAATTCCTGTTGCAGGCGCTGTTTCTGCTGCATTAAATTTTGGAGATCCTCGCTCACGAGCGATCGCCGCTGCTGCTCCAAATTGGTTTTGAGTTGGGCCGTAATTTCGCCAACGATAAGGGCACGCTCTACGGCAAAAATCTGTTGCAGGCTCTGCTGCATCTGGGGCTGAATTAACGACGGCAAAACTTGCTGCAAAACTCGCTCGATGGTCTGGGCCAGGGGCTGATCGACGGGTTGGGGCATGGGAGGGGCTTCCTTAAACAGCACCGAATCAGTGGCGAACTGAAAAGGCTGGGATACATCCAGTTTATCGGGCAGTCGATCGGGGTCGCCCAAAAAACGTTGCAGTACCTGTTGCCATTCGCCGGGCAGAGAGCTGAGGGGTTGATCGTCCCGCAGGGCCTCCAGGTAGGAGCGCAATTGCTTGAGTTCTTCCCGCTTGGCGATCGCCTCTAGGGAGGTACCCCGCAGGGCCGAACCCAAGGGGCGGCTGAGCATGGCGTTGATTTCTCTGATCAGATCCTGCACCTGTGTGGTTGTCATGGCAGCCCTACCAACGTCAAGGGAATTTAATGCCAGAAACTATGACACAACTTGGCCGAAATTTGTTATTATCTGCTCGATTTTTTTGGGGACAAATCATGAATCTGGCTCGTTATGTGGTAATAAGATGCGGTGTGTTCCTTGGGGTGGCGATCGCCTGTTGGGCCGGGGGTTCCACTCCAGCCGCAGCCGAATACCGGGATGTGGATGTGCGCCTCAACGTGCGTCAAGGCGAAACCTTTGCGGTGCTGCAACGCCGCGCGGCTGCCATGGCTCGTTCCGCCGCCCAGCGCACCTTCGACAGCGAACTAGTTATTTCCGATGTTTCGGTAAAGGTCACCGCCCAAAGCAACGAGCGCAATGTCACCGTCCTCCAAATGAACGTCCAGCGCCAGGAATGGGTAGCGCGCCCTGATGCCAAGGTGTGGGCCCTCTTTTTTCCCCAGGCCCAATCCCTACTGCGCCTGCCTTAGAGCGAATAGATCACCTGCAAGGTGCTAGGACTGTGGGCAGAAACCGTGCCCCGATCCCAGCGCACCACCGCCATGCCCGTCGGTGTGAGGCTTTCGATGACGCCCCTTTCCTGACCTCGGCCGCCGGGTTCGCCGCGCCCCACGGTTCGGCTGATCAGGTAGGATTGATAGTCCTGCAGAAGCGCAGCACCGCCATCCCTGGCCGCCAGCACCCGCCCGTACCCCTGCTCCAATCCCCGCAAGGCGATCGCCCGCACTTCATGCAATCCCGTCAGATTGGTCACCACCTCCGTCAGCGCGATCGCCCCCTCCGGCACCGGATTGCACCAGTTGATGCCCACCCCCACAACGACGTAGGTAAGGCGATCGCCCAGCAGCCGCGTTTCGGTCAGAATTCCGCCCAACTTGCGCCGCTCTAAAATCAGGTCATTCAGCCACTTCAGCCCCACCGCCGCACCGGCATCCCGCAGGGCAACCACCAGCGCCCAGGCCACAGCCATGGTGAGGAGGGGAGCCATTGCCCCCCGCCACGGCGGCTGCCACACTACCGACAGGTACAGCCCCCCGGCTGCCGCCTGCCAAGGGCGTCCAAACTGTCCCCGTCCCGCCGTCTGCTGGTTTGCTATGATTGCGGTGTTGTGCTCCACCTCCCGCCGGGCGATCATCCGCCATGCCAGAGCATTGGTCGAATCCACCGTGTCGTAGAACAGGCATTTCATGTTGCGGATTGCATCCCTTACCTACCACCCTGCCGCCACGCCGCAGCCCATTCTCAGCAATATCTCACTAGAACTGGCCACCAATCAAGTGGGGCTGATCGTCGGCCAAAGCGGCTCCGGGAAAAGCACCCTCCTAGAAATTCTCTCCGGCTTTGCCCAGTGGCAGTCCGGTGATGTCCATTGGTTTTCCCAGGTTCTTACTCCCGACCACCTCCAGCAGCTCAGCGGCCTGGTGTTTCAGTTTCCCGAACGCCATTTCTGCGGCAATACCATCCTCGAAGAATTGCGCCTTGGTCATTTGGTCCTTGAGGGCGATCGCATTGCCGCCGTCCTCGATACCGTGGGTTTGGGGCACCTTGACTACAACACCCCGCCCCACCACCTCAGCGGCGGGCAGCAGCGGCGGCTGGCCCTGGCGGTGCAACTGCTGCGCCAGCCAAGCCTGCTCCTGCTCGACGAACCCACCGCTGGCCTCGACTGGTCCATGCGTCGTCAAGTTATCGAAGTTCTTGCCCAACTCAAAAAACAGTGGACCGTGCTGGTGGTGAGCCACGAGCCGGAAGAACTGCTGACAGTGAGCGATCGCGCTTGGCGGCTCACCCAGGGGCACCTGCAGGAACTGACGGCAGCACCCGCAACCTTTGCCAGAGGGGAAGTGCTACCTTAGTAAGAATAAGCGTCTATACTGCCCATGCCCACCTGCACCATCGTTCGCCGGGCGGCCTTTGCTGCCAGCCATCGCTACTGGCTTCCCGACCTGTCGGAAGAGCAGAACCAATCCCTGTTTGGGGCCTGCGCCCAGTTTCCGGGCCATGGCCACAATTATGAGTTGTTTGTCTCTATGACCGGTGCCATCGACGCCACGGGAATGGTGCTTAACTTGTCGGAGGTCAAGCATGTGATCGCCCGCGAAGTAGTGGCTCCGCTGAATTTTAGCTTCCTCAATCAAGCCTGGCCAGAGTTTCAGCAACGGCTGCCCACCACCGAACACATCGCCTATGCCATCTGGCATCGCCTGATCCCGTTTTTGCCCCTGACCAACATTCGTTTATTTGAAAATCCTGAGCTTTGGGCCGATTACCAAGGAGTTGCCATGCAAGCACATCTCACCCTACGCACCCACTTTTCCGCCGCCCACCGACTGGCACTGCCCCGTCTTTCCCAGGAGGAAAATACTGCTATTTACGGAAAATGCGCCCGCATTCACGGCCATGGTCATAACTATCTGCTGGAAGTAACGATCGCCGGCGAAATGGACGAACGCACGGGCATGGTGGCGGACTTAGGGGCCTTTGAGGGCGCCCTCCACAGCCACGTGCTCGAACCCCTCGACCATACCTTTCTCAACCTCGACATTCCCTACTTTGCCGATGTCGTCCCCACGGCGGAAAACATCGCCGTCTACATCCAAGGGGTGCTGACGGAGCCAATTCGGGCGATCGGGGCCCGCCTGCACTGCGTCAAACTTGTGGAAAGCCCCAACAACTCCTGTGAAGTCTATGGCGAGTCGGAACTGGTGCTGCCGGAGTGGCGCCAACAGGAAGCGGCCCTAGCCTAGGGGTTGGCTACACGGGTTCGATGGGGGCCAGGCGCGGGTCGAGAATGCGCTTGCCCTTGGTGCTAAAGGCCACGGTGATGAAGGATTTTTTTCCCACCCCCATAACACTCACAACTTCCCCAAGACCAAAGTCGCGGTGGTTGAGGCGATCGCCCGGTTGCCACTCCACCGCGGCCCTAGGCTGGGTCTGGCGGCGTTTTTCCTCGGCGGCGATGTCTTGCTGCCGACTTTGGTTGCGCTGGGCGCGACTGGGCACGGCACTAACATCCACCAGGTACTCATCGGGCAGTTCTCCCAGGAACTGAGACGGCGTCGTGTAGTCACGGCTGCCCCCGTAGAGGCGGCGGGCCTGGGCGTAGCAGAGAAAAAGGTACTCCTGGGCCCGGGTGATGCCCACGTACATCAGACGGCGTTCTTCTTCAAGGGCGGCGGGATCGTGGAGGGAGCGATAGCTGGGAAACAGTCCCTGCTCGACCCCCACCAGAAACACCACGGGAAATTCCAACCCCTTGGCAGCGTGGAGGGTCATGAGGGTTACCTTTTGCTGCTCGTCGGCGGATTCATCGAGGCTTGAGGCGAGGGCAGCGTTAGCCAAAAAGGCTTCGAGGGAGGTATCCTCGTTTTCCTCGGCGTACTGCTGGGCGGCATTGAGCAACTCGTTCAAGTTTTGCAGCCGCTCCTGGGCTTCGTCCGTTCCCTGCTGGTGCAGGTCGTCGCTGTAGCCCGAATCCTTGAGCACCCGCTGCATGATTTCAACGGCGCTCAGGCCCTCCTGCAGCAGCGATCGCCAGTTATGGAACAGCCCCATCAGGGCGAGGATATTTTTGGCGGTGCGTCCGGTGAGGGTTTTTACGGTGGTTTCGTCGGTCAGGACTTGCCAGAGGGGTTGCCCCAACTCCTGGGCGGCGAGGGTGAGCTTATCGAGGGTCGACTGCCCAATGCCCCGCCGGGGAACGTTGACGATCCGCAGCAGGCTGAGGGAGTCGGCGGGATTCACCAGCACCCGCAGGTAGGCCAAAACATCCTTGACCTCCTTGCGATCGTAGAACCGCAGCCCCCCCACCACCCGGTAGGGAATGCTGGCCCGCACGAGGCTGTCTTCGAGGGTGCGGGACTGGGCATTGGTGCGGTAGAGAATGGCGAAGTGACCATAGTGGCTCTGGGCCATCAGCCGATGGATGGTACGAATTTGGTTGAGCACGTAGTCGGCTTCCGCCAGCTCGTGTTCGGCACAAAAAATCCGCACCCGTTCGCCCGCCTCCCGCGTGGGACGCAGCACCTTGTCGATGCGCTCGGAGTTGTGGGCAATGAGGTGGTTGGCAACGTGGAGAATATTGGCAACGGAGCGGTAGTTTTCCTCCAGCTTGACCATGGTCTGGGTGCGGTCATCGGGCAGGCGATCGCCAAAGGCGGACTGAAATTCCATCAAAATGGTGAAATCCGCCGACCTGAAGCTGTAAATGGACTGATCGGCATCCCCCACGACAAACACCGAGCGATCCTGCCAGGCGTTAAAGTTCGGGCTGCCCCCCGTAGTTAGGAGCCGAATGAGTTCGTACTGGGTGCGGTTGGTGTCCTGGTATTCATCCACCAAAATATGCTGAAACCGCTGGTGCCAGTGCTGGAGTACCTGGGGGTGCTGCTGAAACAGCAGGACCGGCATGAAGATGAGATCGTCGAAATCGAGGGCATTGTTGACCGCTAAATTCTCTTGGTACAGCCGGTAGACCTCGGAGATCGCCCGTTTCCGCAGCAGGGCATCTTCGCTGTG
Organism: Cyanobacteria bacterium UBA999; assembly: GCA_002291895.1. Lineage (GTDB taxonomy): Bacteria > Cyanobacteriota > Cyanobacteriia > Pseudanabaenales > Pseudanabaenaceae > UBA999. Next base: position 5,756 of record DBAX01000140.1, read on the forward strand.
GCGCTCGTATCCGTCGGGTGTCCACCCCATATTTTTGGCATGGCTGATGGCGTACCGGAGCGATCGCGGCTCAAATTTCTTTTCATCGAGCCGCAGCCGATTGATGGCAATATCCTTAACCAGCGCCTGGGCATCGGATTCATCAAAGATAGAAAACGTCCTCTGCCAACTGCGTCCCTGGGCATCGCGGTACTGCTCAATTTCTAACCGCAAGAGGCGGCAGCACATGCTGTGGAACGTTCCCATCCATAACCCATGGAGATCGAAGCTGTTGAGGTAGCATTTTCGCACCCGTCCCCGCAGCCGCTTCACCTCCGCTTCCCCCAGATCCGCCCATTCCTTCCCGGTCTCGGGCAGGGCCAATTCCCGCAGCAGCAGGGCTTCGATGCGGGCATTCATCTCCTTGGCGGCCTTATTGGTAAAGGTCACCGCCAAAAGGGCTTCGGGAGCCACTTGGTGGTTGAGCAGGAGGTTGGCGATGCGATAGGTAAGGGTGCGGGTTTTTCCCGAACCGGCCCCGGCCACCACCAGCATTGGCCCATCGCGATGGCTGGCGGCCCGCTGTTGGGCAGGGTTGAGGTGTTTTAGAAATGTCATCTATCTATTCTCGCGTGACGGTCAAGCGGTAGGGAAGATCCTCCGGGCGATCGCCCGTGATCCGGATCTCGTAAATGCCCCCACTGGTGCCCGAAATCACCTGGCGGTTGCCCCCTGTGGTGTTCCAGACCAAACCACCGTTGGGGGCATACACCTCGACGCGCACATTTCCTTCCACTTCAATGCCAAGGAGTTGCCCCTCCAGCATTTCCACTTGGTAGCGCACATCCTGAACCGGGGTCAGCACATCTTCGATCACCGGACTGGTGAGGGTACGGGTCTCCACGCGGCGCTCGGAGGGTGCCGGCGATTCCGGCGGCGGTGTGGTTGTCGGCGCTGGTTCTGGAGTTGGCGACGGCTTAGGGCTCGTCAGGGTCACTTCGAGCTTGTATTCAGCTTCGGTGACGCTGGGGGCCGGGCGCAGGGTAATGAAGTACACCCCCGTCGTGGGCAGGGTGCCCCGCCAATACCCCACTTCATTGTTGGTGGCGCGATCGTCGAGGGGCTTTTGATCCCCATCCCGCACCGAAAGCTGGGTTGTGCCGATGCCCGTAACCGAAACCGTTACTATCTGACCGGCCTCGCCTTCGAGACGAAACCGTAGGGTCTGCCCCGCGGGGAGTTTGCCCGAGCGGTTGGCGACGAGAATCCCCTCGGCATTAACACTAAAGGACAGGGATTGGTTCACGGTCGTGGGCTGGGGCGTGGGCGTCTCCTTGGGGCTGGGCACCGGTGTTGCCGTAGGCTCCACTGCTGCCGGGGGTTGCGATCGCCCGCGGTCGTAGATCACCGATGTGATCCCCCAGGAGGCAATCCCAGCCAGTATCACCACCAGCACCCCTAGGTACCAAGGTATACCGCCACCGGCGGTCGAACGGTTCCGCTCTGGGGGAGGGTTGGGTGCGGTGGGCGTTTGGGGTAGCGCGGCCAGGGTTTGATGCAGTGCGCCTTTATGCCCCACGGCAAAGGTTTGCACCTGGGATTGGGATGCTTGCACCATCAGTAGGGTCTGGAGCACCTCATCGGCATTGCGGTAGCGTTGGGCCGGGCGGTAGCTCAGCATCCGATCCAGCACCCGCGCTAGGGGTGCCCCCACGGACACGTGATCCTGCCAGTGCCAGGTGAGGTTCACGCTGTCGAAAAGGTCGGTCGGTTCCTTCCCCGTCAGCAAAACAAGGATGGTCACCGCAAGGGCATAGAGGTCGCTGCTGGCATAGGCACTCCCCGACTGCAGTTGCTCCGGCGGCGCAAACCCCATCTTGCCCGCCACCGTAGATGCCGGAACGCCCATCTCGGAATTGAGTTGCCCCTGGGCAGCCTGCACCACCCCAAAATCAATCAGCACGGGCATTCGGTCGGGCGATCGCTCCATCAAATTCTCTGGAGAGATATCCCGGTGGATAATATCCCGCTGGTGGATGTAGCTCAGCACCGGCAAAATTTGCTGCAATAGGGCGATCGCCTCGGCTTCCGTAAAGAGCGCGCCCTGCCCCTGGCGATCGCTCAGCAGGGCGCGATAGGTCTTGCCCTCCACGTAGTCTTGAACCAAAAACATCCGTCCGGTAAATTCAAATACGCCTCGAAACTGGGGAATTTGGGGATGGCGTAATTGGTACAGAACGTTAGCTTCCCGCTGGAACAGTTCCTTCGCCTTCGCCAACACTTCGGGGGATGCGGCATTTAGGGTAAATTCCTTCACCACACAATGTTCCGAAAACCGTTCCCGATCCTGGGCTAAATAGGTGCGTCCCATACCTCCCTGTCCCAGCACCGACAGGATCGCATAGCGATCACGCAAAACCGTTCCGGGGGAGAGGGGCTCTAACATCACCACACCACAAAAAACTAGAAGGTCACAGCCATGGCGCTGCCGCGGACAATGTAGCTAGGGGCTTCCACATCCAGGGATGTCCCCACCTTAATCTTTTCGTTACCAAAGACTACACCATCACTGGTCACCTGGGCTTGGGCCGCCAAGGTTAAAATCACATCGGTTTGACTGGTTTCCTGGGCGCGGGGGTCTGGCAAGTTGGCAATCGTGCCGTCGGGTTTGGCCACCAGCACCTTAGGGGTCGAAAAGCGCACCGCCTTGACTACGATCTGCCCCCGGGGCTGGTTACGAATTACCAAACTGACACGATCGCCCGCCTTAATCAGGTTCTCCGGGGCCGTGGCACTCAGCCCCCGGGCAATCATCTCCACCGTCACGGGCTTGGTTTCTGCGGTTACCAATTGGGCAATGGAATAGCCATTGTTTCCCGGCACCAACAGCAGACCAGCCAAGGCGATCGCCACGACCCCCACCACGCCCAGATCTAAAAGACTGATTTTGCCCCAGAGCCGACCGTGCCGATCCAAAATCGCCATAGATACTTACACATTATTTGCGCCCAAAAGTATACCATCCCCCCAACTGTCACCCGGGAGCACCCCAGGGGCGATCGCGAACAAGAATTATGAAAAGCAGGTAATTTCTGCCCGTTCCGAATTGCCATGTGATAGGAATAGAAAACTATAAAAAAGTGGAATAAATTTACGGCAGGAGGGCAAAGGCGTATGTTTAGCAAATTCCAGGACATCACCACCGAAGTCGAAAGGGGCTACGTCGACGATACGGAGCTATCCTTCATTGACGACTACGTTCAAACCTACCGCCTGCGCCTAGCAGCCTACGACAAGGTCAAAGAAGCGGAGCGGCTCATTATCGAGCAGGTACAGTCTAAAATTCTCGCCGCCGACAGCACCATCTTTAAGCGGGGCAAGGAAGACCTCAGCGCCAAGTGGAAACAGGACACCATTCGCGTTCTGCGCCACTCTGCCATGGCCATGTTATTAAACGACACGGAGATGCTGCGGGAAAAATTTCTGCTGTGGTTTCAAACCCTGATGCAGGCCTTTGGCACCCAGAAAATCTGCGATCTTACCTACCGGGAAATGCAAACCGTTGTGCAGCAGCAATTGCCCAAGGAAGTGTCCGGCTTACTCTGCCCGATCCTGGAACTCAACCGCTCCATTTTGGGTAGGAGCGACGCCAAGAAGTAGGTTTCTCCTGCCGGGCAGCGGTGGATGCTCCGCCTGCGGTTCATGGCAGCAGAATAGGCATTACAGTGCCATTTAAGCCATTATTACCCCCGCTAGCTGGGCGAGGTTGGAGCCAAATCGTTCTCAGCGTGGGAGTAGCTGCGATCAAATTAGGCGTTGATGTGCCCCACGCACGGAAGCAGGATGGGGGCGGATCAAGCAGCATAAAAATTGGGGAAGAACCTAGGTTCTTCCCCGCAATAGAATTTAGAACAATTCAGATTTAAAATTCTGATCGCAAGAATATTAAATTCATATAAATTCGCAGAGAAATCTATCAGCCTTTAGGGGAAGGGAACCTAGCTAAAGGAGCGCAGCAGGCTGACAAATCCCTGATCGGCACCGTACTCGATCACCAGCAGCAGCACAAATCCAATCATGGCAAATCGCCCATTCCACTTTTCGGCAAATTCCGTAAAGCCAACCCGTTGCTCGTCATCCACATACACGGGGGGCTCGTAGGCAAAGTTGTTCAGCAAGCCGCGATCATCCACAATTGTTTTTCGTTGTGCCATGGTAGTTCGTTCTTTCAACCCCTGCAATGTAACGAAATATTGCAATTATTCCTATCCTTCCCTGGGCGGAACCCCGGCCGCGCCATTGGGGGTGAGCAACCATTAACTTTTGCAAATTTTTTAGGCTGTCTAGGGGAATTCTGTGATGATGGCAATCTTGGAATGGTTTCTGTAGGAGCAGCTACAGAAGGAAACGGGGAAAGTACGGTGTAAATCCGACGCTGTCCCGCAGCTGTGATGGGTTGTTGAACCCTAAGTCAGAATGCCCGCCATTTCGCGACAGACATAAAACTTTCTGCGAGGTACGGAATGGGATTCAGAACTTGGCAACGGCGGCGGAACCTCCGTCGTCTCGATGGCGTTGTGTTTTTGATGTTGGGACTGGGAAGCTGGGCCCCTGCCTTTGCCCAGCCAGAGGTGCAACCCCCAAGCCCTGTCGATGATATCGATCTGACCGTAACGGAGCGTATTCTCAATCGTCCCCTGTCTACGCCCTTCCGCAATGAAGGCACGCTGCGAGACTCAACGCGGCCGGCGTACACCATCACCCGCGAAGAGATTCAAAATCAGGGGGCGAGAACTGTGCGGGAGGCGCTGCGGTTTTTGCCGGGACTAAATGTGGATGGCACCGTGGGGACGGAGGTCAATGCCCTATCAGGGGCCTTTATTCGGGGTTCTAACACAGCCCAGGTGCTCATTTTGCTCGATGGGCGTCCGATTAATAACCTGGCCAACGGCGCGTTTGACCTATCGGAAATTACCACGGAGGTGGTGGAGCGCATTGAGGTGATTCCCGGCGGCGGCTCGACGCTCTATGGCTCCAGTGCGATCGGCGGCATTATCAATATCATCACCACAGGGACGCCCGATAGAACGACCGCCACGGCACGGGTGGAAGTGGGGGATAACGGACTCAACACCCAAGCGGTTACGGTGGGGACAAGGCAGGATCGGGTGGCGTTTCTGCTGAGCTACAACCGCACCCGCGCGCAAAATGATGGCGTTCGGGTGGTGCCGGAGGCCAACTTTCGTGACAGTTTCCCCAACAGTGATGGGCAATTTAATAACGTTCGCTTCCAATTTACGGTGACCCCGAGCGATCGCACCCTTTTGCGCCTCAACACCGCCTATCTCAGCAAGATCCAGGGTGTGCCCGGCGGCGTGGCCGTGCCGGCGCCTAGCATCGGTGCTTTTAATAGTCTTAACCCCCTAGCGCGGAAATTTACCGACGAACTCTTTACGGACTTGAGTTGGGAGGAGCGGTTAGGGGGAGGCAATGATTCTTTGCTGACGGCCAGAATTTACTACGACAGCCTCTACTCCCGCAATCAGAACCCCCTGGCCCAGTTTGGTGCCCCGGTGTTTGACGATCGCCAGACTTCGGTGGGCACCCAGGTGCAGCACCGCTGGCAGCTTGCTCCCACCCAGACCCTAGTCTATGGCTTTGACTACCGCTCTACCCGCAGCGTCCAGGAGGAATTTGGCGGCTTTGCCCCCGCCGCTCCCCTCGATGCCAACATTTCCCAGGGGGCGATCTTTGCCCAGTATGCCTGGGAATTTGCCAAGGACTCGGCGGTGAGTGTGGGGTTGCGGCAGGATTTCAACAGCTTAGTCAATGGCTCGGTGACCAGCCCTTCGGTGGGGGTGAAAGTGGCGGTGACGGATACGACGATTGTCCGTGCTAACTACATTCGCAATTTCCGGGTGCCGACGGCGGTGGAGCTTTTTTCGCCCAATATCTTTTTTGTGGGCAATCCCAACCTCCTCCCGGAAATTGGCAATAGCTACGACGTGGGCGTGGATCAAAAATTAGGCGACATCGGCCTGCTGCGCTTCACCTACTTTATTAATGAAATTTCCAACCAGGTGGCATTTCGTCCCCTACCAAATTTTTTAGGCACCTTTGAAAATATCGGACAGGTGCGGGCCACGGGGGTCGAAGTGGCCTTGGATCTGGAAGTAGCTCCCAGCCTTTTCTTTTCTGCCAACTATACCAATACGGATCCGCGGATTACGGGCGATCGCAATGCGGCCCTCGTGGGTCGGGAGGTGTCGTTTCGCGGGCGGGATATTCTCAACTTGGGCCTGTCCTACCGCAATGGGGCGGGATGGTTTGCTGGCTTGTTTCTGCGATCGGTGACTGGGGCGCCCGTGAATAATACCAATACGGAGTTTTTATCCGGGTATACCACCCTTGATGTGCGGTTGACGGTTCCGATCACCCCCAATTTTTCCCTCGATGGCAGCGTGGAGAATCTCTTCGACGAGCGCTTCCAACTGTTCCCCGGTTTTGCCAACCTGGGACGGCAGGTGCGGCTGGGGGGACGGGCCAGTTTCTAACTATGGGACGCTTAGTACAGTTGACGGATCTCCATCTGGGGGATACGTCCCAGGAGTGGCTGCGGGGTTGTCCGGTGTTTGCTAATTTTTTGCGGGTCTGGCAGGCGGCGCTGGCCGTGGCACCGGATTGGATCGTAATTACGGGGGATGTCAGCGATCGCGGGGGACGGGGTTCCTACGAGCTGTTGCACTCGGTGATCGATCGGGCGCCCGTACCGGTGTTTGTGATGTATGGCAACCACGATCGGGGGCAGTGCTGGCAGTTGCCGCCGGTGCTGTGGCTCGGTGGCTGGCGGTTGCTGTGTTTGAATTCGACTCCGGGGGTAGTGCCCTTGACAGAGGTGCGATCGCTGCTCCAATCTCACCCTGGCGCCCCTACCCTTCTGGCCCTGCACCACCATCCCATGGCGATCGCCGAGCCAGGCTTGCTGTGGCTCAATCAGCTGCGTCTTGAAAATGGTACCGAGCTGATGGCCCTGGCCGCAGAATTCCCCCAGGTACGGGGCCTTGTTTTTGGGCATACCCACCGCCGTTTTGACGCTTGCTTGGGGCACTATCAATTGCTGGGCACCCCCGCAGCGGGCTTGCCGGAATGGCAGGGGCGCTGTGGCTTTCGGGTGCTGGACTTGGGCGCTGACGGTACGTTACAAACGGAGGTTTTGGGGGTGTGAGGGGGCGTTGGCTGGTTCTGGTCTGGGTGACGGTGTGGCTGGTGGTGGGCTGCCAGGGCTCCGGGGTGCGCCCGGCGGTTTCGTCCCTGCCCGAGGCGTGCCCGACGGTGCCGCCATTGGTGGTTCGCCATGCTAAGGGCTTTACGATTTCCTACCACGAGGGCTACAAAAAGGTCACGGTGACCATGCCATGGCTGGGAGCGGCGCAACCCTTTGTCTACATTTTGCGGCTGTGCGATCGCCCCTTACCCGCGGCCGCTCTGGCCGACAATCCCCAGGTCTTGGCAGTGCCGGTGCGATCGTGGATTTCTCTGTCCTCGACCCACTTGGCGGCCCTAACCATGCTGGATGCGGACGATCACCTCATCGGCGTCGATGCCCTAGCCAATATCCACGATCCCCAGCTAAAACGGCGTTCGCTCCTGGAAGTTGGCGGCAGTGGCAGCCTGAACGTGGAACGGGTGCTGGCGGCCAAACCCGATGTAGTCTCCGCCTTTGGGGTGGGTTCCCCGCAATTCGATGCCCATCCCCAGTTACTGGCGGCGGGTGTCCCCGTGGCGATCGTGTCCGACTACCTGGAGGAAACCCCCCTCGGTCGGGCCGAATGGATCAAGTTTTTTGCCGCATTTCTCAACCGCGAAGCCCAGGCCGAGGAACTATTTCAGGGTATTGAAACCCGGTATCAGTCCCTAAGGCAAAGGGTGCGCGATCGCCTCAAGGGTACGGGCAGTCAGCGCCCGACGGTGCTGGTCAACTTTGCCATTCGGGGGCAGTGGTTTGTGCCCAGCGGCAGGAGCTACGTAGCAGCCCTTTTGGCGGACGCGGGGGCAGAGTACTTTTGGGCCGGGCGGCGGGAGCGGATCGGCAGCATTCCCCTCGATTGGGAGACGGTGCTGCGCACGGCGGGTACGGCGGACTTTTGGCTCCATGGGGAAAACCACTGGCAGAGTCTCTCCGATGCGATCGCCCAGGATGAGCGCTACCAAGCCCTCCGCGCCGTGCAGCTTGGCCAGGTCTACAACAACAATCGTCGGGTGCTGGATAATGGCAGCAACGACTACTGGGAGCGGGGTGTCATGGAACCGGATGTGATCCTGCAGGACTTGGTGACGATTTTCCATCCCCAGCTTTTACCCGGGCACAGGCTGGTCTACTACCGCCGCCTGGGGCCGTGATCGGACGCTGGATCGCGGCGGTGACGTTGCTGCTGGGGGCAATTATCCTGAGCTTGGGCACAGGCAGCACCGCCATCGCGCCGGCAGAACTCCTAACCCTGCTAGGGCGCGGCTTTGGCGCTGGGGCGGATTCTCAAAATGGGCAGATCCTCTGGCTCTTTCGCGTGCCGAAGGCCCTAGTAGCGATCATGGCCGGCAGCGCCCTGTCGGTCAGTGGGCTCCAGATGCAGACCTTATTCCGCAACCCCCTGGCCGACCCCTTTGTCCTGGGTGTAAGCGCTGGCGCGAGTTTGGGTGCGGCTTTGGTTATTGTCTTGGGTGGCTGGTGGCTGGGAACCTGGGGGTTGGTGGGGGCAGCCTTCGCCGGGGCAATGGGCACCTCCCTGCTGGTGGTATGGGTGGCCCACCGTCTGCGCCAAAGTCAGGCCCTGCTCATCTTCGGACTCCTGCTGGGCTATGCGATCGCCGCGGTTCTGGCAATTTTGCTGCAGTTTGGGGCAGCAGAGCGGATCCAGCGTTTCGTGCTGTGGTCCTCCGGGAGCTTTGGGGGGGTGACGTGGCGGGATCTGCCCACCATGGCGATCGCCACGGGCTTGGGGCACACCCTGGCCCTGACCCTAGCCCAACCCCTTAATGTCCTGCTCCTCGGCGAAGCCTATGCCCAGTCCCTCGGTATGGCGGTGGGGCCGATGCGTTTGGCCCTGATCCTCAACAGCACCCTGCTCGCCGCGACCACCACCGCCTTTTGCGGCCCCATTTCGTTCATTGGCATTGCCGTGCCCCACCTGAGTGCGGGGTTGCTCAAAACGGGCGATCGCCGCCTGCTCATCCCCTTCTGCGCCCTCATCGGCGCTGCCCTAGCCCTCGGTTCCGACAGCCTTACCCAGATCCTGGGGGGCGGGATCGTTCTGCCCCTCAACGCGATCACAGCCCTGTTGGGCACGCCCATCGTCATCGGAATTATTTTGCGTTCCGCCAAGTGACCGGAGCCACCTAACGATGGAGCAGCAGTTCCGCCTTTTTCCCCAAAAGCCCCTGGGGTCGCCACACCATCACAAAAATCAGCGTCAACCCAATGAGCATTACCTGAATCGCTTCGGTTTGCCCGGGCGCAATGTCCGGCAAGAAGCGTGGCAAGCTGTTATAAAGCTGAAACAAAGCCGCCCCCGCCAGCACCCCCCAGTGGTTACCCGCGCCGCCGATCGCCACAATCATCCAGGCTTGGAACGTAACTTCGGGCAGAAAGTTACTGGGGTACACCGCTTGCAGGTACCAGGCATAGAAAGCCCCAGATAGTCCCCCGATCGCCCCCCCGAGGACAAAGGCCTGTAGCTTGAAGGCAAAGACATTTTTACCCAGGGCCGTGGCCACGGCTTCATCTTCACGAATGGCCCGCAGCACCCGCCCCCAGGGGGATCGAGACAGCCGCTGCAGCAACACCAAAGTTCCCGCCAGCACCACCAGCACCACCACCATCAGCACCCAGGGATACTGATTCGGCGGCAGCCAGCCAAACAGGGGATTTCCCTGGGGGTTCGGCCACAGGGGTTTGGGAAAGGATTGGATGCCAAAGTCACCCCGGGTAAGCCAGCCCAGGGGGCGCTCGTTTTTGAGCAAGAGCCGCAAAAGTTCGGCTACGCCGATGGTGACAATTCCCAGGTAGTCTTCCCGCAGCCGCAGGGTAGACAGACCAATCAGCAATCCCAAAAGGGCTGCGGCTCCGGCCCCCAGCAGCGCCGCCAGATACCATGCCACGCCCCCCAGGGTCAGCAAAACGGTGGTGTAGGCACCCAAGGCCATAAAAGCTACGTGGCCGAAATTGACCAATCCGGCCATACCCCATTGCAGGTTCAGCCCTAGGCTAAAAAGGGCGAGGGTGGCCGCTTGGGTCACAAGGGTGGCGCTGTAGATGAGAATGCCAAGCATGGGGCTAAAACCAGGACTCCTTGTTGCTTCTCGTCCCTAGCATAGTGGAGGTCTAGTGTTCTTGGTGCGGTTGCAGGAAAATCAAAGGGCGGGGCTGGGGCGCAGTTCTAAACCCAGCACCTGGGTATGGGCACCGCGGGCCTGGGTGACGCCAATAGTGCGATCGGCAGCCTCAATCATCGGTCGCCGCAGACTCACAACAATAAATTGGGCCAACATGGCTTGCTGCTGCACCATCCGAGATAGGCGCTCTACGTTGGCACCGTCGAGGAACATATCCACCTCATCGAAGGCGTAGAAGGGCGAAGGGCGATAGCGCTGCAATGCAAAGATAAAACTGAGGGCAGTGAGGGATTTTTCTCCCCCCGACATGGAGCTGAGGTGCTGCACGGGTTTGCCCTTGGGATGGGCCACCAAGTTAAGCCCCCCGCTGAGGGGTGCCTGGGGATATTCCAGTTGTAGGTAGCCATCGCCGTCGGAGAGCTCGGCAAAAATGGTCTTAAAGTTTTGGTTGACCACATCGAAGGCCTGCATAAATGCCCGTTGCCGCAGGGTGGTGAAGTTTTCGATCCGAATCAGCAGCTCGGTGCGCTCTTGGTTGAGGGTTTCGAGGCGATCGCTCAGTTCGGTCAGGCGATCGGTAACGACATCGTATTCGGCGATCGCCATCATGTTCACGGGCTCTAGGGCCTGGAGCCGCTTTTGCAGCCGCCGCTGCTCGTTTTGCAGTTGCTCTAGGGTGAGGTGTTCGGGAATCTCGGGACAGGGTTCCGGCAGGACGATCTGGGCGAGTTGGTGTTGAATTTGGGAAAGGTGGTTGGTAATTTCGGCTACGGTTTCGATGTGCTTTTGCAGTTGCCACTGGTACTGCTGCTGGGCCCGCTGCTGCTGCTGAAGCACGCGATGGGCTTCATCCCGCTCCTCCCGGGTGTTGCTGAGGGCAAGTTCTAGCTCGCTGAGGCGCTGCTGGTGCAGTTGAATTTGGCTGGCGATCTGCCGTTCCTGGGATTGGGCCTGGGCGGTGCGGTTGATCAGCTCGGTTTGCTTGCCCCGCAATTCCTGAATCCGCAGGTGGCGCTGCTGGATTTTTTCCTGGGTGCGCTGCTCCTGGTGGCTCAGCTCCACCAAATTTTGCTGGCGCGATCGCAATTCCTGCTCCAGGGACTGCCATACCGCTTCCTGTTGCCCGAGGGCTTCTTGGGCCTGCTGCCAGCGGCTGTGGGTGCTGGATTGCTCCAGTTCGGCCAGGGCGGCTTTGTGCTGTTGCAGGCTGAGGTCGTGGGCTAGGAGTTGCTCTTCCAGGTGCTTGAGTTGGGCCTGCCCGATGGCGATCGCCCCACTATGCTGCTGGATCTGGTGCTCAAGGCGCTGCCGCTCCTGCTGGTGAAACACTTCCTGGGCGTGGATGGTTTCGGCGCGCAGTTGGATAGCATGGTGCTGCTGGCGGAGTTTGGCTAGCTCGGCCTCTAGGGTTTGAACGGTGTCCTGGAGCGATCGGGACTTGGGTTGCAACTGCTGCAGCATCTGGTCAATGGCTTGGAGGCGATCGCGCAGGTTTTTGGCCTCCTGGGATTCCCGGAAATCCGTGGTACCAAAGTGCAGGCTGTGGCTCGAGGGCTGGCTGCCGCCGGTCATGGCCCCGGTCGCCTCCAACAGATCGCCTTCCAGGGTCACCATGCGGTGGCGGCCGATGTGGCGGCGGGCTTCCTCAAGGTGCGCGTAGACCAGGGTCTGCCCAAAGATAAAGCCAAACACATCTTGGTACTCCGAGGCAAACTGCACCAAATTCACCGCGTAATCGATCGCCCCCAGATCCCGGCCCTGGTGGGACCAGGGCAAGTTGAAGGACTTGAGCTTGTTGAGGGGCAGAAACGTGGCTCGCCCTGCCCGCTCCAACTTCAATAGGTTGATGGCTTCCGCCGCCACTTCATCGTCTTCTACCACCAGGAATCCCAGGCGATTTCCGGCCGCAATTTCCAGGGCCAGTTGCACCTTCGGCTCCACCTTACCCAATTCCGCTACCAAGCCATGGATCCCCCGAAGGGAAGCCGCCCGAATCACCTGAACGGCCTTGGTGCCAAAGGTTTCCCGCTGGGATTGCACCTGGGCATCCAGGCGATCCAACTGCCGTGTTTTTTGCTGGTGCTCCACCCCAAGGCGATCGGTTGTCTCCCGCAACACCTGCACTTCCATTTGGGCATCGCTGAGCGCTTGGGAAACTCCCTGAATTTGGGTTTCGATGGCTGCGATTTCCACTTGGGGCGCCGTCGGTGCCGTGCTAGGGTTCCCCGGGCCAAGGGCCTCAAGGTCGTTTTCCGCCTGGGTGCGCTGCAACCACCACTGCCGCACCGATTCCTGGAGGCGGATTTGTTCTTGGCGCAGGGGATCCACTTGGGTTTGCAGATCTTCTATTGATTGATACAGCTTGGCCTGCTGCTTGAGCCACTCCGCCGAGGCCGTGGCAATGGTGCTGAGATCCTGCCGCTGCTGATGCACGAGGGCTTGCTGGCGATCGCCCAGTTCCTGGATTGGCTTGATCTCCGTCCGCTGGTGCTGCTGCTGCTGAACGACTTGCTCGAGCAGGCGCTGGAGGTCGTTGATCTCGGTTTGGGTCTGCCCCAGTTGCTGCTGCGCCCGGTCGTAGGATTGCATCAACTCCTGCTGCTGCTTTTGCAGGGATTTTAATTCTGCCTGTTTAGCCGCCAGGTGCCCCGCCTGCTGGACGTACTCCGATTCCCCCAGATCGTGGACGCGGGCATTGAGTTCGTTGTACTGCACCGCGGTCTGATCCATGTCTATTTGCAGCGCACTCAGTTCCTGCTGGAGTTCGGCTGCGGCCTGCTGGGTGCCGCGCAGAGCTTCCTCCTTGAGCGTGCGCTGGTAGAGCCAATGGCGCTGGGCCAAGACCAATTCCGCAGCATCCAACTGGGATAGCTCGTGGCGCAGCGCCTGATACTTTTCGGCTTTGGCGCGATCGCCCTGGAGCTTTTCCTGGGCCTGCTTCAGTTCCTGCTCCACAATGCGAAACCGATCCTCCTGGGTCTTGACATCGTCGAGCTTTTCCTTCGCCGTTTCGATCTTGCGATCGAACTCCCCCACCCCCGCCAACTCATCGATAATTTCGCGCCGCTCCCGGGCATTCATCGAAATAATTCCGGTCACATCCCCCTGCAACACCACGTTGTAGCCCTCGGGGTACACATGGAATTTGGCCAACTGTTCGTGCAATTCGCTCAGGGTGCAGGGCGAACCATTGACATAGTAGGTAGAGGTATAGGTTCCCTGACTGGTTACGCGCAGCTTCCGGGATATCGTCCATTCTCCCGTCGGCACCTCCTCATCGACGGCAAAGGTAACCGCCACACTAGATTCCACCGTCCGCCCCTTTTGGCTGTGGCTTTGGTTCACCAAGTCCGGTAGCCGATCGGCCCGCATACCCTTAGAAGAAGACAACCCCAGGGCAAACAGCAACGCATCCAAAATATTGGATTTCCCCGAACCATTGGGGCCAGAAATCACCGTAAAGCCCGGTAGTAGGGGAATGGTAGTTGTAGCGCCAAACGACTTAAATCGCGTCAACTCTATCTGCTTTACGTACATAGGAAAAGCATTGGGGCGGCAAAAAAGTGCCTATACCTTAGCATGGGTGCCTGATTTTGCACGTTAATCGCAAAGAATTGTGGAAGAGCAGTTGCGCCCCCGATCTGTGCTTTTAAGATCGATCTACCTACTCCTTTAATGGCACACTTAAAACGACATCACGTTCTCGCAATTCATAAGGATATAGAACCACAGTGACTACCCCCACCGACATCGTGGCGATCGCCGCCCAAGAAATCCTCGACTCCCGTGGACGGCCCACCATCGAAGCCACAGTCACCCTCGCCAGCGGTGCCACCGGACTGGCCCAGGTGCCCAGCGGCGCTTCCACCGGCAGTTTTGAAGCCCTCGAACTCCGAGATGGCGACCCCCAACGTTACGGCGGCAAGGGTGTGCTGACCGCTGTTAGCAATGTCCAGGAAAAAATCTTCCCCGTCCTGCAAGGGATCGACGCCCGCGATCAGATGGAAGTAGATCACCTGATGTTGACCCTCGATGGCACCGCCAACAAGTCCGAACTGGGAGCCAATGCCATTTTGGCCGTATCCCTAGCTACAGCCAAGGCCGCGGCCTGCGCCCTAGGCTTGCCCCTCTACCGTTACCTAGGTTCACCGCTTTCCCGGGTTCTGCCCATTCCCCTTATGAATGTTGTCAATGGCGGTGCCCATGCCGACAACAACGTTGATATTCAAGAATTTATGATTGTGCCCCACGGCGCCCCCACCTTTCGCGAAGCCCTGCGCTACGGAGCCGAAATCTTTGCCACCCTGCAAAAGGTACTCAAGGGCAAGGGTCTGGCCACTGCCGTCGGCGACGAAGGTGGGTTTGCCCCCAACCTCGGCTCCAATCAAGAAGCCCTCGAACTCCTGGTCACCGCCATAGCCCAAGCGGGTTATGCCCCAGGGCAACAGGTCTCCTTGGCCCTGGATGTTGCCGCCAACGAGCTTTACCACGACGGGCAGTATACCTTTGATAGCACCGCCCACAGCCCCGAAGCCACGATCGCCTACTATCAGAAACTTTGCGCCCAGTATCCGATTACCTCCATTGAGGATGGTTTGGCGGAGGAGGACTGGAGCACCTGGCAGCAGCTCACCGCCACCCTGACCAACACCCAACTGGTGGGGGACGATCTGTTCGTCACCAACAAAACCCGCCTCCAGCGCGGCATTCAAGAACGCTGCGGCAACGCCATTCTGATCAAACTCAACCAGATTGGCTCCCTCACCGAAACCCTGGAAACTATTGCCACGGGCGATCGCGCCGGGTACAAATCCGTCATCAGCCATCGTTCCGGGGAAACCGAGGACACCACCATTGCCGACCTTGCTGTTGCCACCAATGCCGGACAGATTAAGACCGGCTCCCTGTGCCGCAGTGAGCGTATTGCCAAATACAACCGCCTGTTGCGCATTGAGCAGGAATTGGGCGATCGCGCCCTCTATGCCGGTGCCATTCCATCCTTTGCCATGGTGTAAGCAGCTCCGATCCCGCTCCCTGAGGGCGGGAATAAGGTTTCGTCACCGCCCAGCGTCGAAGATATCCAGAAGCATTTCAGATGCCAAGGGTACTCAAAAGTCCTTGGGAAAGTTCTTAAGGTAGTGGGCAGAGAGAGACTCGAACTCTCATGATGTCGCCATCGTCAGATTTTGAGTCTGATGCGTCTACCAATTTCGCCATCCGCCCATGGGTACAAAACCATCCAACTTGCCTACGTCCAATGCCTCTACATCATTCGCGCAAACCACAGGAACTAGTGTGCGTAAACCTGCGTGCATTTGGGGCAGTCGAGGGGTAGCTTTGACCGGACTTCAAACATAGCAGATTTCTTCGCTCTGGGCACAATAAATTTTCGCCCTTCTTTCAACTCCAGCAAAGCGATACACTGGTGCAGGATAGCACTCAGCAACTACAGGACTATGACAACTCGGGAAACGCAGCAAAACTTTCTAGTGGCGATCGCCTTTATCGTGGCACTTGTGGTCCTATTCATTTCCGCTGGTCCCCTGGTTATCGTGGGGGCAGGCTATCGCGGTGTCGTCATGAATTTCGGTAAGGTTCAAGATGACATTCTCGATGAAGGGCTGCACTGGCGCATTCCGGTGATGACAGAGGTGCGACAACTCAGTGTTCGCGTCCAAAAGACCGACATTATCGCCCAAGTTGGCTCTAAGGATCTCCAGGATGTTCGCCTGGATGTTGCCATCAATTGGCACATTGACCCCAAGCGCGTCAATGGCGTTTATCAAAATGTTGGCGATGAAATCCAAGTGGTCAACCGCATCCTCAATCCCGCCGTTGGTGAGGTGGTCAAAGCCGCAGCCGCGAAAAAGAACGCTGAAGAAATTCTGACCAAGCGCCCCGAGCTGAAGGCCGAAATTGACGCCGTACTCGATGAGCGCCTTGCCACCTACGGCATTGTCCTCGACAGTGTCTCCCTCCTCGATGTGCAGTTCACCAAGGAGTTTGCCGAGGCGATCGAGCAAAAGCAAATTGCTGAACAGGAAGCCCAGCGCGCCGTTTACATTGCCCAAAAAGCCGAGCGGGAAGCTGAAGCCGAGGTCAACCGCGCCCGGGGTCGTGCTGAAGCCCAAAACCTGCTGCAAAAAACCCTGACACCCGAAGTACTTCAAAACAAGGCCCTCGAAGCCTGGGATGGAAAGTTTCCCCTCATCTACGGCGGCAGCGCCCTTCCCCTCATTGACAGCAACATTCTTGGTCTGCCTGCCCAAAAAACCCAAAAGTAGCGCCGAAGAGTGCCCGAGCCTTTGTAGTGGGTTGTCATGCAAAGAGCTACTTCCGCTGGCGGAGTCAACTAAAATAGGTGGAATCGTTGCATTAGGTTTCTCCCATGCCAACTGCTACTATCGTTCTCTGGTCCTTGCTCGCTGTCTACATTCTGGGAATTTGGCGTTTCCTGGCGGGGTTCCACCGCACCAACTACTCCCAGAGCGGTTTCTTTCTGGCGGTCATTTGGCCCATCGGTGTTTTTGCCAATGGGCGGTACCGGCAAAATTTCTTTAAAGCGCTCACAGGCTCCTAGTCCTATGGGGTGGTGGTCTCGTCTGCGGCGGAACGCCCTAGCTGTTGTCAGCATCGGGGTCTTGACCATGTTTTATCTCATGGCGGTCTTTGCCCCCTGGATTTCACCCTATGGGGTAAATCAATCCTTTGAGAATGGGGCGCTGCTGCCGCCATCTGCAATTTACTGGCACAATTCCCAGGGGGAGTTCATCGGTGCCCATGTGTACCCTGCCACCCTTGGCAGTATTGACCTAGAGAGCGGCGAACGGCTGCTGCGCTTGGATCGATCGCGCCCCAGTCCGATCCGTCTTTTCCATAGTGGGCATCTTTTTGATACGGTTGGGGGCGGGCACCTCCACCTGCTGGGAACCGACGAGCAGGGCCGTGATGAATTCACCCGCTTACTCTACGGAGCCCGATTCAGCCTGTTTATTGGCATCGTCGCTACAGCGATCTCGTTTTCCATCGGCACGACCGTTGGGGCGATCGCCGGCTATGTTGGCGGACTCCTAGACAATATATTGATGCGCCTTTCAGAGGTACTGATGTCGGTGCCCTACATCTACCTGCTTGTGGCCCTGGCCGCAGTTCTGCCAGCCCAACTTAGTAATACTGATCGCTTTATTCTGATCACGGTTATTATTTCAACCGTTTCTTGGGCAGGCTTGGCAAGGGTGATCAGGGGGCAGGTTCTGGCGATCAAGGAATCCAACTTTGTCTTAGCTGCTAAGGCGATCGGCACCCCTACGGGAAGTATCGTCTGGCGGCACATTCTCCCCCAAACCACGACCTACCTCATCATTACGGCCACTCTGGCTGTTCCCGGTTTCATTGTGGCTGAGGCGGTTCTTAGCCTCGTGGGTTTGGGCATCCAGCAGCCCGATCCCTCCTGGGGTAACATGCTTTCCCTAGCCACGAACGCAGCAATTTTATTGCTCCATCCCTGGTTGGTTTGGTCACCGGCGATCGCCATCATTGCCACCGTACTGTGCTTCAATCTTCTGGGAGATGGGCTGCGGGACGCCTTCGACCCCAAGCGTTATCCCTAATTGAGTTACCCCACAAACAAGCAAACAGGCGTGCGCCATGGGTTACTATGGAAACGAGGATTTCGTTGACTCACCGCGTCACATGTAGCAGAGGAGAGTAAGTAGCGTGCAATACTTGGCAGAGATCCAAAAAACCCAGGCTGCGTTTGGGTTAGGGGGTAAAGTTCAGGTTCGCCTACTTGCCAGAAACGCTGGGGAGAATAACTGGCAACCCATTGGCAACGACCAACTGATCCAGATCCAAGACCCGAGCCAAGTTCAGGATCTCAAGGACGGACAACTTGTCATTGCCGACATTACCGGCAGCAACGTCGTCCAAAGTGTTACCGAAGCATCAAAGCGGATTGTGGGCATCCTCCAGAATTTTTCCCGTGCCCAAGAACGGTTCCGTGCTGCCGAGGAAGAAGTAGAACAGTGGAAGCAATCCCTAAACTACCAAAGCCAGGAGTTGCACCGCCGCGAACAGGAGCTAGAGAACCGCGAGATCGAGTTAGAAACCCTCGAAGCCCGGCGTCAAGAAGCGGAAGAAATTCTTGCCCGCCTCGAAAGCGAGCGCGGCTCCTACGAGTCGATGCAAGCTGCTGCCGCCGGGTTGAGCGCTGAGCAGTCCCGCCAACTCATGGGGATCGTCAATGATCTTTCGGAAAGTTTAAACACCAACGGCACAGGCTCCATCGATGCTGGCGAACTATTGCAGTTGATCTACGACCGGCAAAATATACTCAATGGCTTTTGGCAGCAGCTTGATTCCATGCGCCAGGAAGTTGATCAGCGTCGTCGCGAGCTAGGGCAGTCCCAGGAGGTCTACCAACAGCGCTTGCAGCAGTGGCAATCGGCACAGATTGCCCTTTCCGATGCCCAAGCCGAGCTGAAAGCCCAACGAAACATTCTGAAGTTACAGGAAAACAACCTTGCCCTCGGCAAAAACCAGTTGTCCGTTCAAGATCACCTGCACGAAAAAACTGTAGCTGCCATTGAGGCCCTAGGCGGAACTCCCAATGAGGTGCTCTCCCCCGAAGAAGTAAAGCGCCTTGAGGAACTCCCCATCGAGGAACTAGAGGCTGCTGTTAGTAGCCTCCAGACTGAGTTTGACAAACTAGCCAACTACGTCAGTGCCCAGGAGGACGAACTGGCCTCCATCGAGGGCGAAATTGCCGATATCCAAAGTCAGATGGACAAGATCAATGAATTCGAACGCATTGAGCTTGAGAACAGCAAGGAGTTTGCCGAAGAGCAGTATAAGCTCCTAGAGGAGAGCGTGTCCGGGATGCGGCGCGGGATGCAGGAGCGGCAAGCGGCCCTGAGCCAGAGACGGGCAATTCTTGATCGCCGCAAAGGAAACATTTCGGGTGACGATCCCTTTCAACACTTGATCCCCCTCCTGCAGCAAATTGACGCCCAGCGATCGCACCAGAAGCAGGAACTAGAAAAAATGGAGCAGCAAATCGATGCCGTTCGCAACTACATCCAACAGCAGCAGGATTCCCTGAATCGCCAGCTCCAGGAACACCAAACCCAGCAGCAAGAGCTAAAGAACTCCGAAGCGGCCCTACTGCAACTTCAATCGTTCACCGCCGAGCTGGGGGGTAAGGTTCTTACCCAAGAGCATCTCCTACGCCCCGTTCAGGACATCATTGATGCCCTTAGACCAAAGCTTGAGTTTCTTGCCAATGGCGCACCTACCTCCAGTTCCTCCACCCATCTTGTCCAGGAGCTGCGTACCGTTCTTTCCAGCATGGTGTGAGGAGGTCAAAAAAAGTTCTTCCCTTGACAATGCTTGCGATCGCTCTATAATCCGAGGCATCAACAGGCTGATCCAAAGCTCGGCAACTATCTGGAAAAAATATGTTTGGATTAAAACTTGGCGGTGGTTCCAAAAATGGCATCGGACTCGAAATCAATTCAGAGCGCGTCAATGTTGCCCAGTTGCGCCGCAAAGGGCAGTCTTCCTACAAGTTAGCGGCATTCGCTAGTGCCGAGCTCCCCGAAGGGGCCGTACAGGAGGGTCGCATCAACGATCCAGCTGCGATCGGTGAAACCATTCGCACACTCCTGACCGAGAAGAAAATCAAGGCTAAAAATGTAGCCACTTCCGTCCCCGGACGCGAAACAGTCAGCCGCCTGATTCGTTTGCCCTCAGAAATTCCCGATGCAGAGTTGCGGGAAATGGTATTGAATCAAGAAGCCAGCCTTTACCTTCCTTTTCCCCGGGAAGATGCAGATGTGACCTACCAAAAGTTGGGCACTACCCTAGATGAGGATGGTATTGAGCGCACCGAAATCCTGATGGTGGCTACCCCCAAGGAAGTCACTGACAACTACATTCAGGTTCTAGAGTACGCCCAGCTCAAACCCGACATCATCGAAGTTAGTAGCTTTGCGCTGATCCGCTCCCTTCACAACGAACTCGTGCGTTTTAGTGGGGCTTCCCAAGCGGTTGCGGTGGTTGACATTGAATGTGAAATGACAGAAATCAACGTCACCGTTGATGGCGTTCCCCAATTTTCGCGCAGCATTCCCACTGGCACCGTGCAGATTCAAAATGCCCAATTGCGTGCCATGAACATGCCGGGACGTCGCATTACCGATCCCGAACTTATGGCTAATATTTCCGTGCCCATTCAGACTATGGACACCGCAGGATTAGCTGGAGGGATGTCAGGAAGCAGCCCCGGAGATGCTGCTGTTCTGAGGGTTGTAGGAGATCTTGCCGATGAGTTGCGGCGTTCCATAGACTTTTACACCAATCAGTCTTCTGGTTCCGATGTCGCCCAAATCTTCCTAGTAGGTCCCGGTGCTTGCATCAACCAGTTAGATGATTACCTGAGTCAACGGCTAGGAATTGAGGCTGAACCCATCGACCCCCTATCGGCCCTCTCCGTATCAGTTGACCGCGAACTTTCCATGGAGGAGCGATATGGTATGTCGATCGCCCTTGGTTTAGGTGTGAGGGAGGTGTAATCCATGTATACGATTGATGTTAATTTCCTTGATGACCGTGTAGTAGTAGGTGGGGACGGTGCGGGCGCTGCGCCAATTGCCGACCAACAGTTTTTGTGGATAGGCACCGCAGTAGCAGCCCTTGCTCTTGCCATAGTGGGTGGTTACTATGCCTTTCTGACAATTCGGGATCAAGCGCTGCAGCAGGAACTTGCCACGCTCAGCAGTGAAGAAAGCACCCTCAAATCCCAGCTTGATGCTATTACGAAGAAGCAGGCGGAAGTAAAACAAATTCAACAGCGCACGGATCAGCTCTTGACCCTCTTTGTGGGGCAACTGCCAACCAATGCAATTGTCGCGGACATTCGCGATCGCACACCGAGCAAAGTGCAAATTCGAGGTTTTGATATTGGTGCCCCCGCTACTGCTGTTCCTGGTGCTGCAGCAGTACCCGTGGTGCGGTTAACGGGTGCAGCCGAGAGCGCCGATGAGGTGCAAGCCTATCTGTTGCTGTTGCAGGATTCAAAGTTTCTTGATGCCACTAAAACACGCATCAACAGTGTTCGACCCCTCGCACAATCACCTGCCCAGGCTGCTGGCTCAAACCCATTGTTTGAATTCACCATTGAAGCTTCACTCACGTCTCAAAATGCTGCCCAGTTGCTCCCGGAATTACAAAAAGCAGGAGCGACGGGACTAGTGGAACGGGTACTTTTATTGAAAGAAAGGAAGGTAGTGCAATGACAAACGCAGGTGCTATTCCCCAGGAAGGCGGGGGAGTTTCCCTTTTCGGAATCACCATGACCTCACGAGTATTAGGGGTTCTCATTGGTGTTGCGGGCGTGGGGTTGGCGGGATTTGGCTACATTTCCGTCGTCGATCCTCTCAAAACCCAGGTTGATGGAACCGAAATTTCAATCACGCAAAAAAAATCTACCGTCGACCAGTTGCGGGCTGATGTGGCTAAGGGTGCGACAGTTGATACTGTCCTCAAAGAGGCCCAGGAAAAGAATGCATTTGTGCTGACCTTGCTTCCCAGTGTTGACAATGTGGATACGCTTTTGAAGGACATTACGGATCAACTACCTAAGTCCATTGAGGTATCCCTGCCGCCCTTTTCCTACCGCGTGCCCAATAGCCTGCAGTCCTTCACATTGGCACCTGCGCCTACCGTAGTGCCCGTGGGACAGCAGTTCCGGACGATTTCGGTAAATGTTGCGATGGATGCGCCTTTTCCTGATATCCTAGCATCGCTACAAAAAATTGAACGACTGCAACCTTTATTAGCAATTAAGAACCTCAAGCTTGCCAAGAAGACCCTTCCTCCCGAAGCCTTTCAACTTCCTGAGGGTTTTGGTCTCGAAGAGGCCCAAAAAGCAGCATTGCTTGAGAGTTTGCCGCCACTATTGACTGCAACTTTTGTGGTTGAAGCCTACGTTCCTCTCAGTGCAGAGGAGCTAGCGGCACAGGCTGCTGCTGCACCGCAGTAGCAATGATTCGGGCATTTTTGTGTTGAAAAAATCCGGCAATGGTAAAATCTGTGGCCAGATTACGCCATGTTCGGGTATTCACATTGGTAGAGTCGAGTGAGGAGTTTATTGACGATGAAAACGAAGTCTCTCGCGTGCTGGCTCATGGTTGCCACGATTTGCCCTCAAATCTTTGCGCTGCCCCAGAGCCATGCCGAAACGTCCCAAATGCCCGTAGAAACTGCTAGCCGCATCACAGGTATTGCTACCCAGGCTGCCGGCGATCGCCTCAATGTAGTACTTAGCTTTGCTAGTAATGATCGCCCCCAAGTATCCTACAAGCGCCAGGGGAATACCTGGATTGCCGAGCTTACGGGTGCTGAGTTGAAATTAGCCAATGGTAACGGCACCTTTGCCAAGCCCAACCCCATTCCGGGAATTCGGGCGGTTGAAGCCAAACAAGATGGAAACAAAGTGCACTTGCGGGTGACCGCTGCCGATAGCACTTCAGGAAGCGTGATCCAAAGGGACACACCCCAAGGCATTGTGCTCAGTGTTCCTGCTCCTAAGACCCCATCCCCGTCCAAATCCGTAGCTCAAGTCCAGCCTAATGTTCAGGCAACGGCAGCATCTAAGCCCCTATTTGAGTCTAAGGTGCGGGTAACCAGCAGCAATGAATCTCAACGGGTTGCCCAATTCGTTCCACCCACAGGTGAGGCAACTCCTCGGCTTGTGCCTGACCAGCCTGTTCCTGGTCAGCGGTCTATCCCCGGCGTTACTCCGCCCGTTACCCCCCAAGTACCGGGTCGGGTTCCGGGACAAGTGCCTCCATTCCGGCGGCTGACGGTTCCCCCCACGGGTGACATTGCGGTCAGTGCCGTGAATCTCAAGCCGGAACTCATCAACCTAGGTACGGCTGAGCGGGTCACCCGTTTGACCCTGCGCAGTGCCCCCGCCATTGAAGTGCTCACCCTAATCGGACGGGTTGCTGGATTGAGCGTTGTCTCCGCAGAAGGAGCCGTCCAAGCCGGCCAGCAGACGGGGCAACAGGTCCAACCTGGAGCGACGGGAGCCGGTATTACCCAGCCCGTCAATCTCGACATTGAAAATGAGTCGGCCCAGGATGCTTTCAATAGCATTCTTAGGATTACGGGACTGCAGGCCAGTCGCATCGGTAATACCATTTTCGTTGCCACGCGGTTGCCCGTCAGTTTGCGCAATGTGGTGAGCCGGAGTTATCGTCTCAATCAGGTTTCGGCTGGGGAAGCTTCGGCATTTCTCGTTGGTCTTGGGGCCGAGCGCGTCATCACGCGGCAGCGCCCGATTCCTGGCGTTCAAACTGCCCAGTTGGGTACCGCATCCCAGGCGATCGTAAACGTTCAAACGGAAGCTGTGCCTGTCCTGGAGCGGGTTCAAGAAACACCTGACTCCTTGCTCGTGCTAAAGGGTTTACAGGTTGTGGCCGAAGAGCGAACCAATTCCGTGACTCTTCTGGGCACCCCGGAGTTGGTCAAGTACGCCGAAGCCCAATTGGCTCGGATTGACCTGCGTAAGCGTCAAGTTGCCGTGAATGTTCGCGTCGTGGAAGTGGAGCTGCGGGGCGATCAAACCTTTGGCAGTTCTCTAACTTTACAAATTCCTGGGGCAACGACAATCAACTCTACCCTGGGTGTGCTAGGTCTTAACTTCAGCACTAATTCTCCCGTTGTCAATCCCAATGCCGTTCAGATTGCTGGATTGCTGGCAGCACAAATTCGCTCTGGTAATGCCAAGGTGCTCACTGACCCAACATTAACTGTCCAAGAAGGTGAGCAGGCTACGGTGGAGCTGGTAGAAGAGGTCTTAACCCGGGTTGAGGAAACCACCACTCCTGGTACCGGAGGTTCGCCGCCTACAATTACCCGGACTGCCACCTTTGAGGATTCAGGTCTTGTTCTCAATGTGCGGGTAGCACGGGTAGATGATAATGGTTTTATCAACCTTTCTGTTTCACCCGTGGTGGCTGTGCCCCTGGCTATTGAGCAAATTGGTGTTCCTAACTCCACTGCCTTTATTCAGGCACGACCGATTTCACGCCGTACCCTGAACTCGGGTCAGGTGCGGTTGCGCGATGGGCAAACCCTGATCTTGTCTGGGGTCATTCGCGATGAAGACCGCCAAATCCAAACCAAGGTTCCAATCCTGGGCGATCTACCGCTAATTGGCGCGTTGTTCCGCAATGAGCAAAACATCAATCGCCGGAGTGAAGTCCTGATTATCGTGACGCCCAAAATCATTGATGATAGCGAGCGCTCTACGTTTGGCTACACCTACCAACCCGGTTCGGAGGTGCAGAAGGTGCTTGATAGCAACCGCATTTTGGGCCCTGAGCAGCAGACCCCCGATGTGCCACGACTCAGCCCCACGCCGCAACGCTAGTTTGCGCCATTAAATCTTCTCGACTCTAGAGGCCCGGTTCCTTCCATGGACTGGGCTTTTTTTTGGAATGGCGCCGTAGCGCCGTATCGGTAGTTTGCGGAATTGGCAACTGAGGCTAGGTGGTCATGCCCGACCCTAGAACTGTCTCCTACCGAAAACGAGGATCGCCACAGCGAGAACTAAAAGGGCATAGGAAAAAATATAGGTTCCGTTCTGCAGCAGCTCGATCGCACTGGGCAGAACACTGTGCACTGCCTCATTTTTAAAATTTGCCCGGGAAAGGTCAGGAAGAATGAGGTAAAGCGTCCGCGTGATTTGCTGCACGGCTTCATTGCGGGATACTTCGCCGAGGGAAAGCAGATCCCGACTGAAGTTGCCCACAAAATAGGAGGCGAGGGTGAGCAGGGCGGCGATCAGGGAACTGGTAAAACTGCCAAACAAAATGGCGATCGCCGCTACTAGCATGAGCTGCCAAAAAATGAAAAAACAGGCAATCAAAACTTCGAGAACCGGAAAAGTTATCCCCCGCAGGAAAAGAATCAGGGTATAGATGCCGGCCATCAGCGTGACGATCAGGGCAAGAATACCGGTAATCCCTAAGTGCTTGCCGATGACGAATTCTGCACGGCTCATGGGCTTTGCCACCAACACAAAAATGGTGCGCTTTTCAATTTCTTTATTGATGAGATTGGTGCCCACGAAAATAGCCACGATGAGGGCAACGATTTCAATAGCGGCGATGCCAGTATCCACAATCATTTTGCCGGATCCTTCCGACGAAAATTCCCGCAGGAAGAAACTAGCGGCGACCAGAATAAGGGAGTACAGCAGGGTGAGGTAGAGCACCTGCTCCCTCAGGGTTTCCCGAAATACATTGCCGGCGATCGCCCATATTCTGCCGATATTCATAGCGCTACCCCCTACTCGCTCAGAATTCGCTCAAGAACCTGGGTCGGGGGAATATCTGCCATGGTTTTACCATCGGTGGCGCGCACGCTGCGGAATTTGGGGTCGGCAGGGAGCAATTTCGTGGGGTCAGTTGGGCCAAACAGGGCCACCAAGGGGGTGCCAGCTCCGACGGCCACATGCATGGGGGCGCTATCGGTGCACAGCAGCAGGCTGGCATTGGCAATGACCGCACCCAACTTGCCCACGTCCGGGGGGGAGAGGGTGAGGATTTGGGGTAGTGCTTCCTGCACCGAGGTAACGATCTCGCGATCCTCCGGGCCGCTGAGGAGCACGAGGGGCACCTGGGGCATTTTCTCCTGCAGGGAGCGAAGCACGGTTACCCAGGAGTCGGCGGGATAGAGTTTTTGAATCCCCTTTTGCTGGGCTAGGGCACTGGATCCGCCGTGGATCAGGATGTAACTCCGACCCTTAATTCCTAGACGCTCCTGCTCGGCACTGGCCCAATCGAGATCGGAGCGGGGAATGCCCAAACGGATGGGGGGGCAGAACTGGGTGATTCCTAGGGCTCCTAGCAGGTCGTGGTACATGACGGCGGCATACTGGTCGCGGTTGAGGGGCACAGTTTGGGTCAGCCAGTAGTTGGCCTCACCGACGTAGGAGATGCGCTGGGGAATGCCGGTGAGCCACAACAGGAAGCGGGCAGACCACCGTTGCCCGAGGGACAGGGCCAGATCGTATTCGCGATCGCGCAGGACCCCTAGCAAATTGGCAAAGTCGGCGAGGCTATTGCGTCCCTTGAAGTCAAACTTGATAGTGCGCTGGGTGGACGGGCACAGACGATAAGCCCCTTGCGATCGCGGCTCCACCACAACATCTATTTCGGCGGTGGGAAAGTGTTGCCTCAGGGAAGCCAGCGTGGGAAAAAACAGGAGCTGGTCGCCAATACCACCCGGAACCAAAGTTAGGACGCGCATGATTGTGCTTTCATTTTTTGAGCATCATACCGCACCGTGGGGGCGACTCAGACCCGCAAGGTCAAGCACCTCGTCAAGTTTGGACTCCGCCATCAACCCCCGCTCAAGAACAATCTGGCGTAGGGTTTTACCCGTACTGAGGGACTCCTGGGCGATCGCCGCACAGTTGAGGTAGCCCAAGTGGGGATTGAGGGCCGTGATCAGCGACAGCGTACTCTCGGCATAGAATTGGCAGCGATCGCGCCGCACCGTAATTCCCTGAACGCATTTCTGGGAGAACGTCATTAGGGCATTGCCCAAAATCTCGATACTGTGGATCAAGTTATAGGCTATCAGGGGCATCATCACATTGAGTTGCAACTGTCCAGCTTGGCTGGCAAAGGCGATCGCCGTATCGATCCCCACGACCTGAAAGCAGACCATATTGGTCATTTCAGCAATTACGGGGTTGTACTTACCCGGCATAATCGACGACCCGGGCTGCACCGGGGGCAGTTGCAGTTCCTTAAGTCCCGTGTTGGGGCCCGAATCCATCAGCCGCAGGTCGTTGGCAATTTTGGTGACATCGAGGGCCAGATTGCGCAGCGCACTTGAAAATGCCCCCAAGGGCGCCATGCTTTGCATCGCCGCCATGAGGTTGATCGCGGGACGCAGGGGCAATCCCGTCCACTGGGCCAAAACCTCAACCACCCGTTCCCGATACTGGGGATGGGTGTTCATACCCGTTCCCGCGGCGCTACCGCCTATCCCTAGCACGCACAATTCCTCGGCCGCCCGAGATAGCCGCTGGTGGTGTTCGTAGATTACGTGGGCGTAGGCCGCAAACCCATCGCCCATACGGACGGGAACGGCATCCTGCAGGTGGGTGCGCCCCGAGGTCACAATATCTCCCCACTGCTGCCCCTGGCGTCGCAGTTGCTGCTCCAAATCCTGCAGTGCTGGCGCCAAGTGCGATCGCCACGAAAGCAGGGCCCCCAGTCGAATTGCCGTAGGAATGACATCATTGGTGGACTGCCCATAATTGACATGGTCATTGGGGCTAATGCGGTGATACTCCCCCTTGCGATCGCCCACCAGTTCTAGGGCCCGGTTGGCCAGCACCTCGTTGAGATTCATGTGATGGGAGGTGCCTGCCCCCGCTTGGTAGACATCCACTACAAATTGATCCCGCCAATGCCCCTCCAGCACTTCATCGCAGGCCGCGGCGATCGCCATGGAGACATCAATGGGAATGCAGCCTAACTCGGCATTGACTAGGGCAGCCGCCTTCTTGATCAAAATGCCCGCATCCACATAGTGGGGCAGGGGTTTGATTCCACTAATGGCAAAATTGTCCAGCGCCCGCGCCGTTTGAATTCCGTAGTAACAGGGTTCCGCGATCGGCAGGGGCCCCATAGAATCCCGCTCAACTCTAAATGCACTCATAGCTATCTGCGATCTGTGTTTGCTAAAACCTTGCTGCCATGAGTGTACGACCTTTAGTATTTCTTTACAATTCCCCATCCCCACGGCGAAGGGCTGGCGCAACAATTACCGCCAATCACCAAAGCCATGACTCAGGAGCGCGATCACCCCAGCCCTTGCATCGCCCCCTTTCCCATGGGAAAGCTCATATAGCTTAAGGAGAGTTTGCAATTTGTAATAAATAACGCCGAAGTGTCATTGTATAAATTCATAGGACACAGGATTTCTATTTCATCTGGCCTTGGGAGTAGTTTCCCTTGGGCAGGGTGTGTTCTGATTGTCAATCGATTGTCATATCAGTCAATAAAAAATCTCAGGAGATAACGAAGTTATGTTCGACGCATTTGCCAAAGTGGTCTCTCAAGCTGATGCCAAGGGTGAATTTTTGAGCACCAGCCAATTGGATGCTCTGTCTGCCATGATTGCCGATGGCAACAAGCGTTTGGATACCGTCAACCGGATCACCTCCAACGCCTCCACGATCGTAGCCAACGCTGCCCGCGCCCTGTTTGCTGAACAGCCCCAATTGATCGCCCCCGGCGGCAATGCTTACACCAACCGGCGGATGGCCGCTTGCCTGCGCGACATGGAAATCATCCTCCGCTACGTTACCTACGCCACCATCGCTGGTGACGCCAGTGTTTTGGATGACCGCTGCCTCAATGGTCTGCGCGAAACCTACCAAGCCCTTGGCACCCCCGGCGCTTCCGTGGCCGTTGGCGTCCAAAAGATGAAGGAAGCCGCCATTGCGATCGTCAACGATCCTAACGGCATCACCCGTGGCGACTGCAGCCAACTGATCTCCGAATTGGCTGGCTATTTCGACCGCGCCGCTGCCGCTGTGGCCTAGTTTTTAGTTCGATTTTTCTTGACAACAATATTTTTTTGGAGTTTCTAGAATCATGAAAACCCCCATTACTGAAGCGATCGCCACCGCCGATTCCCAAGGCCGTTTTTTGAGCAACAGCGAACTGCAAGCCGTAAACGGTCGTTTTGATCGTGCCAAGGCCAGCATGGAAGCCGCCCGTGCCCTGACCCAAAATGCCCAGAGCTTGATCGATGGCGCCGCCCAAGCGGTGTACTCCAAGTTTCCTTACACCACCACCACCCCCGGCAGCAACTACGCTGCTACCCCCGAAGGCAAGGCCAAGTGCGCCCGGGACATCGGCTACTACCTCCGCATGGTCACCTATTGCTTGGTTGCTGGTGGCACCGGCCCCATGGACGAGTACCTGATCGCTGGTTTGGCTGAAATCAACCGCACCTTTGAACTGTCCCCTAGCTGGTACGTCGAAGCCCTGCGCTACATGAAGTCCAACCATGGTTTGGGTGGTCAGGCCGCCAACGAAGCCAACACCTACTTTGACTACGCCATCAACGCTTTGAGCTAGGCGTTGTGCCGTACTAACCAGTGCCCGGGGGGAGTTTGGCTCACCTCTGGGCATTTTGTTAAGAATCCACTTGAGAATCATTTTTTTTGTTCTGCATGCCGTTCCCAGCAATGGGCCAGCGGCCTTCTTTTAAAAAAACATACATTAGGAACCCCATATGGCTGTAACTACTGTGGCAAGTCGGCTAGGGATCGTGCCATTCCAAGAGTCGGCACGGGTGGAGTTGCGCCCCAACTATTCCCTCGGCGATGTCGATGCGGTGATTCGCGCTGCCTATCGTCAGGTTTTGGGTAACGATTACATCATGGAGAGCGAGCGGCTCAAAACTGCGGAATCCCTCCTGCGGGATGGCAACCTTTCAGTGCGGGAATTTGTCCGGGCGATCGCCAAGTCCCCCCTCTACCGGGACAAGTTCTTTGCCGTAAACCCCCAAGTACGTTTTATTGAACTCAACTACAAGCATCTCCTTGGTCGCGCTCCCTACGATGAGGCCGAGATCAGCATGCATAACGATCTCTACGTTGCGGGCGGCTACGAAGCCGAAATTGATTCCTACATTGACAGTGTTGAATACGCTGCCAATTTTGGCGAAAGTACCGTTCCCTTCTATCGGGGCTTTGAAACCAACGGTCTAGGACAGCGCACCGTGGGATTCAACCGCATGTTCCGCCTCTACCGTGGCTATGCCAACAGCGATCGCGCCCAAGTCGAGGGTAAAAATCCCCGCCTCACCCGGGAATTGGGCAAAAACCTAGCCAGCAGCATTGTGCCGCCCTCCGGCGGTTCCGAAGCCTGGGCCTACCGTGCCAGCAAGGACAGCGCCCCCAGTGTTCGTCTTGGGATTGGGGCCGATGAAAAGGGGCAGGTATTTCGCATCGAGGCGGCGGGCATCTACGGTTTGGGGTATCCCAAGACCCGCCGCAGCAGTATGGTGTACCTAGTTCCCTTTGCCGAACTATCGGCAAAATTGCAGCAGATTCAGCGGATGGGTGGCAAAATCGCCAGCATTACGGCAATCTAGTTCCAGGGGTGCGCCCCGTTTTGACAAGTTTTTATTTTTTGCAGGAGAATTTAACGCTATGCATGGTCAGTCCACAATTGGTGCTGCGGGTAATTCGGAGGCCGGACGGCGGATCTTTCGCTTTGAAGTCGTAGGTTTGCGCCAGAGCAGTGCGACCGATGGCAATGCCTATCCCATTCGTCGCAGCGGGAGCACCTTCATCACGGTGCCCTACAACAAAATGAATGAGGAGATGCTGAGGATTGGTCGGCTCGGCGGCAAAATTGTCAAAATCGAACCCATCGTGATCTGATGCGGGGGTGCGCCATGGCCGAATCCCCCCAAGACCAAGGTGCGCAGCCGGTAGCTTTGACGGCGGAACGGGCGATCGCCCAACTGACCGATAGCGACTTGAGTCTGCGCTACTACGCCGCTTGGTGGTTGGGCAAAATGCGGGTGCAAGAGGCTGTGGAGCCCCTTTTGGACTCCCTGTCCGACACGTCCGATCGCACGGAGTTGGGGGGCTATCCCCTCCGCCGCAATGCGGCCCGGGCCCTAGGCAAGCTGGGAAATCCCGTAGCCATGGGTCCGCTGATTCGCTCGCTCCAGTGCGAGGATTACTACGTGCGGGAGGCGGTCGCCCAGGCCATTGAGGAAATTGCTATTGCGTCGGCGGCAGGATTTGCGGCAGCACAGCGGGCTGTCGCCCCCTTAGCCGAGCTGCTGACCATGCCCCAACAGCCCTACGAAGCCATCCTCGAAACCCTAGGTCGTCTCCGGGCCGAGTCCTGCCAGGAGCTGATCGCCACCTTTCTCAACCATCCCCAAGGACGCCTGCACTATGCAGCGGCCCGGGCGATGTACAGCATCACCCAGGATCCCGCCTATGCGGAGCACTTGGTGGCGGGACTGTCCCATCCCGATGTCAATCTGCGGCGCACGGCCCTCAACGATCTGGGGGAAATTGCCTACCTCCCCGCCGTCGCTGCCATTGCCCAGTGCCAGACCGAGAGCAGCTTTCGCCTCTTTGCCCTCAAGAAGATTCTCGATGCCCACCTGCCCCAGTCCCGGTTTGACTTTGAGCTGACCGAACCGCTCCAACAACTCATGTTGTATATGGATGAACTGCTATGAATGACTCCCTATCCCACCTGCGGATGGCGATCGCCCAAGCTGGTACCCCCCACGACCTGATCACCGCAGTGCAACGGTTGGCCCAATTGGGTACCGCCGCTGCCATTCCCGATTTGATTGCGGTT
Source organism: Cyanobacteria bacterium UBA999 (assembly GCA_002291895.1). Classification (GTDB taxonomy): domain Bacteria; phylum Cyanobacteriota; class Cyanobacteriia; order Pseudanabaenales; family Pseudanabaenaceae; genus UBA999. Next base: position 37,558 of record DBAX01000140.1, read on the forward strand.
TTGGGCTACAACAACCCCACCGCCGCCGTAATCGCCATGGAGGGATTGGTTGCCCTTGGCCAGGGCGCCGTGCCCCAGTTGATCAAGCTTATGGATGACTACAACTATGGTGCTCGGGCCTACAGTGTCCGTGCCCTAGCTGCCATTGGCGATCCCCGGGCGCTTGCGCTGCTGCTTACCGCCGCCCAGCAGGACTTTGCCCCCAGTGTGCGCCGGGCGGCCATTAGGGGTCTTGGTAGCTTGCAATGGCACTGGGCCGACGATCCCGAGGGCGATCGCCAGCAGGTGATCGCCGTTCTAGGGCGGCTCCTCGACGATAGCGACTGGTCTATGCGCTATGCCGTGGTGGTTGCTCTCGACCACCTCCAGCGGGAAACCTCGGCAGCGGCCCCCACTGCTCTGCTGCACCAGGCTTACCACAAAGAAGGCGATCGCGCTGTCCTTGCCCGCATCCAGAAGGCTTTGCAGCCCCACGCCCTGCCCATCCCCGCCTAATTTTGCCCCCTACGTTCAACCGCCATGCTTCCCCTACTCACCATCAGCCCCACCACCCAAAACCATCGCGTCCCCGGCTACGAAGTTCCCGATGAAGACGATGCTATGGTCTACCGCCTCACGGACACCAGTGACAACGAGCAAATTGATGCCCTGATTTGGGCAGCCTACCGCCAAATTTTCAGCGAGCACCTCATCCTGGAAAGCTACCGGCAGCGGTTCCTAGAATCCCAACTGCGTAATCGCGCGATCGCAGTTAGCGACTTTATCCGGGGACTCGGGACATCGGAAGTATTCCGCCGCCTCGTCCGGGATACCAACTCCAACTACCGCTTTGTCGAAATCTGCTGCACCCGTTTCCTGGGACGCAGTACCTACGGCAAAGATGAGCAAATTGCCAACTCCATTATTTTGGCCACCCAGGGTCTCAACGGTTTCATCGACAGCCTGATCAATAGCGACGAATACCGCACCAACTTCGGCACCGACATCGTGCCCTACCAACGGCGGCGGATGGGCGATCGCCCCTTCAACCTTGTCACCCCCCGCTACAGCGACTACTGGCGGGCTAAGGAAGCCACTGCCTTTAGCTCCGGCGCCGGTTTGGCCCTGCGGCGCAACCTCACCGCCCAAACTTTGCGGGTGCGCAGCGGCATTCCCCCGATGTTCCTCTCCATGGCCGCGGCCCTCTCCCCCGCCCAGGTCAATTACCAATACACCCTGGCCCGTGCCGCCAGTCCAAAGCAACTGCCCCTGCCCGACATGAGCAGCAACGCCAGCTACGCCACGGTCGGTCGGCGGGAAAGCTCCACCCCCTACCGCTACTTACCCAACTAGGACACCCCCATGCTCCCCCTACTTACCTACAAACCCACCACCCAAAACCACCGCGTCCCGGGCTATGAAGTCGGCAACGATGACACGCCCGTACTCTATCGGCAGGAAGACCTCACCGGCAGCAGTCCCAGCACCGTGGATGCCCTCCTGTGGGCAGCCTATCGCCAAATTTTCAGCGAGCACGAAATCCTAGATTCCTTTCGTCAGCCCTTCCTCGAATCCCAATTTCGCAATGGCATGATCACCGTCCGCGAACTAGTGCGTGGTCTGGGCAAGTCCGAACCCTTTTACCGCATGGTCGTCGAGACCAACTCCAACTACCGCATCGTCGAGATTTGCCTCAAGCGTTTCCTCGGCCGCGCCCCCTACAATCGGGATGAACCCATTGCCTGGTCCATTGCGATCGCCCAAAAAGGGATCGGTGGGTTCATCGACCTCCTCCTCGATAGCACCGAATACCAGCAGACCTTTGGCGACAGTACCCTACCCTACCAACGGCGGCGGATGAAGGAACGTCCCTTCAACCTAGTCACCCCGCGCTACAGTGATTATTGGCGCACCAAGCAGGAGCGCGACTATCCCAAACAGGGGGATATTCGTAACTTCTTGGAACTGGCCCGCCAGCTCAATCCTCGGGGGCAAAAGCCCGCGTCACCACCGTCCGTGGCCAATCTGCCTCTGTTGGACATGACGACCGAAAGAGCCCCTGCCCAGGTGGCAACGTCCATTCGGGGATCGTTTTCCTTTCCCGTTCGTTAAACATCGCTCTAGGGCAATTTGGTATCAAATTTCATTGTTAGGAGATTCTATGGCAGCCGTTTTACCCCTTTTACAGTACAAGCCCACCACCCAAAACCAGCGCGTCCAAAGTTTTGGCTTTGCCGATGAAGACGAGGACACGCCGCGGATCTATCGAATCGAAAATGTCTCCGGTGTTTCAGAACTTGACGAACTGATGTGGGCAGGCTATCGCCAAATTTTCAGCGAGCATGTCATTTTGGAGAGCAACCGCCAAAAGTTCCTCGAGTCCCAGCTCAAATCCGGCATGATCTCGGTGCGGGACTTTGTCCGGGGGTTGGCAAAATCCGATGTGTTTTACCGTCTAGTCGTTGAGCCCAATTCCAACTATCGGGTTGTGGAGCTTTGTCTCAAGCGGATCCTCGGCCGCGCTCCCTACAACCAAGACGAAAAAATTGCTTGGTCTATCGTGATCGCCCAGAAGGGGGTCGGCGGCTTCGTCGATCTTTTGGTCAACAGCGACGAGTATGAGTCCAACTTTGGTGAAAATACCGTTCCCTACCAGCGCAAGCGCATGGGAGCCAACGCCGAAGGACGCCCCTTTAACCTGACCACGCCGCGCTACGATGCTGACTACCGCGATCGCGCTGGAATCACCAAATACGACTGGCAGTTTACCCTGCAGAAGTACTTCAGCCAGCGGGAGAAGCAACGGCGCTTGGCCGAGGGCGATCCTCGTAAGTACCTCGACATGGTGCAACAGATCGATCCCAAGCGGGTCTATCCCGGTACCACGCGGGCATCCAGTATGCCCGACTACCTAGCCAAGGTGCCCTACCGCGGTCGTCGCTAATTTTGTCCTATTCCAGCGGCCCCTGCCCCCAGGAACATCCCGGGGTGGGGGTTTTGCCGTTAGCGCCTGCTACAGCAAATGCAGTAACTGCCCTAGGTGCACCCGCATCTGATTGCAGCGTTGGTGTAGCTTTTCCGCAGACCGTGCCGTGCGCCATTGCGCCACATCCATTCCCAGGAGGCGGCAACAGCGATCCCACTCCACCTGGAGCCTCAAGTCCAACTCCGGTGGCGATCGCCGCCATTCTTGCCACTGGGGAAGCCATTGCTGCACCTGTTCAACACCCTCCGGGGAGGGTAGTGCCGCCAGGGCCGCCTCCAACTGCTGCCGTACCTCAAGGGGTGTCATCGGTTCTGCCATAGGCGCAGCGTACAATAAAAAAGCTCCACTTGCAGCTCCTATGAAGCCGATCGCCCTGACTACGCCCCTGTTTTACGTCAACGGACTCCCCCACATCGGCAGCGCCTACCCCACCATTGCCGCCGATGCCCTGGCCCGCTTTTACCGTCTCATGGGGCACCCCACCCTTTTTGTGACCGGCACCGACGAACACGGGCAGAAAATTCAGCGCACCGCCGAGCAAAATAACCTTCCCCCCCAGGAACACTGTGATCGCATCGTCACCGAATTCCATCACCTTTGGAACCTACTCGACATCCAGTTTGATCGCTTCATTCGCACCAGCGATCCCCGCCACACCGCCATCACCCGAGAATTCTTTCAGCGGGTCTATGCCAAGGGAGATATCTACCTCGATCGCCAGCAGGGCTGGTACTGCGTTGCCTGCGAAGAATTCAAGGAAGAACGGGATCTCCTGGCGGATCAGCACTGCCCCACCCACCCCAACCTGGCCTGCGAGTGGCGCGACGAAGCCAACTACTTCTTCCGCCTTTCCCGCTACCAGGAGGCGATCGCCGCTTTCCATGATCAGCACCCCAACTTCATCCAACCCGAACCCCGCCGCAACGAAGTCCTCAAATTTATCGACCAAGGACTGCGGGATTTTTCCATCTCTCGCATCAACCTCACCTGGGGCATTCCCCTGCCCATCGATCCCCAACACACCCTTTATGTCTGGTTCGATGCCCTCCTTGGCTACCTGACGGCACTCCTCGATCCCCAAGCCGAACCAACCCTCACCAATGCCCTAGGGCACTGGTACCCTTTCCACGTCCACATCATTGGCAAAGACATTCTTCGCTTCCACGCCGTCTACTGGGTTGCCATGCTCCTCTCCGCCGATCTTCCGCTCCCATCGCGCGTCTTCGGTCATGGACTTTTGACGCGCGATGGGATCAAAATGGGCAAAACCCTGGGTAACGTGATCGATCCCTTCGACCTTGTCACCCGATACGGAGCCGATGCCGTGCGTTACTACTTTCTTAAGGAAATCGAATTCGGCAAAGATGGCGACTTCAGCGAAGATCGGTTCGTTGCCATCCTCAATGCCGACCTCGCCAACACCTTCGGCAACCTCCTGAACCGCACCCTAGGCATGGCCGGCAAATACTGCCAGCAGCGCGTCCCCATCCCCCATGCCACTGCCCTCGACCCCACCCTCCAGCCCCTCCAAACCCTGGGCAGCAGTCTCGGCGATCGCACCCAGCAGCACTACCAAAACCTCAACTTTCGCGCCGCCTGCGACACCATCCTTGACCTAATTCGCGACTGCAACAAGATGGTAGACGAAACCACCCCATGGAAGCGCTTCAAAGCCGGTCAACAGGAAGAAGTAGACGCCATCCTCTACACTCTCCTCGAATCTGTCCGCCTCGCTGCCTACCTCCTCAGCCCGATCATCCCCAACCTCAGCCGCGAAATCTACCGCCAACTCGGACTCGACTTCCAGCAAAGCACGTGGCAGCATCATCAGTGGGGCACCCTGGCACCAAATACCGTTTTACTCTCCCCCTCACCCATCTTCCAACGCCTCGATCCTCCCTCCCCCTAGAGGAAGATTTCCTAAGTAAAAATACTCTTCTCCTCAGAAAATGGGTACGATAAACTCGGATTTAGACTTAGGCATTGCTGCAGCCAAGGCTACCCCCTGAACATCTCCCGCCTTCCTCCGCTTCTATCTGGCAAAGATCCTTAACTTCGTGTATTTGTCAAGCCAAATCCGTTGCAAAGATGATAAAACAGTACATAAATACCATCCAAATAAGTAAAAAAACTTACTACCACCAGCCTTATAGGTAAAAAAATGTTGAATTTCGAGCCAGATCACCACTTCCCCCATGACCGCTCCTTAGCAGATCGTGGGCGGGTAGCAATTTTCATCGATGGCTCCAACCTCTTCTATGCCGCCCTTCAACTGGGCATAGAAATTGATTACACCAAGCTCCTGCACCGACTCACCAACGGAGCGCGGCTGCTACGTGCTTTCTTTTACACTGGTGTTGATCGCACCAATGAAAAACAGCAGGGGTTTCTCCTTTGGATGCGCCGAAATGGCTATCGCGTTATTTCCAAGGATCTGGTGCAGCTCCCCGATGGCTCCAAAAAAGCCAATCTGGATGTTGAAATTGCCGTAGATATGATGGCCCTTGTTGGCTCCTATGACACTGCCGTTCTCGTCAGCGGTGACGGCGATTTAGCCTATGCCGTTGATGCCGCTAGCTATCGCGGTGTCCGGGTTGAAGTGATCAGCCTGCGCTCTATGACCAGCGATCATTTGATTAACGTTGCGGATCGCTACATCGACTTAGAGGGAATCAAAGAGGAAATCATGAAGGATTCCCCCCGCCACAGTCCCAATCCCTATAATTATCGCCCCGTACCGTCTACTGCCAATGGTCATGAAGAAGAAGCTTGACAGGGAGCCGGTCGATACGTATATTATGGAATTCGCTGAAAAATTTTAAGCTCTTTAACATTAAAGGTGCTTAGTGCCCAGAGTGCGCGTTTTCAGTTATTTCCAAGAAGCCCTAAAAGTTTGCTCTAGTCTACCTGAACAAACATTTGGATTACCTTGGGGGATTGCCCTACTGCGCATGGTTCAGCCTCGCAAGGCTTGGCAGGCAACCACAGCGTTCATTCTGAGCACAAATCCGCTCGCGCGATCAGTGAGCTCATCAGTGGGATCAATTGTCCAACGTTTACAACCGTACAGTGAAGTAAAACCCTAGGGAGAGGTGCCGTGGCTCGTGTAGCAGGGGTGGATTTACCCCGAGATAAGCGTATAGAAATAGGTTTGACTTACATTTACGGCATTGGTTTGACCAGTGCTCAAAAAATCTTGGCAGCCACAAAGGTCAACCCCGACACTCGGGTTAAGGACTTGACAGATGTTGAGGTAACGGCGCTCCGGGGTGAGGTTGAAACCAACTACCAAGTTGAGGGCGATCTGCGCCGCCTAGAAGGACTCAACATCAAGCGCTTGGTGGATATTGGTACCTATCGTGGGCGGCGTCACCGTATGGGTCTGCCTGTCCGTGGTCAACGCACACGCACCAATGCCCGTACTCGGCGTGGTGGTCGACGCACAGTTGCCGGCAAGAAGAAAGCCCCAGGCAAGAAATAAATTCCAGCCCCTTACACCGCGAACACCTAATTTTCTATGGCACGACAACCCAACCGCCGCACGGGAGTGCGCAAGCAAAAACGCAATGTTCCCAACGGCATTGCCTTTATCCAGTCTACGTTCAACAATACGATTGTTACCATCGCCGACACTGCGGGTGATGTAATTTCTTGGTCCTCAGCGGGTGCCAGTGGCTTCAAGGGTGCGAAGAAAGGTACGCCCTTTGCGGCCCAAACAGCGGCTGAGTCTGCAGCGCGTCGGGCGATCGAGCAAGGCATGCGCCAAATCGAAGTGATGGTCTCTGGTCCTGGGTCGGGGCGAGAAACTGCGGTGCGCGCCCTACAAGCTGCGGGTTTGGAAATCACCCTCATCCGTGATATCACCCCCATTCCCCACAACGGTTGCCGTCCGCCCAAGCGCCGTCGTGTATAGTCACGTTTTTTCTGGCACAGAATCTAGTCGAGGTTGGCAGAGCATGATCGGGAATTTTCAGGTTGAGTGTATTGAATCCTACACAGACAAAGTTAATAGTCAGTACAGCCGATTTGTCCTAGAACCTCTAGAGCGGGGACAGGGAATTACGGTGGGGAACGCCCTACGTCGCGTTCTGTTGTCAAACTTGGAAGGTGCGGCAGTCACGTCTGTGCGGATTGCAGGAGTGAACCACGAGTTTGCCACTGTTCCTGGGGTGCGGGAGGATGTGCTGGAGATTATGCTGAATTTGAAGGGTTTGGTTGTTCGCTCCTACAGCAGTACGCCTCAAATTGCCCGTCTCGTTGCCCGTGGTCCGGCAACAATCACCGCTGCTGACTTTTACCCTCTACCGTCGGATATCGAAATGATCAACCCCGACCAATATATTGCCACGTTAAACGAAGGGGCAACCCTGGAAATGGAGCTGACCATCGAGCGCGGACGAGGCTATCGCCCTGTCGATCGCAATAGTCGTGAAGATCACACATCGCCGATTGATGCCCTCAAAATTGATGCCATTTTCATGCCTGTGAGTAAGGTTCGTTACGACGTGCGCGATGCCCGCGTTAGTGAGGGAGTCAGCAAGGAAAGTTTGAGCCTCGAAATTTGGACCAACGGCAGCATTACCCCCCAGGAATCCCTCAGCCAAGCCGCTAACATTCTCGTCAATCTCTTCTCCCCTCTGCAGGAGATCACCTTGGCGCCCACCCTGGTGCAGGAGCGTGACGAGCAGGACGAAACCAAGCAGATCCACATCGAGGAACTCCAACTCTCTGTCCGGGCATACAACTGTCTCAAACGAGCCCAAATCAATACGGTGGCCGACCTCCTGGAATTCTCCCAGGATGAGCTGCTTGAGATTAAGAATTTTGGGCAAAAGTCTGCGGAAGAGGTGATTGAGGCCCTGAAACGGTGTCTTGGTCTAACCTTGCCCGAGTCTAAGGCAGCTAAGGCATCCCTTTGAGGGATCGTCTCTTCCTGCAAAGTTTCTGTTTTATTTCCAGCTACTGACATAAACCTATGCGCCATCGTTGTCGTGTCCCCAAACTGAATAGACCCGCGGATCAGCGCAAAGCGCTCCTTAGGGCATTGACGACCGAGCTTCTATTGCGTGGTGAAATCACGGTCACCCGCACCCGTGCCGACGCCGTGCGTGCCCATGCGGATCACTTGATCACCTTGGCTAAGGAGGGTACTCTCCATGCTCGCCGCCAGGCCCAAGCTTTTCTATACCCCAGATCGGTTAAAGCTGGTGAGCCAGTACAGCCTGTGGTCAATAAAAAGGCCAATGCAGCTCTTCCTGACGAGCAAAGGGTTCGACACCTAGTTGATCTCCTGTTTGAGCAAGCAGCCCAGCGGTATGGCGATCGCCCCGGTGGCTACACCCGCATTGTGCGCACCGTTCGTCGCCGTGGGGACAACGCTGAAATGGCAGTTTTGCAACTGGTCTAGGAATACGGGTATGCATGCCTCTACCTTGCCCCAAATTCGTCGTGTAGCCCTAGTAATTCAGTACCTGGGTGGCGAATTTTGCGGTTGGCAGCGGCAACCCCACGACCCCAGCGTGCAACAGACGATTGAGGATTTGCTGAGTACGTTGTGCAACCATCCCGTCACTCTTCACGGCGCAGGGCGAACCGATACGGGCGTTCATGCGGCTGCTCAAGTGGCACATTTTGACACTGCATCGGCAGTTCCTCCGGAACGCTGGGCCAAAATTTTGAACGCTCGCTTGCCCCCAGGCATTCTCATTCGCGAGTCGGCAGAGGTTTCCCCTTCTTGGCATGCGCGCTTTTCGGCCACCTGGCGGCGCTACCGCTACACCCTCTTTACGGCGGCGATCGCCAATCTTTTTGTGCGGCAGTTTAGTTGGCACTACTATCTGTCTCCCTTGGATGCCCCGCTCATGCAGGCGGCCTTGGATCCGATGCTTGGGGAACAGGATTTGGCAGCGCTCCAGCGTTCTGGTTCCCAGCGGCGTCATGCCCGTCTTGAGGTGCAAAAGGCTCTCTGCTGGCGGGAGCACCACTTTGTCTATGTGGAGGTTCAGGCCAGCGGCTTCCTCTACGGCATGATGCGCCTCTTGGTGGGGCTTTTGGTGGAAGTTGGTCGCTCCCAACTGAGCGTAGCGGACTTCACCGAAATTTGGCAAAAGCGCCTGCGCCATAGGGTCAAGTACGCAGCGCCTCCCCAAGGGCTATGTTTGCTGGGTGTCGGGTACCGCGAGCATCCCTTTGCCGAGGCCACCTACCAACCCGCCTTACTTACGCTGCGTTGACCCAACATACCCTCGTTTTTCACCTTGTTTCGTGCAGATCCTATGACTACAACTATGATGACCAATCCCAATCGAACCTTTCTTCCCCCCGTGGTTACCCAGACCACCGAGCAGCAGTGGTACCTCATCGATGCAACGGGGCAGCGTCTGGGGCGGCTATCGGCGGCGATCGCCATGATTCTCCGGGGAAAGAATAAACCCACGTTTACCCCCCACCTTGACACCGGCGATTTTGTGATCGTGATTAATGCTGACAAGGTAGCAGTGACTGGGCGAAAAAGCACCCAGAAGGTCTATAAGCGCCACTCCGGACGACCTGGGGGTATGAAGGAAGAAAGCTATGACAAGTTGATGAAGCGTTTGCCGCAGCGGATTTTAGAACATGCCGTTCGGGGAATGCTGCCTAAAAATCGTTTGGGGCGTCAGCTATTTACCAAGCTCAAGGTTTACGCTGGTGGAACCCATCCCCATGCAGCCCAGCAGCCGCAGATTTTAACCCTTTCTACTATTCCGGGAGTGAAAAACTAATGCAGGTTCAGGATCAGACAAATCGCGCAATTTATTGGGGCACGGGCCGGCGCAAGACCGCCGTCGCTCGGGTACGGGTAGTGCCTGGATCCGGCAATATCGTGATCAATGGTAAGGCAGGGGATCTGTACCTGCAGTTCAACCACTCCTACATCAGTGGGGTCAAGGCTCCCCTAGAGATTCTGGGACTAGAAAACGAGTACGACATTCTGGTCAACGCCTACGGTGGCGGTGTTACGGGACAGGCAGAAGCGATCCGTCTCGGTGTTGCTCGGGCGCTGTGCGAGCTTTCTCCCGAGAACCGCAAGCCCCTAAAGGTGGAAGGATACCTGACCCGGGATCCCCGCTGCAAGGAGCGCAAGAAGTATGGCTTGCGCAAGGCCCGTAAGGCACCCCAGTACTCCAAGCGCTAGGGCAGATTCCAGTCCCGGCACCAAGTCAGCCAACCTCTCCGAATACGGGGGGGTTTTACTTTGCGTGCCAACTCGGCTAGAGAAGTGGTTCCCATGGCCAAATCCCCGAGGGATAGGGGCACTTCCAGCAAGGGAAGGGCAGCAGTTGCTCCGGGACCCACCGCGGACAGCCCTAGGATCTGCCCTCGGGGCGTGCAGGCAATCTTGTAGAAGTCGGTGCTCGTTGTCACCTGAGCTGTCCGCACCCGGGGGGAGTGGTGCTCGGTATTGCCAGCTTGCAGGATGGGGGGCGTCATGGCACAGTAGAGGGGCTGCCAGCGGGGCGATCGCCCTGCTAGGGGGACACCAAGGGTACGGTGCAGTAGACCTGGAATCTGCCAAGCTGTCTGACAGCGCCAGTGGCGGGCATGGGCTAGGGGTAGTTCTGCGTCTGGAGTGGGTTCCGGCACTAGAACAGCCGCCGCCGTTACCCTTGTTGTTACCGCATCCGTCAACCATGCTTCTACCGAGGTACCCCCTTCGCGGGGCTCTAGGGCCGATATGCGGCAGGGCGCGTACACGGACACCCCCAATTCCCCTAGGAGTTGCGTGACCAGCCGAGCGACGTGCCGATCAAAGCCGGGCAACAGCGGATTGGCTACCAAGGTTACGGACACGCCAAGGACACTCAAAATCTGGGCGATCGCGCAACTCAGCCCATCCCCCCCCACAATAATCAGGGACAGGGGCAAGGTCGGACTTTGACACAGGGTAGAAGGTGTTAGGACGGGGCACCGCTCCAATCCCAGCGGTGAACTTCTCCTCACGCCCATCCTATCAACCACAATCACATGGCGGGCCGTCAGCAAACGGGTCGCCGTGCGCACCACCTGGGGACGTTCCCAACGCCAAGACTCTAGGATGCGATCCAGTCCGAGCACCGATACATCGGCTTCAAAGGGCCTAAAGGGGCGGGAAGACCAGAGCGGAAGCGTTCGTTCCCGACCATGGGACAGCAGCGATTGCCAATGCCCCACATGCTCCCACACCGCATCAAGATCGGGGCGCTGCGGATCCACTACCTGCGCAACTCGGGCACCAACTGCCACAGCCCTTGCAGCCAGCTCCGCTGCCACCTTCCCCTGACCAACAACAATAAGGTCGTAGGCTATCGCCATGCATGCTCCACCTGCTACGCCTGACCGCAACTCAGAATGCTGAAAATTAAGGGGAAAAATTAAAATCAACTACCATGAAAACATAAAATAGGGCGCAAAATTCGTGTTTAATAAAACTTAATACTTTCGCTATCCTGTTAGATCGCATAACGCTAGATTGCCTGTCAATAAGTGTTTAGAGGAACAAAATTTGTAAAGAAAAATTGAATTATCCCTATTCATTTCGGTATAATGACCTAGGTTTTGAAGTCTTGATCTCACTCCCCAAATCATTATGAAAAGGAGGTATTGAGTTGGCACGGAGACGGAAGCGCAAGAGTCGGCGACGTCAAGAGGGGCGGAGAATATTAGAGCATATTCCCCAGTTCAGCTTGGAGAGCGGCGAAGATAAACCAGTAACCGCAGCTCGTAAGTTTATTCAGTCCCAGGGAATTCTTCCTCCGGCTTTATTACTTGTTCGTCGCAACGAGCATACAACAGATCGATATTTTTGGGCAGAAAAAGGTTTATTCGGTGCGCAATATGTCGAAGAAAATCACTTTCTGTTTCCCAGTTTAAGACCTCCTGATGAATTGTTAGAAGTTGCTGCCATGCGTCCGTAGGGGTTCACATACCTTCTCCATGGAGCGTTATTAACCTAGGTATCACGACTAGGTATTGCAAGTTGATATCGATAAGATATGGCAACTTACATTTAGCGTTCCTAGCCCTCTCCAAGCACCGGAGGGGGCTTTCTTTTGTCCGCTTTTTGCCAAGTCATTTTTTGCCAGACAGATTACGCCGACAGCTTGCTGCTGGTTTTAGGGGATTTACGCTGACTGGTTGGGGCAGCCTTGGCAGCCGACTTGCGGCTACTGGAAGCGGAGGAACTAGCTTTTTTAGACTTGCCGGGGGTTTTTTCTGCCAATAGGGCGATCGCCTGCTCTGGGGTAAGGGTTTCGGGAGACTGTTCTTTCGGCAGGGAGACATTTACTTTTGCCCACTTGATGTATGGGCCGTATTTGCCGTCGCACAGATCCATAGATTGCCCATCGGCGGGATGGGGGCCGAGACTACGCAGAATCTTAGTGCCTCCCCCCCGGCCCACCTTAGGCTGGGATAGCAGTTCTAGGGCCCGCTCTAGGGTGATTGTGTAGGGATCGTCATCCCCCTTGAGGGAACGAAAGTCATCCTTGGGGTCAAGTCCTTTTTCATGTACGACGAAGGGGCCAAACCGACCGATATTGGCTTTGATGTTTTTCCCCGTCTCGGGGTGGGTACCGAGGAAGCGCGGCAGGGAAAGGAGCTTAAGCGCCAACTCAAGGGTAACCTGATCGGGGGTAACGCCCTTGGGCAGGGACGCTCGCTTGGGTTTGGTTTTGCCCTCGGTCACCGCACCAAGCTGGACGTAGGGGCCATACTGACCATTGAGGAGGTAAATGACCTCTCCCGTTTCCGGGTGGGTGCCCACTTGGTCTGGGCCTTCCAGTTTTTGTTTCAGGAGGTGCTCGATGGTTTCGGGGGCAAGGTCGGCGGGGGTGAGATCCTGGGGTATGGAGGTCGTGACCGTTTCCTGTCCTTGATTGACCTGCAGGTAGGGACCAAATTTGCCAATTTTAATTTTGACCTCCTCCAGTCCTTCTAGGGTGACTGTGCGGGCCTGCTCCGTGTCAATGCGGTCATCCTGCTCTTTGACAAGATGGCTAAGCCCATTTTGCCCCAGGTAAAACTGTTGCAGGTAGGGCTGCCAAGCAACGGTGCCGGTGGAGATGTCGTCGAGGGTTTGCTCCATCTGGGAGGTGAAACTAGGATCGACGAGGTGGGGGAAATGTTCTTCCAGCAGGGTGGTAACGGCGAAGGCTGTGAACGTAGGAGTTAGGGCGTTGTGCTGGAGCTGTACGTAGCCGCGATCGCAGATGGTGCCGATGATGCTGGCATAGGTACTGGGGCGACCGATCCCTTCGCTTTCCAAAACCTTGACGAGGGCGGCTTCGGAATAGCGGGCTGGGGGCTGGGTTTGGTGTCCATGGGCGACTAGTTCGCGGCATTCGGGGCGATCGCCCACTTGGAGATGGGGCAGTAGGGTTTCCTGTTCGTCGAGGGCCGCCTCGGGATCATCCGAACCTTCGACGTAGGCCCGAAAGTACCCGGCAAAGTCGATCCGCTTCCCCGAAGCACGAAACACCGCATCCTCGACCTGAATCTGCACCGTCGTCATGGTTAAGCGGGCATCGGCCATTTGGCAGGCCACGGTGCGCTTCCAGATGAGGTCGTAGAGGGCAAGTTCCCGCCCCCCTAGCCCGGTTTGCTGGGGCGTGCGAAAGGTTTCTCCCGCCGGACGGATGGCCTCGTGGGCTTCCTGGGCTCCCTTGCTTTTGGTGGTGTATTGCCGGGGTTGGGGGCTGAGGTAGGAATCACCATACATCTGGGACACGCACTGACGGGCGGCGGTGATGGCTTGCTGGGACAGGTGCACGGAGTCGGTACGCATGTAGGTAATAAATCCCTGTTCGTAGAGGGACTGGGCGGTGCGCATCGTCTCCCGGGCCGATAGGCGCAGTTTGCGGTTAGCCTCCTGCTGCAGGGTGGAGGTAGTGAAGGGGGGGGAGGGTTTGCGGGTGCTGGGTTTCTCCTCCTGGGAGGACACCTGCCATAGCCCGTGGCGCAGGCGCTCCTGGAGCTGCTGGGCTGCGGATTCATCGAGGAGGAGGACATCGCGGCCCCGGGCAAGCTGGCCTGTGCGGGGGTCAAAGTCCTTGCCGCTGGCGATCGCCCGCCCACCTAAGGATACAAGTTGGGCAGGAAAGGCCACCTTGGGGGCGTAAAGGCTGGCTTTGAGATCCCAATACTGACCGGAGCGAAAAGCCCGCCGTTCTCGCTCCCGCTGCACAATTAGGCGCACCGCCACGGACTGCACCCGCCCCGCAGAGAGACCGAAGGCAATTTTTTTCCATAGCAGCGGCGATAGGGTGTAGCCCACGAGGCGATCTAAGATGCGTCGCGTTTCTTGGGCATGCACTAGGTTTTCGTCAATGTCCCGGCAGTCGCTGAGGGCACGCCGAATAGCCTCGGCCGTAATTTCATGGAACACCATGCGCTTGATGGGAACCCTTGGGGCCAGCAATTCCCGCAGATGCCAGGATATGCTCTCCCCTTCGCGATCTTCGTCCGTTGCCAAGATCAGTTCCGTAACTCCCTTGAGAGCGGCTTTCAACTCGCGAACCACTTTCTTTTTATCTTCAGGAATGATGTAAAGCGGCTCAAAGCCAGCCTCGACATTGACCCCCAATTTAGACCACTCCGCCCGCTTGTGCTCCTTTGGAATGTCGCTAGCAGACTGGGGTAGATCGCGCACGTGGCCCATAGATGCCTCGACCCGAAAGCCCTGGGGTAAAAATTGGCGAATGGTGCGGGCTTTTGTGGGGGATTCGACGATGACTAGGGTTGACATGGTGCTGCGCGACAAGAAAACTTCGGTAGTTTATTCCTATTCTTTACCTATATACAACGATCCTCTGGGGTTTTTCCACAAAACTTTGGGGCGGCTTCCTCTACTTTTTGGCGGGAAGGGAGGATAGGAGGGGCGTGCCTGCGGCTACCACCGCCAGCCCGATCCAGGCGTTGCCGTTGGCATTGGCATAGGCCAGGCTGCTGTAAAGCATAAACAGCGCAGTAGTGCAAAAGGCGATCGGCACTAGGGGATAGAGCGGCACCCGGAAGGGGCGGGGATGGTGGGGCTCCCAGGTGCGCAGCACAAACAGGGATAGCCCCGTAAGCAGAAAAAACAACCAAAAGACCGGGGCGGTGAATTCCACGACGGTCTGAATGCCCTGCCGCTGCCATGCACCAATGAGGACTAGGACCAGGGCGATCACTCCCTGGGTAATCAGGGCGGTTTGGGGAACGTTGGTTTGGGGGTGCCATTGCCCCAGCCATCCGAGCCGAGGCATGGTCTGACCTAGGGCATAGGCAGTGCGCGCCCCTGTGAGAATAGTGCCGTGGATCGAACTAATGGCGGCGATCGCCACAATCACCGCAAGGACTACCGCCGCTCCGTCCCCCACCACCCGCTGCATCAGCACAACCCCAATTGCCTTGGCACCAACAACGCCGTCATAGCCGAGGGCCCCCAAGTAGGCCCCATTGACCAAGAGATAGGCGATGGTTACCAGTCCAATGCTGCCGACGAGCACCCGCACCATGTTGCGATCGCCCCGTTCCACCTCGGCGGAAATGAAAGCCGCTTCGTTCCAACCGCCATAGGTGAGCAACACAAAAACCATGGCCAGCCCGGGGGAGCCCCCGGATGGAGATGCCCCAGTGACGGGGATGCCACTTTGCTGCACCGTGGCGATCGCCCCAGCACCCACCACCGCCAGCAAGCCCAAGAGCACAAGGGCAGATGCGCCCTTCTGCACCCACGCACCGATACCTATGCCAGCGACGTTCAAAGCCGTAAAGAGGACAATTACCGCCGCGGCGTAGAGGGCTGCGGAAAATTCTCCCAGGGGAAGCACCGCCGTAAGGCTATCCCCCAAAACAAAGGACAGCAGGGCAATGGAGCCCGTCTGGATCACCGTCATGCGTGCCCAAGCAAACAGCAGAGCCACCTCAGCACCGAAGGCCTTGCCCAAAAACAAATAGTCGCCGCCCGCATCGGGATAGGCGGCCGTAAGCTCGGCGTAGCACAGGGCCCCAATCAAAGAAAGGGCTCCACCCAAGAGCCACAGTCCTTGGGTGGCAATGGTCGAGCCGGCATTGGCCGCCACAAGGGACGGAAACTCAAAAATGCCGGCACCGATCACAATTCCCACGATGATCGCGATCGCATCGACAACGCGGAGGCTGGGGCGTGGCTGGTTCATTGCAGGGAGCCAAGGACGAGTTGGCCACAGTGCCAGAGCACGGTTCCGAGCAAGTAGAGCAAGGCTAGGGAGGAAATCCCGTTGCCATACATGCGCTTTTCTGGGGCTAAGGCATAGCCAATGGCGTAGGCCAACCGACCAACCACCCAGACTAACCCGGCGATCGCCCCGGTCACGGGGGAAAGAAAGAGGGCGTAGAGCCACAGACTGGGCAAGAACAGCATCAATTGCTCCAGGGTGTTTTGGTGAGCCCGAAAAATCTGCTCGAACTGATTATTCCCCGCAATTTTAGGGGGCATAATCTGATACTTAACGCGGGCTACACCCACCCAAATACCAAGACCGAAGTAGAGCAACAGAGCGAGGGCACTGACGAGCGCGGGATAGCTGAGGGCGGTGGGATCCATAACATGAACGAACTGGGGTCAACCACTTTTAGCACATTTCCCCTCGGAACCATGGTGCAGAAAACAACTCCACTCAATGGAGCATCTGGGAGAGAAACTGGCGGGTGCGCTCCTCCTGGGGATGGTGAAAGAATGCCCCCGGCGTGTTGATTTCGACAATTTGCCCCCGATCCATCAGCACCACGCGATCGGATACCTCCCGGGCAAACCCCATCTCGTGGGTGACCACCACCATGGTGACCCCCTGGGCGGCTAGGGAGCGCATTACATCCAGCACCTCACGCACCATCTCCGGATCCAGCGCCGAGGTTGGTTCGTCAAACAACAGCATTTTGGGTTCCATGGCCAGGGCCCGGGCGATCGCCACCCGCTGCTGCTGTCCCCCCGATAGCTGGGCTGGATACTTAGCCGCTTGGTCGAGAATCCCCACCTGGGCCAGAAGGGCCTCGGCCCGGGCGATCACCTCCCTGCGCGGCAGCCGCCGCACCCACATCGGTGCCAGGATTACATTTTCCCGCACCGTAAGATGGGGAAACAGGTTAAATTGCTGAAACACCATCCCCACCTCCCGCCGCACGTAGGCTACGGTGTCTGCGTCGTCGGTGAGGAGCTTGCCCTCAATAAAAATTTGCCCGCGCTGGTAGGATTCGAGGGCATTGAAGGTGCGCACCAGGGTGGATTTTCCTGACCCCGACGGCCCCATAATGGTGACGACTTCCCCCGCGGCCACAGAAAGGCTGACCCCCTGCAATACGTGGAGTTCGCCAAACCACTTGTGTAGCCCCACCACCTCAAGCATGGGAGCGCTGCACCCACTGCCCCACGGCTGCCACTACGGACGGAAGGTCGGCGATCGCCACTCGGGAAATAGAGCGCCCGCCCACAACCACCACAGGAGCCTGCTTGCATTGCTTTTGGCAGTCCAACGCCCGCACCCGCACGCGCCCCACCAAGGACGGATCGGCATCCACCGCCGCTGCCAGCAGATCCTTAAGGGCACCAGCACCGGCAGCAGCACACTTCTTGCCGTGGCAAACCCCCAGGCACAACTGCGCCGCGACCTGGGGTGCCGCAGAATCAACCTCCCCCAAACCATCAAGCAGTTCCAAGGCATAGGCTTTCCAGGAGCACTCTTTTTTGCGCACCCCAGACACGCGAAGGCGATCGCCCCGATTTAGGGTTTTCCCCAGGGCATAGACATGGCGATACAGGTAGGCACAAACTTCCTTACTTAGCTTGATCTCCCGCTGACCTTCTGCGGTTTCGAGGCGCAAAAACCGCGGCGAATCGGCAAATCCCAGAAAGACACCCTCTAATGCAAAATCTACCTTCGTCATTCTTGAATCCAGCATTGCTCCAACCACCGCCTGAGGATTGCCAGCTCTCGCAGATGGGTCTGCCCCACACTCCAAACCTGAATCGCCGCCGCCGCGGTCTCCACTTCCACCGTGAGGGGGTGCCCGGCACTGCAGGAACAGGCAACACCCAATTCCTGAAGACGATAATACATGGCCCAACGGCGATCGCCGGGAATGACATATTTTTTTTGAATGTCATTGTTTTCTAATCTGAACCCCATGGAACCATCCCCTAATGCTAGTAATTCCCACAACAGTGACGCCCAATCAGGCAGGACGCACCGGCAAATTGCCTACGGAAATGTAATTTAACGCCCAAGAGAACTTTAGCCTAGATGCAATTAATTAGCAATAATTTTTTTCCCTCCTCCTCAGGTAGCCACCCCTAGAGCCGGTTTAGCCCAATACGCCGGCTGCCCCCGCCATGGTTTTCCCAAAAAATCCCTAAAATCTCCTATCCTCTATTGCGATCTTCTCTTCCCAAATGTTCTATTGACAATCTTTTCTGCATTGCGCCCGTGATTTATCTCGATTTTTGTGCAACAGCGATCACCGCAACCCTTGTCTAGAAAAGCTTTTCCAGTATTATGAGCTTGTATGAACCACTAGGTATCTTCCAACTACTATCCCCATTCCTGGAGTCCTCCCATGCCCGCAACCCAAGTTCTCATGCAACCCTACGGTCAGATTAAGGAAAATCCTATCTCCCTAGAGCTTTCGGTCACAGAACCCGTTTGCGAGGGGATGAATATTTTGCTGGCTAGCTACCAAGCCCTCTATCTTCAGTACGAAAAGCACCACTTCGTTGTGGAGGGGCCCGAGTTCTACTCCATCCATGAGTTCTTTTCCGAAAGTTACGGTCACGTGCGCGATTACATCCACCAAATCGGCGAGCGGCTGAACGGTCTTGGGGGCGTCCCCGTTGCCAGCTTCGTGAAACTGGCCGAGTTGTGCTGCTTCGAGCCCGAGGCCGATGGCATCTTCCACGTGCGTACGATGCTAGAAAATGACCTCGCCGCTGAGCAGACGATTATTGGTGTTCTCCGGCGTATGGCCGCCCAAGCGGAGAGTCTCGGCGATCGCGCCACCCGGTACCTCTACGAGAAGATGCTTGTTGAGTCGGAGGATCGGGCATTCCACCTTTCCCACTTCTTGGCTTCCACTTCCCTTACCCTTTCGATTCCCAATCACAACTAGAAAGGGATGAATGAACTCCTCGGATGGGCCGAGGAGTTTTAGTTCTATTCGTCTTGGGCGTTGAGTCCTAGGGCTTGGGCAGCAACGGCGAGGGATTCGGCAAAAAGAACATCTTGCCCCCAGCGTTGCAGTTGCTGTCCCAGAAGGGCATCGGCCCGCTGATCGGAAAGGGGCGACACCTGATGGATTTGGCAGACCTGGGCTCCGCCGGAGGCTTCCATGCGCACGCAGCCAGTGGACTGGGAGCAAAAGACGTTACAGAGGTTGGCTGCGGGATTTGAGGATGTGAGTTTAAACCCGATCAGATCTCCCACCACTGTGCCCACATCGGCAATGGGTAGGGCAGCCAATTCGGCACTAATTTTTAAATCGTTGCGGCCTAAAAATTCTAGGTGATCGATGTTGTAGTCGCCGCCCTCATGCACCCGGGAGACGGGTCGCCATCCCAGACGGCTAGCTAGCCAGCCTAAAAACAGCCAAGCTTGGGTGCTGTTGCCCCTTTCATAATCGATAGTGATGTTGTCAATTTCCCAAGCTGCTGATCGCCGGTCGGGGGGGTCAAAGGCCTGGGCGGTGAGTTCTTGCCACGGGGCAAGGCGCTGCCAATTGAGATCGGCTAAGGGAATTCCCGCTTGGAGGCAGCCGTGCACCCGCAGTAGATCGGCCTCGGGATCGGTAAAGCAAGCAGAATCCACAATCACGCGATCGCTCAGTTCGTGGAGCTTGGTAAATAGGCGATGCTCAAAATCGGGACAGCACTTATACCACAGGAAGATGGGCAGGTCGTGGATCAGCAGCTCGGAGACGAGGGCTGGCAGACGCTCGAAGGCACTGGGGCTGCCCTTGAGGGTGATGTACTCTCCGCAGATGAGGGAGCTACGGGTTTTTTGAATCGGGCAGTAGGCGGCTACCTGGGCTGTGATCTCATCGGCTCCGTCCTCGCTCGGGAGCAGGTCAAGAACGCGGCAGGGGCTTTGGGAGGCGATCACATCCACCGCAGCCATCCGATCCTGCACGCTCATGACCGCCGGTTCAATGACGACCAAATTAAAAGTAGTGGCCCGGGCGGCGGCATTTTCACCGTAGGACTGCCAAATTTTGGTCAGTTCGGCTTCGATTTGGGTGACGAGAACGTCCTTGGGAGCTTGGAGGGAAACAATTGGGGTTTGGGTGGAAGCAGTCATGGCTGGGTAGGGGTAGGGAAAGGAATGGCACAGGCATTGAGAGATCGTTAGAGGCGGCGCCACTGACGCCCATCACGGGTGATTAACAATTCCGCTTCACTGGGGCCCCAGGTACCCGCTTCGTATTGGGGAATGAGATGGGGATCGGCGGGGGCTTCCCAGGCTGCTAGGGCGGGGGTCACCACGTTCCAGGCGGCTTCGACTTCATCCCCGCGGGTAAAGAGGGTTTGGTCGCCCAACATGCAGTCCAGCAGCAGGCGATCGTAGGCATCGGAACCTTCAATACCAAAGGTTTTACCGTAGCCAAAGTCCATCTCTACGGAGCGCGATCGCAGTTCGGGACCGGGCAGCTTGGCTTCAAACCGCAGGGCAACCCCCTCATTGGGCTGAATCCGCAGGGCCAGGATATTGGGAGAAACCTGCCGCGCCGCCGATTGGAAGAGGGTGTGGGGAACATCGCGGAACTGGATGGCAATTTCGCTCACTTTCTTGGGCATCCGCTTTCCCGTGCGCAGGTAGAAGGGCACACCTTGCCAGCGCCAATTATCGATTTCAAATTTCATGGCCACATAGGTGGGCACGATGGACTGGGAATTGACGTTAGGCTCCCGGCGGTAGCCAACTACGGGCGCACCCTTCATCCAACCATCGCTGTACTGGGCACGGACAGAGGAACGCTCCAGCCGCCGCGGATCCGCGAGGCGGGTAGCCTGAATCACCTTAACTTTTTCATTGCGCAGCGCGTCGGCTTCCATGGCGTTGGGTGGCTCCATGGCGGTGAGGCAGAAAAGTTGCATCAGATGATTCTGCAGCATATCCCGCAGGGCACCGGCATTTTCGTAGTAGCCAGCGCGATCTTCAACCCCGACGGTCTCGGCGACGGTGATCTGGATGTGATCGACGTACTGACGATTCCACAGGGGCTCAAAAATAGCGTTGGCAAACCGGAGAACGAGGAGATTTTGGACGGTTTCCTTCCCCAAGTAGTGGTCGATGCGGTAGATTTGCCGCTCATCCCCCACACTCTGAACCACGCGGTTTAACTCTTGGCAGGAGGTGAGATCCCGGCCGAAGGGTTTTTCGATCACGAGTCGGGTTTTGGTGCGATCGCCAATCATGCCCGCGGCACCAAGGTTGGTAATGGCATCGACAAAAAAGTTGGGGGAAACGGCTAGGTAAAAAACGCGATTGCCGCGGGTGCCCCGTTCCTGGTCGAGTTGGGACAGAAATTCCTTAAGTTTGAGGTAATCGGCCTGTTGCCCCATGTCGAGGGACTGGTAGTAAACCCCACTGGCAAAGTCTTCCCAAACGGCCGCCGAGCCGATGCCCTTAGAAAACTTCTCCACCCCCTCCAGCATTTGCTCGCGGAAGTAGTCGTGACTCCAAGGGCGGCGCGCCACACCCACGATGGTCAGTTCTGGGGGCAGCCGTCGTTGCTGCTTAAGGTGGTAAATGGCGGGGATCAGCTTGCGAATGGTCAAGTCCCCAGATGCACCAAAGATTACCATGATCAGGGGCTCAGGGGTACGTTCCTGGGTCAGTCCTACGCGGAGGGGATTCTCAAGAATGTGCACCATAGACCCATTTATCCACAAAAACTGCCCAAATTTGCTGCCCAAATTCTAAGAGGCGATCGCCCTAGGGTAGGGACTATGATGTTTTTCTTTAGCTTTGCAGGTGGACAGCGTGGAAGCACCAATGCCGTTGCGTCCGGGGGATCGGGTAGCCGTAATCCTCCCCAGTGGAGCCCTGCGCGAGCCGGAGCGCCTAGAACAGGGGTTGGCCCTCTGGCGCGATCGCGGTTTTGTGCTCGATGTTCCCGACTGGCAGAGGGCAGCGGCCGACCGGCCCCAACCCTACCTAGCGGGTAATGATGCGTGGCGGCGGCAGGAGCTGGTGCGGGGATGGAACGATCCCTCGGTGCGGGCCCTGATCTGCGGGCGGGGGGGCTACGGGGCCCTGCGTTTGCTGGAGGGGCTTGATTGGCGCACCTTGCTCCCGGAGCCAAAGTGGTTAGTGGGATTTTCCGATGTGACGGCTCTCCTGTGGGGTATGGCGGCTCGGCTGGGCCGTGGCGGAGGCATCCACGGGCCGGTTGCGACCACCCTTACCGAGGCGACGGCGGGGCCCCTGTTTGCTTGGCTGATGGGGAGCACCACCTCCCTGACCCTAGCGGGCCATCCCCTTGTGGCTGGCGTGGCCGAAGGCAAACTTCTGGCCGGCAATCTCTGCGTGGCCACCCACTTACTGGGTACGACTTGGATGCCCATCACCCCTAAAGAGCCCTGGATTCTGGCGATCGAAGATGTGGGCGAAGAACCCTATCGCGTCGATCGCCTGCTTACCCACTGGCGTCTCAGTGGTGTTTTGTCCCAGGTGGCGGGCATCGCGGTTGGCCAGTTTATTGGCGCATCGGATGGGGCACCTGCTGGGGATCGTGGTGCTGACGTTCCCTCCCCCTGGCGGGCCCTGTGGCAGGATCGCCTCGGTGATTTAGGCATTCCCGTTGTCACGGACTTGGGATTTGGCCATGGGGAGCAGAACCCTCCCTTGGGCATTGGTTGCAGGGCAGTTTTAGATGGCGATCGCGGTTTGTTGCAGGTTTGGCGCTAGGGTATCCCTGCCCCTTAAGCAATTCTTAGGGTTTCTGAACCGTGGGCGGGATGGCACCGTCAAAATGATGAGTTTTATGTTGTATCCAATATCGAAGTTTCAGTATAGAAATGTTAAATTTTTGTTAAGTCATTCCAGCAGTACCCATGAACCAGCGTTTCCTTCCGCTCCTCGCACTGTTGGCTCTGGCCAGCGTCGGCTGTGGCAGTTCCCCAGCCCAATCCCCCCGCCCTGAGGCCCAGCGCCCCAGCGCCGTTTCCGTCGATGTGGCGATCGCCCGCTCCCAACCCCTGGGCGCCACCGCCACCTATACCGGCACAACGGCCCCCATTCGCGAATTTTCCGTGCGATCGCGGGTGGAAGGCCGCTTGCTCAGCCTTAATGTGGACGTGGGCGATCGCGTGCGCACCGGTCAGGTGCTTGGTACGTTGGATGATGGGCTGATTCGGGCAACGGTCCTCGAGGCCCAGGCCCAGGTAGCTGCCCGGGAAGCGGAAGTAAACCAAACCCGCGCCACGGTAGAGAACTTGCGCGCCCAGATGGAACAGTCCCGGGTGCGTCTGCGCCAGGCCAAGTTGGATGCAGATCGCCTCACCCGGCTTGCAAGGGAAGGTGCTGGCACCCAAAGGGCCGCTGAGTTGGCACGCACCGATGCCCTAGCTGCCGCCCAAGCCCTCAGGGCCACCGAGCAACAGATGCGATCCCAGGAGGAAGCCATTGCCGCCGCCCGCCAACGGGTCAATGCCCAGGATGCCCTTTTGATTCGGGAGCAGGAACGTCTTTCCTTTACGCAACTGACGGCTCCCGGCGATGGCATTGTGCTGAGCAAGGTGAGCGACCCCGGCAGCACCCTTTTTGCTGGCAATGAGGTGTTAAAATTGGGCGACTTTTCGGCTGTTAAGGTGGTGGTGCCCGTCTCGGAGTTGGAAATCGGCAAGCTGCGGGTTAATCAACGGGTTCGGGTCACCCTCGATGCCTTTGCCGAAGAGACTTTTACCGGGCGGATTCAAAGAATTTCTGCCGCCGCCGATCCCGTATCGCGCCTCATTCCCGTGGAGGTCACCCTCCCCAATCCCGCTGGCAAAATCGGCAGTGGCAAGTTTGCCCGCGTGCAGTTCCAAGCAACCCAGGCACCCCGAATCACTATTCCCACCAGTGCCCTTGAGGTCGGGGGGCGGCGGCGGGGCGCGGCGGCTAAGGGGCAACCCGGCAGTGGCAGATCCCAAGTTCCGGAGGCGGTGCGACGCCCAAGCCAGGTTTTTGTGGTGGAGGGGAACAAGGTATCTCGGCGAACGGTAGCGCTCGGGGCCGAATCCGATGGCTTTGTGGAAGTGCGTTCGGGACTCAAACCCGGCGATCGCGTGGTGGCCCGCAGTGGTGGCCCCTTAGAAGACGGCAGTGAAGTTCGGCCAAGCATGGTCTCGGAGCAGTAACCGGAGCAACAAACTATGTCCCTTAGTACCCTTTCGATCCGCCGCCACATTGGCACGCTGATGCTGATGATTGCGATTATGACCATTGGCGTTTTTACAGTTTCGCGGCTCAACGTGGATCTCTTGCCTTCTATTTCCTATCCCCGAATCGGGGTGCAGTTGGAGATTCCCGGCGCTACACCGGAAATTTCGGTCACGGAGGTGACCCGTCCCCTCGAAGAAACCCTGGCCAGTGTGGAGGGGGTCAACCAAATTTTTTCCCGCACCAGTGAAGGGCGGGTACGGGTGGACTTATTTTTTGATGCTGGCAGTGATGTCGATCAAGCCCTCAATGACACGGTGGCAATTTTCAACCGCGGCCAGGGTCGTCTGCCGGACAACATCGAAAATGTGCGCATCTTTAAATTTGACCCGTCCCAACTCCCCGTCTACGAGCTGGCTCTGACGTCCCCTAGCCTTTCCCTTTCGGAGTTGCAGCTTTTTGGTACCGACGAGCTAGCCCGGGAACTAACCCTCGTGCCGGGCGTTGCCTCCGTCGATGTCACCGGGGGCGTTCCTGAGGAGGTGCAAGTCAATCTGCGCCTTGAGCGGCTCCAAACCACTGGTCTCAGCGTGCAGTCCGTTATCACTGCCCTGAGCGATCGCAACCAAGATACTTCCGGGGGGCGGCTGCGGGGGGGCACCATTGAGCCCCTAACACGGGTAACCGGTCGCTTCCAATCGGCGGCGGAGCTGGAGAATCTGGTCATGCTAACTGGCGATCGCCAGCCGGTCTATCTCCGGGATTTGGCCAGCATCAGTGATGGCACCGCCGAGCAGCGGGTTTTCGCCTATCTCAATGGCACGCCCGCGGTGCGGGTCAGCGTTGCCAAGCAGCCGGAAAGCAACACCATTGCCGTCATTGACGCGGTTAAAGCCAAAATTGAAGAACTGCGTGATCGCGGGTTGTTTCCCGAGGGCACCATTCTTACCCCCACCCTCGACGAGTCGCGCCTGATTCGCAGTTCCATTGATAACGTCGTTTCCTCCGGGCTTTTGGGGACGGCACTGGCTGCCGTTGCGGTGCTGTTTTCCCTTGGTTCGATCCGGCAGACCCTAATCATTGCCCTCTCGATTCCCCTTTCCAGCCTAGCGGCGGTGATCGCGATGGGGCTCTTCGGATTTTCCCTGAATCTGTTTAGCTTGGGGGGTCTGGCCCTCGGCGTGGGCATCGTCGTCGATAACTCCATTGTGATGCTAGAAAGCATCGCCGTGGGCGTAGGGCGCGATCGCCATCTCCTTCCCGAGGAGGTCATCGAACAATCCATCGCTAGCGGACGGGAATTGGAATCGGCCCTGATCGCTTCCACATCCACCAACCTTGTAGCAGTGCTGCCGTTTCTATTGGTGGGCGGCTTTTTGTCCCTGTTGTTTAACGAATTAATTCTGACCATCAGCTTTGCGGTTGGCGCCTCGTTGCTTGTGGCCGTCACCGTGGTGCCCATGATGGCCTCCCGGCTCCTGGCCCTCCCAATTTCCAGTGGCATCCACCGCTGGTGGGTGTTTCGAGAGTTTAATAACCGCTTTGTTGGGCTGACGGCCCGCTATGGCCGCTTTTTGACCCACGTGCTCACCTATCGCTGGTTGGTGTTGCTGGGAGCCTTTTTGGTTCTCGGCGGCGGAGCCGTGGCTATGGTGTCGAGCATTCCCCAGGAAATCGTGCCCCAAGTGCGGACGGGTGATGTCAATGTCAACCTGCAATTTCCAGTCGGCACCACCCTCGCCCAAAATCAGACCATCACCCAGCGGGTCGATGACATCCTCCGGGAACAGCCGGAAGCAGAGTTTGTGTTCACCACCGTCGGCGGTTCCCTCTTTGGTAATTTCACCAATGCCAACCCCCTTCGTAGCTCCAGCACCGTCATTCTCACGAACACAAATACACTTAGGGAGTTTGTCCAGCGGGTCAACCGGGCGGTGGCTGCGCTCAACCTAGCTGGGGTGCGCGTGCGGGTCAACCCCTCCCAAGTGCGCGGCATTATCGTGAACAATTCCCCCGTCCCCCGAACGGACATTGATGTCATTCTTGAGGGGCGCGATGCGGACGTTCTATCCCAAGCCGCAGGACAGGTACTCTCTGCCCTAGAACAGCAGGTAACAGGGGCGAACTTCCGCCCGGACACCGATGCCCGCCAGCCAGAAGTGCAAATCCAGCCCGACTGGGAACGGCTGCAACGCCTCGGGCTTTCGGCCCGCAACGTGGGAGAAGTTGTGGAAACCGCGATTACGGGTACGGTGCCCACACGCTTGCAACGGGGCGATCGCCTGATCGATATTCGGGTACGGGTCGCTTCTGAGGATATCCGCCAACCCTCTCAACTGAGTCAGTTGCCCCTCTTTACCCAAGGTGGTCAGCCCGTGCGGCTCAGTGATGTGGCTCGGATCCGTCCTGGTCGGGCCCCCGGCGAAATCCAGCGGATCAATCAGCGCCAAGTGGCCCTTATTCTCGGAAACCTAGAGCGGGGCGCCAGCTTGGGCGCTGCCCTCGATCAAGTAGATGCCGCGATCGCCTCGGTGAATCTCCCGGAGGGTGTCACGGTGCTGCCCAGCTCCGGCAAAACTGCTAATTCCCAATTGCAGCAATCCTTTGTCATTTTGGGACTGCTTGCCTCCTTCCTGGTCTTTGTGGTCATGGCGGTGCAATACAACTCCCTACTCGACCCCCTCGTCATTATGATAACGGTGCCCCTGGCCCTCGCCGGCGGGATAGCTGGTCTGGCCGTTACCGGAACTGCTCTCAGTGCGATCGTTGTAATTGGTGCCGTGCTGCTGGTTGGGATCGTTGTCAATAATGCGATTATCCTTGTCGAACTTGCCAACGAAATTCTGGCGCGCGATCGCTGCTCACGGCTGCAGGCCATGCTTCGGGCTGCACCCCAACGCCTCCGACCGATTTTCATGACCACAGTAACTACAGTTCTGGGCACCTTTCCCCTGGCCCTTGGTTTGGGAGAAGGGGGCGAATTCCTCCAACCCCTGGGAGTTGTGGTGTTTTCGGGGCTATCTCTGGCAACACTGCTTACCCTTTTTGTGATTCCCTGCTCCTACGTAGTGATCCACGAGCTTAACTTCACCTACCAATGGAAATGGGTCATCCGTCGGCTTGGCATTGGCTAGATAGCTAGTCGCAAAATGCATTCGTTGCTCTTCATAAAATTCCGACCCGACTATCCCTGGGCGCTGCCACTTTGCTGGTTTTGCGCCCTTTTTATCGTTGTATTAAGTACAAATCACCGATCGCCACCATGAACGCACCAACGAAGCCAAACATCTTCACTTGCTTAATCTCTGCTAGAAACAGACAATCTAGACGGACTTCCAGGTTTCTGCATAACGGTTGAACTCACCCGCCGCCAGTAACTTTGGATGACAAAAGTAGATTACCATACGGTCAGGCGCAGTGATTTATTAGCCTACTTTATTGCTTTTGGAACTCAAATCAATGCAAGTTGCTCAAAATTCTCTTTTTTTGTAGGCTCACTTTTTTGCTTAATAGGAAGTCGGTAATTAGAAATGAAAAGTTCACTTCCTTTTTCTGCTTTACCTTGTTTGTAGTTATTCATTCCATATTGTAATTCCCAATTGTAGATATTTGCAAACTCAAAGTTACCCCTGATTTCTGGCGAGTCATCGTAGGTAATTAACCATGAATGCTTGCATTTTCTTAACTTGTTTGCAAATTGATCGTGATTGAAACCCGTGTGCAGAATACCATTTTTTCCATACAACTTTGATTTAGTTGCCTTGAAGTAGGGCGGGTCAAGAAAAGTAAAAACTTCCTTTCCACCGTCTGATAAGATTTCACAATAATCTAAATGGGTAATCTTGATTCCTTCCAAAAGTTTTCCAAGTTTAGCAACACGCTCAATTGAAGACTCTGTAAATCTTTTGACAAAAGCCAATTGGGAATATCCACCAGACTCAACAATTCCTGAAAAAGTGATTCGGTTTAGAACAAAAAAACGAACAGCTCGTTCAAATTCAGTTAAATCTTCACTATTTATACGTACTAGTTCATTAAATAATTCTTTTCCATTTGTTCGTTCGGATTTAATTTTCAAAACTTCTAGTGCCAATTTCTCCGAATCTATCTATGCATAGCTCCAGAAAAAATATAATTCGGGATTTAAGTCATTAATCCAAATTTTTAATGTTGGATAGACTTGGCGTAAGTAAATAAAAAATGACCCGCCACCCACAAAGGGTTCTCTATATTCTTGAAATTCTTTTGGCAAGAGTGCCTTCATCTGTTGAATTGCACGAGACTTGCCACCTGGGTATCGTAAAGGACTTTTTATCATGGGGCATTACCAGAAATCTGAATCAGAAGTTTTTTGTTGCGTGATGCTTCTAGATTTAACTTAACCAAAGTTTCTGCTTCTTTTTTTGTATAATTGCCTTGATTATTGTTTAAAAAATGCGTTATTGAATTTTCATCACAGGGCATAACCAAAGACCCTGAAACTTTCTTTCCTGTTAGTTTTAGGCAAGAATTAAAATTTACTGGTTTTGAATCTAGATGAAGCGTATCAAGGTTTGAGTACAAGATTAGCTTGAATAAGCTATCTCTAATATCTGAAAGATTAGGAAGGGAGCCCGTTGTAGAATTTTTTGACTCTTGAATAATATAAACATCATTGGTTTGTATTACTTCATCTGCCGTTAGGTAATATGTGCCACCAAGATAGTTTTTGATTTGAAAAGTTGCTTTCACCCCATCTGACAAATACTCAAACCCATGTGATGTTTGCGTTTCTCGAATAGAATCACCTTTTGAGCCGGTCAGCGACATATTTTTGAAATTCTCAAAATCACTCATAATTTTGGCTAAATATTGTTCTTGTTTAAAACGATCGTGCACTTTTGCACCAGTATATTTAGATATTTTCTCGTAACTATCCAAAGCCAATTTGTAGATTTTTACAAAACTATTTTCAATCAGAGAAAGATTCCAGTGAAGCGCACTCTGTTTATATTGGCTTATTCTCGACATTTGCTCATTGACAGCATTTACATTAAATTCTTGATTAGTAATTTTATTTTTTGAAACTTGTAACGGGCGATTATTTTTTACCGCCTTGTCATATACGCCAAAACAACATAAACATTCAGCAAGTTCATCCATGAAATCGTCGAATATTGAATCCTATCTAAATCACCTTCCAATCCTTCATCCTTAAGAACGGGGATAATTGTCAGACGCATTGGCGAATTAAAATTGAGTGACATCTATCCGGCTAGGCACCAAAAGCTAAAACTGAGGCTCGAAGGGCGACCTGCTCCGCAGCACAGGAGTTGTTTGCCCGGACTCAAAACCTTATAATGCCTAAAAAACCTCGCGATTGGGGTTGCAAACGTCAAAGTTGGGGTTCAAAGGGCGATCGCACAAACTCCCAAGACTGAGAACCCACAGGTATGGGGAGTTAGCTCGGAATCGTGGCAAGTTTTTTTTCGGCAATAGGGGAACGGGTGGTTGCGCCGTGGCATCTGGTATCGCCCACTGATGTCACTGGTTCATTTCCGAGAAGATAGCGGCGGTGCTAGGAGAAGACTGGCGGAGGTATTGGAAGATCCAAAATTTGAAGAGCCCGTCTAAAAAAACCGGCACGGTGGCGATAAAGGTGCGGGTGAGCAATTGACTCTCTTGGATGCCAAAGTGCGCAAACAGAACAATGAGTAGGGCATCCCAACCATCACTGGAGTGGTATCCAACAAAGGTGTCCGTAAAGACAATAATGATAAAAGCTTTGGAAGTGTCGTTGAGGCTATAGAGGGTTTCATCAATGAATTCTTTAATCACCCGAAGCTGACTTCGCCCTGCACTGATCATGGAGGCAAAAACCAAACCGGCTACCCCATCGGCTAGGAAATTGCTAATTCCTTCCAAACTGCGCCGGTTATAGCGCTGGAGGATGGTACGCGCTTCCGTGGTCAATCGGCGTTCAAATTCTTCATTAGACATAGGTTCTTCAGCAAGCAACCGCTCGAATTCCAGGCGATCGCGCACCCTTTGGAACTCTCGAAATGCCTGTTCTTCCTGACTGGGACTAAACCTTACTTCACTATTTTCGCGCAGGATAATTTGTTCTAGCAGAGGTGATGCGATCGCATTTTTAGTAATAACTTGCACGCCAATCACAACACCGAGCAAAACAGCAAAAAACCGCAGCGCAATTTTGATGCGTTGCCGCGATTGTTGCAGTTCTTCGACGACATCCTGTTCGTAGGTACGGTAATCCTGTCCAAGGTTGCGGCGAATGCGATCAAGGGCACGGAAAAAAGAACTGGGAACAATGGTTTTTTCAACGGGAACGACACTAGGGGGTTGGGGGCGCGGCGTCGGGGGGGCCAGGAGGGTAAACTTTTCTCCCTCGGGACGGCGGTCGGGCGTAATAGATCGGAAGAGCAC
>DBAX01000018.1:0-4839 GCA_002291895.1 Cyanobacteria bacterium UBA999
GGGGGGGCATGAGTCAGCTTTTGACCCACTGCAGTGCGCTTAAAACGAACCCGAGTGCGCTTTTTACCCACAGCAGCGCCCTTGAAACGAACCCGAGTGCGCTTTTTACCTACTGCAGTGCGCTTGGAACGACCCCAAGTGCACTTTTTACCTACTGCAGTGCGTTAGGGGCGATCGCAAGTTCCCTTAACATGCTTTAGTCCCCCATGCCAAGGGGGATTTAGGAGGATTGTTCTGTGTCGATGAATAATCCAGGTTGAGCCATGGGGTTGGGTGTTTGATGGCATAATCGTGGCACGTACCTTGGTTTGTTCCCATGTCCAAAAACACCGGCAATAAGGAAGCGATCGCGCTCATCGGGGCCCTCATTGTGTCCCTGGGTTTGGCAGGTGGCGGCTTTTGGTTTTTATTCATGCGCTCCGACAGCCCCATCACAGCGCCCGGCACTAGCACCAGTTCCCCCGAGCCCGGTTCTGCGCCTACGGCACCGGGTTCCGCCGACAACCCCCTCGCTGCCATTGCCACCAACCAACCCAACCAACCGGTGGTACCCATGGACGGCAGTGTGACCATGGTGCGCCTAGTCAAGCAATTGCAAAACGCCTTCGCCCAAAAAAATCCCAACATCGCCACGACCTACGGCATTCCCGACGGTCGCCCCAACGGCAGCAATAAAGGACTGCAAGCCCTGCGCAACGGCCAGGTGGTCATTGCTGCGACCTCCCGCCCCCTCAAGTCCGAGGATGTCACCGCTGGGCTGGTGGCCGTTCCCATTGCCCGGGATTCCTTGGCGATCGTGGTGGGGCAGGGCAACTCCTTTTCCGGCAGCCTGACCGTTGATCAACTGCGGGGGATTTTTACCGGCAAAATCACCAACTGGAACCAGGTGGGGGGAGAGAACCGACCGATTAGGGTGTGGAATCGGGCCAATGCCAGCGGCACCCAAGATCTATTTAAGGATGTGGTGCTGGAAGGGCAAGACTTTCCCCCCGATAATGCCAACTTCAGAACCTGGCCGCGGGATGAAACGACGCCGATTTTTCAGCGCCTCGGCAGCGATGGCATCAGCTACACTACGGTGTTTCAGGCGGTGGGGCAGCGCACCATTAAGATTCTGCCCATTGATGGGATTTCCCCGACGGATCGCCAGAGCATTATCGATGGACGTTACCCCTTAACCCGGTTTCTATTTCTCGCCACCCGCCGGGATATTTTCCCCAATGCCAAGGCTTTTATCGAGTTTGCCCTCTCGGATGAAGGGCAACAGGTCGTAGAGCGGGCAGGTTTTGTTCGCCTCCAGTGACCTCATCGCCAGGATTGGGGATGCCCTGGGGTTTATTCCCGAGGGGGCGGCGCACCTACTAGCTTCCCTGTGGCTGCCCTTGGCGGAGGATCTGGGCGATCGCCCCAAACCGTGGATCCAGGGATATGTGGCCCCCCAAGGAACGGGCAAGAGCACGCTGTGTCGGGTGCTGGAGGTGTTGCTCGATGCAATGGGGGTGGGGGTGGCGCGCTTTTCTTTAGATGACCTCTACTGGCCCTACGCCCACCTGCAACTCCTGCAACAGCAGGATCCCCGACTCCGTTGGCGCGGCGTGCCGGGCACCCACGAACTCGCGTTGGGGTTGGCCCTGATGGAGCAATTTCGGGCGCAGCAGTTCCCCTTGGCTTTGCCGCGGTTTGATAAGTCTCTGCACCGTGGTCTGGGCGATCGCACGGAATTCCCCTACTGTGATCGGGCGGAGGTTTTGCTCTTCGAGGGTTGGTGCGTTGGCATGGTGCCCATCGCCAATTTGGCAGATTATTTACCCGCACCGCCGATCGTCACCCCGGCGGATTGTGCCTTTGCCCTGGCCATGAACCAGGCCTTAGCGAACTACGTTCCCCTGTGGCAGAAGCTGGATGCCCTCACCGTACTGGCACCCCAGGAGTTGCACTGGAGCAAGCGGTGGCGGCAGGAGGCGGAGACGGCGGACGGGATGACGGCGGCTGAAGTGGATGCTTTTGTGGATTACTTTTGGCGGGCCCTGCCGCCCCAAATCCATTTCCCACGCCTGCGGGAGGGGCCGGTTCCCATAAATTACTGGGTGGACTTGGCGGGCGATCGCACGCCCGTACAAATCACAAAGTTTTTGATATGATATGCGCCATTGTTTGGATATGGAGTGGGCATGGGGCTGCCGGATCGGGCGTTTCACTTTATTGGGGTGGGGGGGATTGGCATGTCGGCGATCGCCCAGATTTTGGTGGAGCAAGGCTATCGGGTTTCGGGATCGGATCTAGGGCAAAATCGCATCACCACCAAACTCGCCAGTAAGGGCGCCGTGATCTACCAGGGGCATCGGGCCGAGCAGGTTCCCGAGGATGCCGTGATCATTTGTTCCACCGCCATTAAGGACACCAATCCCGAAGTGCAGCGGGCTCGGTTTTTAGGCCTGCCGATGCTCCACCGCTCCGATATTTTGGCAGAACTCATCGCCCAGCATAGTCGCAGCGTGGCCGTGGCCGGCACCCATGGCAAAACCACCACCAGCAGTTTGATCAGCTTTTTGCTGCTGCGCGCCGGTCTGGATCCCACCATCGTTGTGGGTGGCGAAGTCAGTGCCTGGCAGGGCAATGCCCGTTTGGGCCGCAGTGCGGTGCTGGTGGCGGAAGCCGATGAGTCCGATGGCACCCTCGTTAAGTTTGCCCCCCACCTCGGCGTAATTACCAACATTGAATTGGATCACACCGATCACTACCAAAACCTAGAACAGGTGGTCGCCACCTTTGAGCAGTTCGCCGCCCGCTGTGCCTTGGTCGTAGCCAGTATCGATTGCCCCGTGGTGCGATCACGCCTCAGACCCGACATCACCTACAGCCTCCAGGATGCTCAAGCCGACTATGGCTTGCAGCAGATTCAGTACGGCAGCCAGGGTAGTTCGGCCCATGTCTACGAGCGGGGAAGCTTTTTGGGGGAACTCCATCTCCGGGTGCTCGGGCACCACAACCTTAGCAATGCCCTAGGGGCGATCGCCGTTTGTCGCCATTTGGGCGTTCCGTGGGATACCCTCGCCGCTGCCCTTCCGGAGTTTGTGGGGGCCAGCCGCCGCTTTGAGATCAAAGGCACCTGGAATCACATTACCCTTGTGGATGACTACGCCCACCACCCCAGCGAAATTCGGGTCACCCTAGCGGCGGCGCGCCTGCGATCGCCCCAAGTAGTCGCCATTTTCCAGCCCCACCGCTACAGCCGAATGCACAGCCTGCTTACGGAATTTGGGAGTGCCTTTGGCGATGCCGACCGGGTGGTTGTTACCGATATCTATGCCGCCGGGGAAAAGAACCTCCACGGGCTGACCGGCGAACAGGTGGCCGCCGTCATTGCCGAGCACCATACCCAGGTCTGCTACCAGCCGACGCTCACGGACGTGCAGTTCCATTTGCAGCAAACCCTCAATCCCGGCGACTTGGCCATCTTTTTGGGAGCCGGCAACCTCAACCAGGCGATCGCCCCTACCCTGGCCGCCCTGCAGGAATTGCCGGTGGTTAGCCATCCAGTTTCCGCCGGATGAGCGACCTTGTCCGCACGGCAGTGTCCCTGGCCCCCCTAACCACGCTCAAGGTGGGCGGGACAGCCCAATTCTACGCCGCCCCGCGCCACGAAGCCGAACTGGCCGAAGCCGTGCAGTGGGCCCACCAGCGGGATTGCCCCCTCACGATCCTCGGTGCCGGGAGCAACGTCCTGATCGGCGATCGCGGCTTAGAGGGTTTGGTCATCTGTACCCGCCACCTGCGGGGCATCCATTGGCACGAATCCCAGGGGCAGGTGACCGCCGCTGCGGGTGAGCCCGTGGCCCGCCTGGCCCTGCTGGCAGCGGAGCGGGGATGGGCGGGTCTTGAGTGGGCTATTGGCATTCCGGGCACGGTGGGGGGGATGATCGCCATGAACGCCGGAGCCCAGGGGGGATGCGCCGCCGACTGCGTCGTTTCAGTCACCGTGGGCGATCGCTCGGGCCACAGCGCTACCCTTACCGCCACCGAACTTAATTTCTCCTACCGTAGTTCCATCCTGCAAAACCAAAGCACGCTCTTTGTCACCCAAGCCACCCTCCAACTCCATCCCGGCGGCAATCCCCAGGCGATCGTCGCAGATACCCAAGCCAAGCTCAAACATCGCCACACCACCCAACCCTACCACCAGCCCAGTTGCGGCAGCGTTTTTCGCAATCCCGAGGGGCATGCGGCGGGCAGGTTGATCGAACAATGCGGTCTCAAGGGATTTCAAATCGGCCAGGCCCAGGTGTCTCCCCTCCATGCCAATTTCATCGTGAACCTTGGCGGCGCGACCGCCAGCGATGTCTGGCGCGTTCTTTGCCACGTCCAGTCCGAGGTTGGCAACCGTTGGGCGATCGCCCTCCACCCTGAAGTGAAGACCCTTGGCGTGCTCCCATGAACACCCCCACCGTTGCCTTCCATGAGTTTGTGACCGTTACCCGGGCGGTGCCAATTCCCCTGCGCGATGGGGTGCGGCTTACGGCGGACATCTACCGTCCCCGGGGGGTGGACACACCTTTGCCCGTTCTGCTAATGCGGTTGCCCTACGGCCGGGCGATCGCCTCGACGGTGACCTATCGCCACCCCTCTTGGTATGCGCGGCGGGGGTACATCGTGGTCATCCAGGACGTGCGGGGGTGCGGCGCTTCCGCGGGGACGTTTTATCCTTTTCGCCACGAGGTGGCGGATGGCTACGATACGGTGCGTTGGTGTGCCCAAGATCTGCCCGGCAGCAACGGCACCGTGGGGATGTACGGCTTTTCCTATCAGGGGGTGACCCAACTGCAGGCGGCGATCGCCCAG
>DBAX01000018.1:4905-5853 GCA_002291895.1 Cyanobacteria bacterium UBA999
CCTACGGCCGGGCGATCGCCTCAACGGTGACCTACAAGCACCCCAGTTGGTATGCCATGCAGGGCTACATTGTCGTAATCCAAGATGTGCGGGGGTGCGGCTCTTCCGAGGGCAATTTCTATCCCTTTCGCCACGAATACGAAGACGGCTACGACACGGTGGTGTGGTGTGCCCAGGAATTACCCGGTAGCAACGGCCGCGTGGGCATGTATGGGTTTTCGTATCAGGGCGTGACCCAGTTTCAGGCGGCGGTGATGGCCCCCCCCGGACTGGTTACGATCTGCCCGGCGATGGCCACAGCGGATCTGTACCATGGCT
This sequence comes from Cyanobacteria bacterium UBA999, assembly GCA_002291895.1. GTDB lineage: Bacteria > Cyanobacteriota > Cyanobacteriia > Pseudanabaenales > Pseudanabaenaceae > UBA999. The sequence continues at coordinate 5,224 of DBAX01000018.1, forward strand.
GGTTTTACTGGGGTGGGATGCCCTGCTGGGACTTTCTGCTCACTTGGGGACTGCAACTGACCCAAAATCATGCCCAATTCCGTAGGGATGACGCCCGGGCCAGCGCCACCTTCGCCGCCCAGCAGCGCCTACCGGAACTCCTCCAGACCCTGCCGATGCTGTCCGTTGCGCCCATGGATGACTTTTTCTACGACTGGCTCCGGGAAAGCGATCCTAGCTCCAGCTATTGGCAGGAACTAAACCCCATCACCCGCTTCGACAGCTACGATCTGCCCGCCCTCCATGTTGCTGGCTGGTACGATCTGTTTATTGAGGCCACTTGGCACACCTACGGGCGATCGCAAGCAGCAACGACCTACCCCCAGCATTGCATCATTGGCCCGTGGCAGCACATGCCCTGGCTCCCCAAGGTGGGCGATGTCAATTTTGGCCCAGCCGCTCGATCGCCCGTAGACACCTACCAAGTAGATTGGTTCGACTTTTGGCTCAAGGAAATCGACAACGGCATAGCCCAGCGATCGCCCCAAACTTTTTTTGCCATGGGCTCCAATACCTGGCACCAGCCCCCCGCCTCCCCTACCCGCTGGCTCCAACTGCACCTGCACAGCGATCGCACCCTGTCCGCCCCGC
>DBAX01000035.1 GCA_002291895.1 Cyanobacteria bacterium UBA999
CGGTTATGCTACTTGGTGGCCTCCACCACCGCCAGCGCCGCCCCGATCCTGCCCGAATTACTGCAGGAAGCTGCCAGCAGTAGAATTGCCGCTGCCTACCTACCCGCAGATGTGATGGAGTGGTATCCCCTTTTACTCGGCCTTGATGCCCCCCAATCCTGGTGGCGCTATCCCGACAGCCTGACGGAGGCCGCCCTGGCCGGCTGCTTGCGCTGGCAGATCCTGCCCTGCTCCCCCGAAAGCCGCACCCTGGGGATTACCTGGGGCGATCGCCTTTTTTGTGCTTGGGCTGGAATCCTGACCTCCCCAGAAGCCAGCCTGCCCATGAAGGTGCGATCGCCGCTGCACTCCTGGGACGATGGGGAGTCATCCCCCATTGCATGACATCCCCATCTGTGTAATCCTGAACACAGTTTCTTGGTGATGCTATGGCCCAACCCATCCGTGTCGTGCTCATTGAAGACCATGACCTTACCCGCATGGGTATGAAGATCACGTTGCAGCAGCGCAGTGACATTCACTTTGTGGGCGAGGCCGCCACGGGTGCCGACGGCATTGCCCTCATCAACCAAACCCAGCCCGACATTGCCATCATTGACCTGGGGTTGCCCGATATGGACGGCATTGAAGTGACCCGCCAAGTCAAGTCCCAGTCCCCCGAAGCTGAGGAATTGGCGTCCCTCAAGGTCTTGATCCTCACCCTTACCGACAATCAGGAATCTGTCCTCGCGGCCTTTGCTGCCGGTGCCGACTCCTATTGCATCAAAGATATTTCTTCAGAAAACCTCATCCAAGCCCTCAAACTCACGGCCGAAGGGAATGCCTGGATCGATCCGGCGATCGCCTCTGTGGTGCTCTCCCAAATCCGTCGCCCAAGCGCCAAAATCGAAATCGAAGCCGCCGAACCCGAGTATCAGCAGATTCTCCAAGCTACGCCCCTGACCGAGCGGGAGCTAGAAGTGCTTTCCGAAATTGTCAACGGCTTCAGCAACGCCGAAATTGCCGAACGCCTTTACATCACCGTGGGCACGGTCAAAACCCACGTGCGGAACATTCTGAATAAACTCTGCGCCGATGATCGCACCCAGGCGGCGGTGCGGGCCCTGCGCTCGGGTCTGGTCAAGTAACTAGGGCAACCATGAAAAAATTTGTTCTGTGGGGTACCTACTGCGATCGCGTCCTAGAGCAGCGCGCTCCCTACCGCCAAGCCCACCTCGAATACCTCCAACACCTGCACAGCACCGGGCAGGTACTCACCATCGGGCCCACCCAGGATCTAACCCAGGTTTTTGGCATCTACTGCGCGGCTGATGAAGCCACCGCCCGGGCCCTAGTCGAAGCCGACCCCTACTGGCAGAACCACATCTGGACAGGCTACCAACTCCACGAGTGGATCCAAGCCATCTAGAACCCATGGCCCTAGAACTCACCCGCGCCGATTTCGCTTTGGATGCCCACTGCCAAGCCCTGGGGAAGTTACTGGAAGCCTATGCCCTCGACCCGATGGGCGGCGGCCAACCCCTGTCGGCATTTGCCAAGGCCCATCTACCCCAAGAACTAGCCCGCCGCCCGTTTGCCCACGGGATCCTAGCGTTTGTTGACCAGGATCCGGCGGGGCTGGCGGTATGCTTTGAAGGCTTTTCCACCTTTGCCTGCCAGCCCCTGTTGAACATTCACGACCTTATCGTTGCGCCCCCCTACCGCGGGAGGGGCATTGCTAAGAGGCTGCTCCAGGAAGCCGAGCACCTAGCCGTTGCCCTGGGCTGCTGCAAGCTAACCCTTGAGGTTTTGGAGGGAAACCATCGGGCGCAGTCGGTATATCGGGCCTTTGGCTTTGACAACTTTATGCTCGATCCGGCGATGGGTAGGGCCCTATTCCTCGAAAAGAAGTTGCTTCACTCCGAGCCCTGGGATGCGGCGGTTTGACCAAAGAGAATTTTTTTAGCTTCATCGGTCATGGGAGTTTCTTGGCTGATGGCAGCCCCCCTGGCGTAGGCGCAGATCACGGCCGGACGCTGGGCTAGGCGCTCAAACCAGGCTTGCAGGTGGGGGAACTCGGCGAGGTTTTGTCCCTGCTTTTGGTGGGGCACAATCCAGGGATAGCAGGCCATGTCGGCGATGGAGTAGGAGCCGGCAATGTAGTCGCGATCAGCAAGTTGGCGGTTGAGCACACCGTAGAGGCGGTTGGTTTCGTTGACATAGCGGGCGATCGCATAGGGAATTTTTTCCGGGGCATATTGGGAAAAGTGGTGGTTCTGCCCGGCCATGGGGCCAAGGCCGCCCATTTGCCAAAAGAGCCATTGCAGGACTTGGGTGCGATCGCCAAGGGTACTGGGCAAGAAAAGACCGGTTTTTTCAGCTAAGTAGAGCAAAATCGCGCCCGATTCAAACACCGACAGGGGGGCACTGCCCTCCTGGGGCTCCGGATCGATGATCGCGGGCATGCGGTTGTTGGGGGCAATTTTGAGGAATTCGGGTTGAAACTGATCGCCCGCCCCAATATTGATGGGATGGATCTGGTAGGGCACGTCGGCTTCTTCTAGGAAGATGGTGATTTTGTGTCCGTTGGGGGTGGGCCAGTAGTAAAGCTGAATCATGGCTTGGGGGGGGTGGTACTTTCTGGAGCAGTGGCCAATTCCTTGACCCGGTCTTTGACATCGGGGGGGGCGAGATCCACCGCCTTAGCGAACAGGGCTTGGGCTTCTTCCTTACGTCCCTGCGATCGGAGCACTTGGGCCTTGCCTAGGTGCCCACGAAAATCCTTGTCATCGCTTTTGAGGGCGTCATCGAAGCTAGCAAGGGCTTCGGCATAGCGCTTTTGGTCGCGGTACACTTCGCCCAGGAGCCAGTGGATGAAGGTGACATTAACGCTGCCGGGGGTGACTTGGTTGGCGGTGGCGGCATTTTTGAGCGCCTCCTGGAGCACGCCGATCGCCGCCTCGGGGCGTTTTTCCTGCAACTCAAAACCCACCAAGCTTTGGAGCGCCTCGGGATCGCCGGGGTTGGTGGCGAGGATTTTGCGGTAGGTATCGGTGGCGTTTTTAAATTCCTTGAGTTGGATGTAGGTGCGGGCCAGGGCTACGCGATAGCGCACTTGGTCGGGATAGCTCTCGGCCAGGGTTTGCAGGGGTTCGAGGGTACCGCGAATGTCGCCGATTTGTAGTTTGAGTCCAACAATGCCCTCGAGGGCGGTTTGATTTTTGGGTTCCCGCCGCAGCACAGCTTCAAAACCCTGGATCTGAATTTTGACCTGATCCTGCTCGGAGATGGTGTCCGCTTCGGGGGTAGGGGTGGGATTTGCCGAAAATAGCCCACCGAGCATGGGGGCAAGGGACACCCCCATAAAGGCAACGGAGACAAGCACCAACACTACATTAATGATCCACTGGCGGGCAGTTCTCTGGGACATGGGGATGGGCAGCTCTCGCGGTGTAGATTTCTGGGGCATATTCTATTGCCTTTTGCGGCAAAATGGGCGAGAACTACGGGCAACGACTACGGGCGATCGCGCATGACGAAGGCAGAGCAGCAGCAGCTAAATTGGGGGGATGCCAACGGCGGGCGCATTGTGCCGACGGCATTGCACCAGGAAATGCAGCGTTCCTATCTGGAATATGCCATGAGTGTAATTGTCGGGCGGGCACTGCCGGATGTGCGGGATGGACTGAAACCGGTACACCGCCGCATTCTCTACGCCATGCACGAACTGGGGCTCACGGCGGATCGTCCCTTTCGCAAGTGTGCCCGGGTGGTAGGGGATGTGCTGGGTAAGTACCACCCCCACGGCGACCAGTCGGTCTACGATGCCCTCGTGCGACTGGTGCAGGATTTTGCCAGCCGCTACCCCCTCATTGGCGGGCACGGCAATTTTGGCTCCGTCGATGACGACCCCCCGGCGGCCATGCGCTACACGGAGTGTCGCCTCGCCCCCATTGCCCAGGATGCACTGCTGACGGATATCCACGAGGCGATCGTCGATTTTGGCGACAACTTCGATGGCTCGGTGCGGGAACCCCTGGTGTTGCCAGCGCGGCTGCCGCTGCTGTTGCTCAATGGTGCGTCGGGTATTGCCGTGGGTATGGCCACCAACATTCCGCCCCACAACCTGGGCGAACTGGTGGATGGGTTGCTAGCACTGATCGATCGCCCCGACCTGCCAGACGAAGATCTGGAGCGGCTGATCCCGGCCCCGGACTTTCCCACCGGGGGCATTTTGCTCCACGATGGTGGCGTAGTGGCGGCCTACCGCACGGGGCGGGGCAGCCTAACCCTGCGGGGTGTGGTGGCGGTCGAAGAGCTGGAGCGGGGCAAGGGGCGGCGATCGCGCACGGCATTAGTGGTGACTGAGTTGCCCTATCAGGTCAATAAGGCCGGCTGGATCGAAAAAGTGGCCGAACTGGTGAATCAGGGCAAGCTGGAAGGAATTGCCGATATTCGGGACGAGAGCGATCGCCAGGGCATGCGGGTGGTCATCGAGCTACGCAAAGACACCGTACCCGAGGTATTGCTGGAAAAGCTCTACCGCCAAACTGCCCTCCAAATTAATTACGGCATGATTTTGCTGGCCGTCTGTCCCAGTGCGGGGGGAGCCATACCGCGCCAGGTCAGCCTGCGGCAGATGCTCCAGGAGTTTTTGCAGTTTCGCGAAGCCACCCTCACCCGCCAGTACCGCCATCAGTTGGCCCAGGTTTCCCAACGGCTGCACATCACCGAGGGTCTGGTCACAGCTTTAGCCGATATCGATACCCTGATCGCCTGCCTCCGCCAAGCCGCTACTCCGGCGATCGCCCGCACGGCCCTCCAGGAATGGGCCAATCTTTCCCCGGCCCAGGCCGATGCCATTCTCTCCCTGCCCCTGCGCCGGATCACGACCCAGGAGCGGCAAAACTTGCTGACGGAACAAACCGATTTGCAGCGGCAGCAGGAACGATTTACCAAATTGCTGGGCGATCGCCGGGAACTGCTGAAAAGCCTGAAAAAGGACCTGCGGGATCTAAAGAAAACCTACGCCGATGCCCGTCGCACCCAAGTGGTGTCCGTGAATGCCAGTCCGGCTGTGGTGGAAGTGCTCCCCGCTGCCCCCGCTGAGGCCCACGTGCAGATTACCCGCCGCGGGTATGTCCGTCGCTGGGAAGCGCCGCCCAAGAACCAACCCAGCCATCCCAGTGATGATTTGATTTGGCAGAGCCTGACGGTGACAGAAGCCCGCCCCCTGCTGCTGTTTACCGCCCGGGGTAAGGTTGTTCCCCTACCCCTCAACCAAATTCCCCAGGGCCGCAGCGCCAAGGGGAGGGGAGCACCCCTGCCGATGCTGCTCCCCGACACCGCCGAGGGCCTCGCTTGGGCCTGGGTTTTGCCGCCGGAACTGCCCGCCGATACCAGTCTGGTGGTGCTGTCCCGCCAAGGATTCATGAAACGGATTCCGGCCGCCGAGCTGGGCGATCTTACCGCCAAGGGGTTGGTCGTCACCAAGTTTAAAACTGAGGACGATGGTCTGTTTTGGGTGGGGGCCGCAGCCGAGCACCAGCATCTGGTAATCGCTACTTCCACGGGGCGGCTGCTGCGGCTGGCGGCGGATCTATCCCAAGTGCCCCTCCTGTCCCGGGCGGCGGTGGGTTCCATTGCCATCCGCTTGCGTCAAGGGGAGCGCCTCGTGGCTGCCCATGTCCTCGATCTGGATGCGGCCCCCCAGACGGAATTGGTGCTGCTCACCGCCGATGGTTTTGCCAAGCGCTTGCCCGCCGACCTGCTGCGCCCCACGGTGCGGGGTAGTTTGGGCAGCCAGGGCATCAAGTTCCACAGTGCCACCGATCGCCTATCTGCCCTAGCCGTGGTCACCCTGCCCACCGAACACCTCAGCCTGCATATTTTGCTGCAGCAGGAGCAAGCCTTCCGGGTCATCGCCGTGCCCATTACCCAGATTCCCCGGGAGCGCCTCTTGGATCGGGGGATTTTGGTGTTCGCGGGCGACAGGGAGCGCCATCCCCGGGAACAGATCCTTGATATTCAATGATATTCAATAAAATGCCCCATCCCGCCCACCCTCGATCTTGACTTAGCCATGCGTCTTCTCTCATTGCACCTCGAAAACTTCCGCCAGCACCGGGCCACCGAGCTATCCTTTCCTGCCGGTTTGGTGGGCATTTTGGGGGAAAACGGAGCCGGGAAAACCACGATTCTTGAGGCGATCGCCTGGGCCCTCTACGGCAATCAGGCTGGCGTGGTGCGGGGCACAACGGAATCGCTCATTTGGCGGCGGGCTCCGGGGCGCTCGGCGGCGGTGGCGGAGCTTACCTTTGTCTACGGCGGCCAGACCTACCGGGTACGGCGATCGCAATCGGCCAGCAAGGGTACTGCCGAGGTGTTTCAGGATCAGCGGGTGCTGGCCAACTCCACCAAGGCCACCAATGAAGTGCTGAGCAAGCTGCTGGGCATGACCCACCAGGAATTTTTTAATAGCTATTTCACCGGGCAAAAGGAACTCCAATTTCTGGGTACCCTCTCTGGCAGTGCCGACCGCGAGCGCTTTATTGCCCGGATGTTGGGCTACGATCGCCTCATGGAATGCCAGGGGGAGTCGGGCAAACCCCAGACCATTCGGGGCGATCGCCAGGCCCAAAGGCTCCTGATCAGCCGCCTCCAGGGGGGACTCGAGGAACTAGGGCAAGTAGAGTCTGACCTCAAAAGTGTTACGGCCCAGCTAGGCACCCTGCACACCCAAGTGGAAGCCGCCGCCACCACCCTCCAAACCCACCAGCAGGAGCGCGATCGCCTCACCCCCCACTTGGCGGCCCTAGAGCAGCAACGCGATCGCCAGCGGGAACTAACCCAACAGTTGCAGCTACTCACCAGCCAAATCCAAAGCCAGCAGCAACGCCGCGACGAACTGGCAGCCGAAAGCCGCGACCTCAGTGCCGCCAACGATCGCCTCCAGTGGCTACAGGAGCACCTGCTTCCCTATGCCAGTCTCGTAACCGAACAGCAGCACCTCAATCAGCTACAGCAACAGGTGCAGCGCCACCGCAACCTCCAGGAACAGATCGATCGCCTCGGTGCCCAAATTGCCGAGCGCGATCTACACCTGCAAGCACACGCCAACCTGGGAACCCGCCAAGAGTCCCTAGCCACCGCGATCGCCCACCTCGAGCAGGAGATTGCCACCACCAGCCAAGCTCTCAAAACCCTCGAGCAGCAGTGGCAGGGGGAGCGCACCCAAGTGGCCACCCACATTCAAAGCGCCCAGCAGCAACGCCAAAAACTTCACGCCCAGCACCACGCCATCCACAGCGCCGGGCAGGACGGGGTCTGCCCCACCTGCGATCGCCCCCTACACCAGGAATTCCACACCGTTCTCGACCACTTTCAGGAACATATCACCCTCCTCGACCAGCAAATTCAAACCTGGCAAGAACGCCACCACACCCTGCCCCG
>DBAX01000043.1 GCA_002291895.1 Cyanobacteria bacterium UBA999
GGTGGGATTGATCTTTGCGACCCGTGAACTGCAGCACTTCGTTGGGCGCTATTTTGTGCTGATCGTTGTGTCAATGATTAAGGATATGCTCCTCATCTGTGGGGTGATTATTGGGGCATCGCGGCTGATGGTGCGACCGTTACAGTCCCTGACGCGCACGATGGAGGACATCACCCAGGGCAATTGGCACACCCCCCTGCCGGAACTGCGGCAACAGGATGAAGTGGGACAGCTCAATCGCTCCTTTATCCGCATGCGTAATCCCCTGCGTGAATACATCCACAAACTTCAGGAAACGACCGCGGCCCGCCAAAAATTGGAAAGTGAACTGGCGATCGCCAGCCAAATCCAAAACTCAATGTTGCCCCAAAGCATCGTCACTGCCAGCCCCCACAGCGCCTTTGATGTGCCGGCTCTGCACCAGCCCGCCCGCATTGTCGGCGGAGACCTCTACGACTTCTTTTTCGTTGACGAACAGCCCCTACTGCTCGTGATTGGCGATGTGGCCGATAAAGGAATTCCTGCAGCCTTATCGATGGCCGAAACCGTCGCCCTCATCCGGATCCAGGGGAAGCAGATATCCGAACCGTCCCAGATTCTAGCGGCGGTAAACCGCGAGCTTTGCCACGATAACGCAGACTGTCAGTTTGTCACCCTTTTTTACGGTGTGCTCAATCTCAAAACTGGAGTACTCCATTATGCCAGTGGGGGGCACGATGCCCCGATTCTTTTAAGTCAGGGGCAGGGGAGGCTCCTCTCCCTAGAAACGGGCTCGCCGCTAAGGCTAGACTCCGACCCCAACGATCTCTCCCAGTTCCATTCCCTCCACCGGAATGATTTACTTTTGTTGTATACCGATGGCATCACCGAGGCTCTGAGCGCCTATGGCACATTTTTTTTCAACCGATCGCCTGATCGAGATTGTGAATACCCTCCCAAATGCCAATCCCTCACGCACAATTCGCACCATGCAGCACCACTACCGGCAATTAGTGGGGAGTGCGCCTCACCCTGCTCGCAGTTCAATTTCAACCCCCCCATCCTTTTTCGGAGGAACCTCACGCTATGGAGTGGCACATTACCATCAATCAGCAGCCGACGGAGCTAGCCTGCGTGAAGCAGCGCATCGGCGAACTGCTGGAGCGACAGAAGCTACCCTATGCGGTGATTGAAAACTGTCAGTTGATTGCGGAGGAGGTCTTGGTCAATATCATCCACTACGGTCATCCACCGGAGCCCATCGGCCTCAGCCTCAAAATTGCCGATCCCCACCTGACGATGACCTTTGTCGATGGCGGCACCCCCTTTAATCCCCTAGCGGAAGTGGCACCCCCTGACCTGGATGCCGAGGATGATGCGCGGGCCGAAGGCGGTTTGGGGTTCTTTTTGGTGCAGCAGCTGGCCGATGCCGTGAAGTACGCCTACCGCGATGGGCAAAATGTCCTAACCGTGTTTCTGCGATCGCTCCCATGAGTATGTGACAATGGCGAACAGCAAACGCTCATACGCAATCCCTATGCCCCTCGTTATCGATCCCCAACCCCTGAATCCTTCCCAACCTGCCACCCAGCACATCTACCTCAATGGCAGCCTCGACACAGATACGGCGGCATCTTTTGAGGAGTTTTTGGGTGAGGTGCTGCCAGAAGTTGCCACCCTAATTCTCCATTTAGAAAAACTGAGCTTCATCTCCAGTGCCGGGCTGCGGGTATTTGCCAAGGCGCGCAAGATGATGAAGGGGCGATCCGGAACGGTGTGCTTTGTCAGCCTTAGCCCCCAAGTACAACGGGTTTTTGAAATCGTCAAGGCAGTGCCGATTCACGAAGTCTTTCAGAACGAAGCGGAACTCGATGCCTATTTAGCAGATATGCAAAAAGATATTGATGCCGATTGAGTGCTGGGATTCTATCCCCGTTACCTCAAACGCGCCTCAGAACGCGCTGCGGAACGCGCATGGGGTGATCGCGCTGACTTTTCTAACCACCAGCGGACGACATAAACCCGTTCCTTCGCGGATCGCCGTAGGTAATCACAATCACAGTGTTGCTAAACTGGTCGAAGTATCCCCTGCGGCAATACCCGGCACCGCTGCAGTTCTCAATTTCGGGGAAGGCGTTGCAAAGCTCAACGGAGTCCGAGCGTTCTGACGTATCACATCCGTGGCACCGTCGGAATACCCAGCAGCCCAAGCCCCAGCTTGAGGGTGCGGGCCGTAACCTGACACAGGGCCAACCGGTGCGATCGCCGGGGTTCCTCCGCCTGCAAAACGGGGCACTGCTCGAAGAATTGATTGAATTTCTGGCTCAGTTCAAAGAGATATTGGCAAAGGCGATTGGGAAGAAGCTCTGTAGCTATGGCTTCGATGGTTTCCCCCCACTGGATCAGGTGCTTGGCCAAGACCAATTCCGAGGGTTCTTCGAGGCTAAAGTGCGGTAGTTGCTCAGGGGAAAGGGGGTGCTTTTCGAGGTCAATGCCCCCTTTTCGACCGATACCGCAGAGGCGGACGTAGGCATAGAGCAGGTAGGGTGCGGTGTTGCCCTGGAGGGATAGCATTTTGTCGTAGCTGAAGATGTAATTGCTGGTGCGGTTTTGGCTGAGGTCGGCATATTTGACGGCGGCGATGCCGATAACCTGGGCGGTGGTCTGAATGAAGGGGGCATCGGCTTGGGGATTGCGATCGCCTAGATCTCGCTCCGCCCGGGCGATCGCCTCCTCCAGCAGGGATTTGAGGGGTACGGTGTCTCCTGAGCGGGTTTTGAACTTCTTGCCATCTTCGCCCAACACCAGACCAAAGGGGACGTGGATGAGGGACACTCCCTCGGGAACCCAGCCAGCACGCTGGGCCACTTGAAATACCTGGGCAAAGTGTCCGGACTGCCCCATGTCGGTGACGTAGAGAATGCGATCGGCGCGATCCTCAGTAATGCGATAGCGCACGGCGGCTAAATCCGTGGTGGCATAGTTGTACCCACCGTCGGATTTTTGAACGATTAGGGGTAGGGGTTTGCCGTCTTTGTTGGTGAATCCCTCCAAAAAGACGCAGGTTGCCCCTTCGTCCTGCTGCACCAATCCGGCGGCCACCAAGTCCTCGACCACGGCTGCCAGATAGGGGTTGTAAAAAGATTCGCCACGCTCGGTAAGGGTGATATCCAAAAGCCCATAGATTTTGGCAAATTCGCGGCGGGATTGTTCGCACAGCAGGTTCCAGGCTTGACGGGCGATCGCCTCTCCACTCTGCAAATCCACCACCGCGAGCCGCGCCGACTCGCGAAAAGCCGCATCTTCATCAAACCGCTGCTTGGCCGCCCGGTACAGGGTAACGAGATCTCCGAGAGCAAGGGCATCGGACTGCACGAGGGCTTCGGGACAGGCTTCGCGGAGGTAGGTGATGAGCATGCCAAATTGGGTGCCCCAGTCCCCCACATGGTTGAGCCGCAGCACATCGTGCCCTAGATAGGTCAAAATCCGGGCCAGGCAGTCGCCAATGATGGTGGAGCGCAGGTGGCCGACGTGCATCTCCTTGGCAATGTTGGGGCTAGAAAAATCGACAATAATGCGCTGAGGGCGGGTCACGGTAGGAAGCCCTAGGCGGTCATCCGTCAGCATGTGCTGCACCTGCTGGGCTAAAAAATCCTGGCGCAGGCGGATGTTGATAAATCCCGGGCCGGCAATTTCTGGGGCAGCACAGCAATCTTCGAGGTGCACGTGGTCAAGAATGCCCTGGGCTACGGTGCGGGGCGGTTGCTGCAGGGTTTTAGCTAGGCTGAGGGCGGCATTGCACTGGTAGTCACCAAATTTGGGATCCTTGGCCGCGGCGATCGCCGGATCAAAATCTAGGGGGAGGTCAAAGGCCCGATGGCAGGCTTGGGCAAAGCGATCGCGCAACAACGCCAAAACAGACATGACTTCCCCCTACGGTGCTCACATAAAATAAATCATAGTAATCCGAATTTGCTTCCTGCAACGCAGCTATAGTAAGGTTCCAATTTTGAGCAAAGCTTCAGTTTTTGCCCATTCAGTGCCGCACGTTTCCCAACCAATGATTCCCCCCTCCTTCCAACGCATTATTGAGCGCTTCCAGAGATTGTCTGACCCCAAGCAACGCTACGAGCAACTGATCCTCTACGGCAAAAAACTGCCCCCCTTCCCCGAATCCCTCAAAACACCCGGCAATCGCGTTGCGGGCTGCGTTTCCCAGGTCTACGTCACGGCGGATTTTGACCAAGATGAGCGCCTGATCTTCCAGGGGGATTCCGATGCCCTGATCAGTAAGGGCTTTGTGGGGCTCTTGGCGGCGGGGATGAATGGGCTGACCCAAAAGGAAGTGGAGACCCTCTCGCCGGAATTTATCACCGAAACCGGACTTGCGGCGAGCCTTACTCCTTCTCGGGCCAATGGCTTTTACAACGTCTTTCGCACCATGCAGGAACAGGCCAAGCGCCTAGAACTGCCTAGCGTGCAGCGGGGGTAAGTATGGCCCACGATGTGCTGATCCTGGCGGATTCTTTGAATCAGGGGACGGGTGATCGCCTGACAACCTTTCTGCTACCCCGGTTTCCCCGTTGCCTGCTGGCCGAACTCAATACCCATCGCGTGCTCTCCCGCAATGCCGAAAGCAGTCGCGCCATTCCCATCGCCAAACGCATCCAAAAAATCCAGGCCGATCCCTACATTCCCACCTTCACGGCCAATCAGCGGGGCATGGTCGGGCGGGAGATGGATCCGGCGGCAGCGGCCCAAGCCCAAGCCCACTGGCTCTCGGCCATGGCAGCGGCGATCGCCCATGCCGAGCAACTCAGCGCCATTGACACCCACAAGGACATGGGCAACCGGCTGCTAGAACCCTTTGCCCGCGTTCCAGTTCTTGTTTCGGGCACCAATTGGGAGAATTTTTTTGACCTGCGCACCGCCGAAAATGTTAACCCCGACTTCCGGGAAGTGGCGATCGCCATGGTGGAGCTGTACCAGCAACGGCAACCCCAGCCAGTGCCCCCCGGCGGCGTGCACATTCCCTTCGATCCCCACTGGCACATCGACCTAGAAACGGGGCAGCTCACCCCCCAGAATCTCCACCTGCCCATCAAAGAGCGGCTCATGGTTTCGGCGGCCCGCTGCGCCCGGCTCAGCTACTCCCAATTCGATGGCACCAGCGACATTGCCAAGGATTTAGAACTGGGGCATAAACTGATGGTCGATCGCCACTGGTCACCCTTTGAACACCAGGCGATCGCCACGCCCCGGTACAGCAAACTTACTACTGCCAATCTCAACGGCTGGGTGTCCCAACGCACCATCTATGAATTGCAGGCGGAGTTGACCTTCGAGGCTCTGTAGCCCAAGCCCCAAGCCTAGGTCTCCATAATGCGACCCCACCGGGCTAGGATTTGAGGGTTGCCGCCCCAAAAGTGGCATTGAACCGACGGCACCAAATTGCTGCCGATGGGAAATCCGCCAAGTTGAGGTTATCGGGAATGGGATAGCTTTGGGCTCCGGTGTAGCTTTTTAGGGGTGCGAGTAGGGCATAATCGCCTTCCTTGATCGGAAAGGCGGGCGGGGTTGTGGCTCCAATCACATCGGCGGAGCGGTGCAAAACGACGAAAAGATCGGGCCCCGCCGTGGAGGTGCTAAAGCTAGCATCCAGTTCCAGCAACCGCTGCTTGTTTTGCTGAACGATGCGCACGGTTCCGCGGGTGGCATGCTCTCCCGTGACAAAGGTGCCGGAACTGAGCACCACACTCTTCTCGGCGGCAGTATCGGTAGCGGGGGTGGCGGCGGTATCGGCGGCGGGGG
>DBAX01000017.1 GCA_002291895.1 Cyanobacteria bacterium UBA999
GGAGAGGGGCTGGGGGTGAGGGCAAGCCGCGCTACGAATACTTCCGCAAGGTGCTGGCGGAGATGGCGAAGCATCCCAACCCCCGCTACTTTGTGCTGAAATCCATCATGCTCAATAACCTCTATGGCGTAGACATCATGGAGGAAGCCACGGAAATCTGTAAGCTGCGGCTATTTTTGAAGCTGGTGGCACAGATGGAACCCCAACCCAAGAAACCCAACTTGGGTCTAGAACCTTTGCCTGATATTGACTTTAATATTCGGGCTGGCAATACCCTGGTGGGTTTTGCCTCTTTGGAGCAAGTCTGTCAAGCGATGGCCATGGATAGCGCTACGGGCCAAGCCCGCTTGATTTTTGATGAAGGGACTTTGAATCGCATTATTCAAAGCTCGATCGCGGCGGATATGGAATTTAAACGATTTAAGTCGCTCCAAGTTTGTGAAGATATCGATGGCCGTGCTCTGCGCCAGTCGAAGCAATTGTTGAAACAAGCCTTCTCAACCTTACGAACTGAACTCGATCTCTACCTGGCAGAAGAGTATGAACACGGCTTATCCAAACAAGCCGCTGCTTTCCAAAAATGGCTGGAAACCCATCAGCCTTTTCATTGGTGCGTGGAGTTTTACAGCATCATCGATCGGGGTGGCTTTGATGTAATTATCGGTAATCCACCATATATTGAGAATAAAGAAATTAAACAGTACAAAATAAAGGGTTATAGCTGCGAGTCGGCAGGAAATCTATATGCACTTGTTATAGAGAGATGCTTTTCCCTTGGAAGTCAGCTTACCTATCAGGGGTATATTATCCCTGTTTCATCAATATCAACAGATCGATATAAACCTCTCCAACAGCTTCTTCTCTCCCATGAATCCCATATTAGTTCTTTTGATGATCGTCCATCTCGACTGTTTGAAGGACTAGAGCATATTAGGTTGACAATTCACATAATTGGCAAGCAATCTAAAACATCTAGAGTATTTTCTACTCGCTATAACAAATGGTCTTCCTCAGAAAGAGATATTCTATTTGATTGCCTAAGATATGCAAAAACAGAAATTTCATTTTTAGAAGGTACGGTACCAAAATTTTCCTCAGAAATTGAGTTCAATATATCTTCAAAGCTTTCTCAGAAAAGCAGATTAGAACGTTTCTACAATAAATCAAGTTCAGAGAGGATTTTTTACTCTCGCAAAGTAGGATATTTTCTACAAGTTCTTGACTTTGAACCAAAAGTTCTTGACGGGCAAGGAAACCGACGACCACCCTCGGAATTTAAAGACCTAAATTTTCCAACGAGATCACAAGCAGAAATTGCTTTGTGCTGCTTAAATTCAAATTTATTTTATTGGTTTATTACTGTCTGTTCAGACTGTCGCCACGTTAACAAGCGTGAAGTAGATTCTTTGCCTATTAATCTTTCAGATTTAGAAGCTGAGAAAGATGGTAATAATTTGGTTGAATTGGCTCAGAAACTCATGCAAGACATTGATGAGAAATCAGAAGAACGTAAAATGCGGTTTAAGCATGATACTCTTTTGATTCAATGTATTTTCCCAGCAAAGTCAAAACCCATCATTGACGAAATCGATCGCGTTCTTGCCCAACACTACGGCTTCACTGCCGAAGAACTCGACTTTATCATCAACTACGACATCAAATACCGCATGGGTAGAGACTCTGGAGGTGATGACTGATGACTACACTGCAACTTAACTCTAGGCTGCAATTCCGATTAGGAATTACCCCAGAACAACTTGCCGAATTCTGCCAGCGATGGAAAGTGACCGAACTCGCCCTCTTTGGCTCAGTTCTGCGCGATGACTTTTCCACCAACAGCGATATTGATGTTTTAGTCAGCTTTACTCCCAATCACTCCTGGGGTTTAGAATTCATCCAAATGCGAGAAGAACTAGCCACCCTTTTTAAGCGACCTGTCGATTTATTAACTCATCAAAGTATTGTAAGTAGCCACAATGCCCTCCGTCGTCAGGTGATTCTAGATTCAGCGGAGGTCATCTATGCTGCGAGATAAACAGGCATTAATGGATATTGCTATAGCTATCCAACAAACACTACTGTATGCCCAGGACATTAATCGAGATAATCTACAAGAAAATGACGAAAAACAAGCTGCTATTTTATATCGACTGATCGTTATTGGAGAAGCAACTAAGCGTCTATCTAATGAGTTTCGTGAGCAATATCCAATGATCCCCTGGCGGCAAATGGCTGGTTTGAGGGATGTTGTTATCCATGATTATGACGAATTGGATCTCGATATTCTCTGGAACGTGATTCACATTAATTTGCCTGATATCTTGCCAGAGATTCAAGCAATCTTAAAAAATCTGGATGGGTGAGATAATGCTAATAAAAAAATTAAAACCCATCATTGACGAAATCTTTGGCGCAGCCTCTCCTGTGGAGAATCGCGTCCTTGCCCAACACCAAATGTTTTACGGGGGCTTCACCGACGAAGAATAAGGGCGACCTCATCAACTACGACATCAAACATCGCATGGGCAGAGACAACGGAGGTGATGAGTAATGTATACCATTCCATTCAATTTTCAATTACAGGAACGGCTCTCCATCACCTCAGACAAACTCTCAGAATTTTGTCAGCGTCGGCAGATCGGCGAACTGGCTCTCTTCGGTTCTGTATTACGGGACGACTTCCATACCAATAGCGACATCGATATGCTGGTCACCTTTCAGCCGAATGCCAAAGTTAGCCTTCTGGATTTGGTTGATATGCAGTATGAGCTAGAGGAATTATGCCATCGAAAAGTGGACTTGCTCACAAGAAAATCAGTTGAAACTAGCTCCAACTGGATTCGTCGAAAAGAAATTCTGAGTACAGCTAGAGTGATTTATGAATCGTGACCAAACCTATCTAATTGACATTGCTACGACTTGTCAAACCGTGATTGAACTGATTCAAGGAATGAATCAATCATCATTTGTGGAAGACAAGCGAACCCACCTTGCTGTCCTGTATGAAGTTACTATTATTGGAGAAATTGTCAAGCGGCTATCTCCAGAATTTCGGCAAAGCCACCCAGAAATACCGTGGAAGCAAATGGCTGGAATGCGCGATAAGCTGGTGCATGACTATAACAAAGTTGATCTAGATTTAACTTGGGAAGTCACCCAATCTAGTATCCCTGAGCTTTTGGAGTTTGTTTTGCCGTTGCTGCCCCAAAAGGAGATTGACAATGAACGTTGATCGCCTCCTAGCTCAACACCAAATGTTTTACGGGGGCTTCACCGACGAAGAACAAGGGCGACCTCATCAACTACGACATCAAATATTGCATGGGCAGAGACTCAGGGGGTGATGACTGATGAAAGTTCGTGATGTCCTCAAACAATTAGAAGCCGATGGTTGGTATCAAATCCGAATGCGAGGTAGCCAGCGTATCCTTGCTCATGAAACAAAGCCAGGAATTGTAGTCGTTCCTGGCAAACCCGGAGACGAAATTCCCAAAGGGACATTAGCATCGATTTGGAAACAAGCTCAATTGGAGGATCGACCATGAAAGAGTATGCAGTCATTTACGAACAAGGCGAAACAAACTGGGGCGCAATGGTTCCTGACTTGCCAGGTTGCGTGAGTATTGGAGACACCTTTGAAGAAGTTCAGGAAAATATTAAAGAGGCAATTGAACTTTACCTTGAAGTTTTGCAAGAGCGTGGAGAAATTATTCCAGAACCGACGACTAAAGTTGGCTTAGTTGGAGTTGCTGCATGAGTGTCCTTGCCCAACCCTAAGGCTTCACCGCCGAAGAACAAGGGCGACCTCATCAACTACGACATCCAATACCGCATGGGCAGAGACTCAGGGGGTGATGACTGATGACGACACTGCAACTAGACTCTAGACTTCAATCTCGTTTAGGAATTACCCCAGAACAACTAGCTGAATTTGCCAACGGTGGCACGTTGCTGAACTGGCTCTGTTTGGGTCAGTCCTACACGATGACTTTTCTCCTGATAGCGCTATTAATGTGCTGACTTCCTACCACCTCACCGCCAAACGGGGACTTTTTGAAAAAATCAGGATGCAGGATGAACTTCATCCCTGCTGCATCGTGACGTTGATTTAGTCAGTAAAAAAGCCATAATTGGCTGAGGCGCAAGAACATTTTTACCTATCTTTTAAATGCTACACCGAAAAATCAGACCAAACCCTAACAGTTCTGGCTGTTTTGGTAAAGGGTTGCCCCCACTGCGATCGCACCTATCCTTTTTTACCGCCCGTAACACCCCTAGCCGTTGAGTCGGAGCAATGTGCTAGGATTGCCCACAGTTTTGCTTCAATATTTTCGGTGGGTTTTGCCCATGAGTCACCCCCTCATTCCAGAATTGCTCCAGCTAGCGCAGACAGTGGCTCAACCCCTTAACCTTGAGGTCGTCGATATTTTTTTGCACACGCACCGCCAACCGACGGTTTTGCGCGTTGACATTCGCAACCCCGAGCAAGCCACCGGTCTAGACGACTGCGAGCGGATGAGCACGGCCCTCGATGCCGCCCTCGATGCTGCGAACATCATTCCCCATGCCTACGTTCTGGAAGTGTCGAGTCCTGGAACCAACCGTACCCTAGAGGGCGATCGCGAATTTGCCGCCTTTCGTGGCTTCATGGTTCTTGCCACAGCCCACACTCCCCACGGCGGAAAGTCCCAGTGGAAGGGGCAACTCATGGGACGGGATGAGACCCATGTCACCCTTAGCCTCAAAGGCAAAGTGATTCACATTCCCCGTTCTGTCCTGCAAACTGTAGAATTGACCAGCACATAACCAACGTTCAATGCTCCAAGCCAACTGAATATAAGGAAACTCAAAAAAATATGTCTCTACTCAAGCTCCCTGGTCTCGGTGGCATGGTTGATGTCATTAGCAAGGAACGTTCCTTGCCGCGGCAGGCCGTGGAAACGGCCCTATGCGAAGCCCTGCTCAAGGGTTATGAGAAATATCGCAAAACCTACAAGCAGTCCCACGAGAAGTTTGAAGAAAATCACTTCGACAATTTTGATGTCGAGCTAGATGTGGAGGAGGAAGGCTTTCGGGTGCTCGCCACCAAAACCATCGTGGCTGAAGTTACGGATCCCGATCACGAAATTGGTCTTACTGAAGTCCGGGAGGTAGCACCCGAGGCCCAAGCTGGCGGCTCCGTTGTGGTAGATGTCACCCCAGAGCAGGGGGACTTCGGGCGCATGGCCGCGATCCAAACCAAGCAAGTTCTTTCCCAAAAATTGCGGGATCAGCAACGTCGCCTCATCAAAGAAGAATTCCAGGAAGTAGCTGAAACGGTTCTGCAGGGGCGGGTGTTGCGCTTTGAAAACAATGATGTGATCGTCGCGGTCAGCAGCGGCTTTGGTCAGCCGGAGGTGGAGGCCGTTCTTCCCTACAGCGAGCAACTCAGTAGCGAGCGCCCCTACCGCATGGGAGCAACTCTCAAGGTCTACCTCATGGCGGTGCACGACGAGCAGAGCCGCCGCCCCCAGCTTGTGGTGTCCCGGGCCCATGCGGGACTGGTGGTCTACCTGTTTGCCAATGAGGTGCCGGAGCTAGAGGATGAAATCGTGCGGATTGTGGCTGTGGCTCGGGAAACCAAGCCCCCTGGGCGCTCCGTAGGGCCCCGCACCAAAATTGCCGTCGATACCCTTGAGCGGGATGTGGATCCCGTGGGTGCCTGTATTGGCGCTCGCGGTTCGCGGATTCAGTCGGTGGTGGCCGAGCTGCGCGGTGAAAAAATTGACGTGATTCGCTGGTCGCCCGACCCGGCTACCTACATTGCCAATTCCCTTAGTCCGGCCCGCATCCAGGAGGTACGGATTATGAATGCCGCTGATCGCAAGGCCCACGTGCTGGTGGCACCGGATCAGCTTAGCTTGGCCATTGGCAAAGAGGGGCAAAACGTGCGGCTTGCAGTTCGCCTAACTGGTTGGAAAATCGACATCAAGGACGCTTCGACCTACGACCGGGAAGCGGAGGATCGGCTATTTCAGGAGGTTCAGTCGGCGGAATGAACCAGTAGATTCCTGTCAGCCCCCCGTAGACGAGCCCGAGGACGAGGGTGGTGTGGGGGGAAGGCATCACTCCCAGGGCGGCCCGAAATCCTATCCACCAGGCGATCGCCGACCAAGGAATCCAGACCATGGCATAGGGGTGCCAGCGCCGCAGGAGAGGGTATTGGCTGAGGGCCAAAATCCCGCCCCGCAGCAGGGGATAGGAAATCAGGTAGTCAATCTCCAAATCGGGATGCACGCTGAGGCGCCAAGCATAGAAACTGCTACCCATGCCACTTAGGAGCCCACCCACACCCGATAGGGGAAACCACCAGCGGAAGCGGGGCAGTCGGTGCCAAAGCGTAGCGGTTTGCAGGGCTGCCATCAAGCCATGGGTCACCACCAGTCCGGGTACCAGGTCTAGGTGCCACTGCCCACTGGCCCAGGCCCCCACCACCAGGGAAAAAGCCGTGGCGATCGCCCAACCCAAGGCCACTAGCATGGACTTTTAGCCATAGAGCCGCGCCATCAGTTGGGGCACAAAATTGGTAAACACCTGCCCCTGCTGAAAATCCTCATCCTCCAGGATCCTTTGGTGGAGCGGAATGGTTGTCGGCACACCGGTAATGGCACATTCCCGCAGGGCCCGCTGCATTCGGGCGATCGCCCCACGGCGATCCGGGGCCCAAACGATCAACTTGCCAATCAGCGAATCGTAGTAGGGCGGGATTTCATAATCCGTATAGACGTGGGAATCCATCCGCACCCCTGTCCCTCCGGGTGGCAGATAGCCACTAATCCGTCCCGGGTGGGGACGGAAATTATGTTTGGGATCCTCGGCATTGATGCGGCACTCAATGGCATGACCGCGCAGAACGATATCCTTTTGGGCGAACCGCAACCGCTCGCCCATCGCCACCCGCAATTGCTCAGCGATCAAATCCACCCCGGCAATCATTTCCGTCACGGGGTGCTCCACTTGGATGCGCGTATTCATTTCCATGAAGTAAAACTTGCCGTGCTTATCCAAAAGAAACTCGATCGTGCCAACACCCACATAATTGATCGCCTTGGCTGCCTTAACGGCCGCTGCCCCCATTTGATCCCGTAGCTTTTGGGACACCACAGCGCTCGGCGCTTCTTCAAGCAACTTTTGGTGCCGTCGTTGCACCGAGCAATCCCGCTCTCCGAAGTGCACTACATTGCCATAGTTATCGGCCAAAATTTGAATCTCGATGTGCCGGGGCTCTTCAATGACCTTTTCCAGATAGACGCCGCCATTGCCAAAGGCAGCGAGGGCTTCGTTTTGGGCTTCCCGCAGCGATCGCAGCAGTTCTTCCGGCTGAGACACCAGGCGCATACCCCGCCCTCCGCCCCCCGCCGTGGCCTTGAGCATAACCGGATAGCCCACCTGCACCGCCAGCTTGACCGCCTGCTCCTCCGACTCAAGGAGCCCCTCACTCCCGGGAATGGTGGGAACACCGGCCCGCTGCATCGTTCGCTTGGCCGTGGACTTATCTCCCATGGCCAAAATTGCCGCCGGGCTCGGGCCCACAAACAAGAGATTGTGATCGGCGCAAATTTCGGCAAACCGAGCATTCTCCGACAGAAAGCCATAGCCGGGGTGGATGGCCGTGGCATTGTGGGTTAGGGCTGCCGCAATGATGTTAGGAATTTTGAGATAGCTCTTGTTGCTAGGAGCCTCGCCGATGCACACCGCCTCCGTGGCCAGTTGCACGGGCAAAGAGTTGCGATCGGCAACGGAATAGACTGCAACCGTTGGAATCTGCAGTTCCTCGCAGGTGCGCAAAATCCTAAGCGCAATTTCGCCCCGATTGGCAATCAACAGTTTATCCATTGCCCCCATTAAGTTAGCCTTCCTGGGGGGAAACAGGTTCATAGAGAAACTCAAAAAGATTGCCGTCTAAATCCTTGCCGTAGAACGATGCCGTGCCATCCCGATGATCGTGAATCGCACCCGCAGTAATTCCCAGGGATTTCAGGCGATCATGATGCTCCCCTAGGGCTTGGCGATCATCAAAGACAAAGCCAAAATGGGCTCCGGCGCTTTTATAATCTGGACCAAGCAAGGCCAAGCCGTCGCTTCCTGCCTTGAGGTAGGCCCAATCGGTGTCCCGCCATGCCAGGTCAAGACCCAAACTCTGGTAGAACCGTACCGCTTGCTCCATATTTTGCACGCGGATGGCAACGTGCCCCAAACGCTTTAGCTTCATCGCCCGACTAACCGCCAACGCAACAGAGCTTTATTGTAGTACGGCAGTTCCCTGGGTTAGTAGGATCTGCACCCGCTGCGAAGTCTTGTAAACCGCCAAACCAGGGGCGTAGGACTCCAGCACCCGCCCACTTTTGGCACAGGTGACGAGCAAATAGTCACAGGCATCGCACTGGGTACGCACCTCCCCGAGAAAGGTATGGTAGTGGCGCTCCGCTAGGGCACCGCAGTTCGGGCAATGGATTCGTTGCATCATGGGATCTAAACCTCCTAATTTTGTGCCGCATTTATGGGTGTTTTTATACGGCGCTGTTGCAGTGGGGCATGGAACTCGCCATAGATATACCGGCAGTGCACTGGAGCGCGCATTACTTTAAAGATAAAAAAGTATATAAAAATATTTCTTACCTACAGTATTCATCTAATCTAGCGAAGCATTCTATATTTTTCGGTCTTGGAAAATACAAATTTAAAATTCCTGTGGTAATTGTAGCGAATTCAACCTGGGATCATTTCCAGGAGAGCGATCCCCCAGAGTTGATCACTCCTCAGAAACGACCTAAATTCGCACTAGGACTCTGCTTCTAGGATCTTGAAGAAAAACTTAAAGTATCAAAGACTACTTCTCTGGTTATAAACCCTTACACAAAATCACAAAAGTTTATGGCATTTGAGCCCAAATATTCGCTGCGCTTTGGACGGGATGGCTTGGGCTGGCTTCGATCCGTATCTGGGGCAGCCGTACGGTAATGGGTGACTCCATTCCGCCATGGGCACCTAGACTGTTGCTTACACTAGGAACGTTAGATTATGTGGTGGGAACGATGCCATACCTGTGGGTAACTTTAGGCGGAATAGCCATGGGGTTAACGCCTGACCCCTTTCGCTGCTGGTGGTTGGCTTGGGTGGCCCTGGTGCCCCTGTGGCTGTTTTGCCAGGGCCATGGCGGAAAAAGGGCGATCGCCGCAGCGGGGCTGTGGGGCTTTGCCTACCACGGTATGGCGTTGTTTTGGATTACGGGCGTGCATCCCATGGACTGGATGGGGGTGCCCTGGGGCTACAGTTTGGCGATCGCCATCACCGTGTGGCTGGTAATTACGGGATGGGGCGTGGTGCTCACGGGGCTTTGGGCACTGCTGATGGCGCGGCTGACCCCAAATTTGCCCGTGGCGGCTAAGCTGCTGATTGGCTGCGCCGCTATGGCGGGGCTGGAAACCCTCTGGAGTTGGGGCCCCCTTTACTGGACGGCCCTGGGTTATACCCAAAGCCCGGATAACCTCGTGGCGTTGCAGTTGGGGCGGCTCTCGGGGCAGCAGGGGCTATCTGTGGCGATCGTTGCGGTCAATGGTTTGCTAGCGGAGGCATGGCGGGCCCGGCGGGGGCGCTACGGATTGGCCGCCCTGGGACTGGGAGGGGCGATCGCCCTCTATGGTGCTGTGGAGTTGACCCAGCCCGTGGACATCGGCACCCCGCTTAAGGTGGGAATTATTCAGGGTAATATTCCCAACCGCATTAAACTGCGGGGTACCGGCATTGACACTGCCGTCCAGAATTACACCGCTGGGTATCGACGCCTGGCCGCTATGGGGGTGGAACTGGTTTTGACCCCGGAAACGGCCATTCCGCTGCTGTATCCCGACCCCTCCTGGCAGCGATCGCCCTTCGACCAGGCTGTGGCGGAGTTGAAGGTTCCCGTGTGGCTAGGCACCTTTCGCCGGGGGCCTTCGCCCGATACCTACTTCAACAGCTTGGTGTTGCTCCAAGGAGCTGGCACCGTTCTCAGCCATTACGACAAAGTACGTCTGGTTCCCCTTGGCGAATACATTCCCCTCCGGGAAGTTTTAGGGGGCATCATCCGGCGGCTATCGCCCCTGCGGGGGGAAGTAGCCTTTGGGGATAGGGCCCAGCGGGTGTCTTCCCCCTGGGGGCCAATGGTGGTGGGCATCTGCTACGAATCGGCGTTCCCTGCCCATTTCCGCTATCAGGCCGCAGCAGGCGGGCGGCTGATGCTGACGGCCTCCAATAATGCCCACTATGCCGCCTCCATGCCTGCCCAGCACCATGCCCAGGATGTGGCCCGGGCCGTGGAGATCGATCGCTGGGCTGTGCGGGCCACCAACACTGGCTACTCGGGAATCGTTGACCCCCATGGGCGAACCCTGTGGTACTCCGGGTTTGAAACCACCGAAACCCACGCTGCCACGGTCTACCTGCGGGATAGCACTACCCCCTTCGTTCGCTGGGGGGACTGGGTGACACCGTTGCTGTTGGTGGGGGCCAATGGCTATTTGGGGCGGTTAGGGGTTAAAGCTTTCCATAGCGATCGGCAGTGAATTACAATGTAGGGAGTTTTACCGCGTGCACCAGAGTGCGGTAAAGCTGCATTTCCACTGTCCCATTTGTAAGTCACAAGGAATAAAAGAATGTTCCATCGCAAGATTTATCAGTTGTGTGAAGCAAAGTGCGATGTGTGCATGTTCATTAGGGATCAGAACCGTTGGATAGATCAGGCTCGGATTGTCGATATTGAGGGTGACATTGTCACCGTGCGCTATACCGAAGAGGATGAAGATGAAGTACGCGCCCTCGAGGAGTTTTTTCGCTTGGAGAGCATTGGCTCGGTGATGCAGCGTTTGTCCTCGGTGCCTAAGTCACCGGATTACGAAATTTTGATTTCCGACGACTGCCCCGCATCGGAGCAGGTTCCCCCCCGCTCGGAACTGGATAAGCCTTAGACCAAAAACTCGGCCGTTGGGGGTATGCAACCCTTCGATTTAACCACGGTGGTCGCGGTTTGTGCTGACCTAAGAGCCTCTTGCGTGCCAGCCAAGCTGGAGCGGGTGCATCAGCGTGATCGCACCCATCTGTTTCTCTCCCTGAGAACGGCTCAGCAGCGGCTCTGGTTGCTGATTTCCTGGCATCCCCAAGCGGCTCGCATGCACCTCAGCCCGCCGCCGCCCTCGATTCCCGATACTTTTACCTTCAGTCAACAGATTTGGCACCAGGTGTCGGGCCTAGCCCTAACGGGCATAACGCAGCTCGATCCCTGGGAGCGGGTGGTGCATCTGGAGTTTGCCCCACGGCCGGGTGTGCCGCCCCAGTGGCATCTGTACGTGGAGTTGATGGGCAAATATAGCAATGTGCTGTTGGTCAATCGGGAGGGGTTGATCGTGACGGCTGCCCACCAAGTGAGCGATCGCCAGTCCCGAGTCCGCCCCATCCAAACAGGGGAGTCCTACGTCCCGCCACCGCCCCTAGTGGGCGCTATTCCCCACCGGGATGAACCCTTGGACCGGTGGCGCGATCGCCTTACCGTATTGCCCCAAGCCCTGGGAACCAGTCTGCGGCAGACCTATCGGGGGGTCAGCACCAGTCTGGCCCAGGATTTGGTGGGGCGAGCGGCCATCCCCCCTTGGCGGACAACGACCGAGACGGACGAACCAGAATGGCGGGCACTCTATACCCAGTGGCAACGGTGGTTGGGGATCCTTGCGGAGGAGCGATTTGGCTTTATCCTGACCGAGCAGGGCTATTCGGTGTTGGCCGATCCCGAACATGCCTTACCTCTGCACGGTGCCCTAGATACCTACTACGGCGATCGCTGGCAGCAACAGCACTTTCAGCAGCGGCAGCAGCAACTGCACCAGGTGTTGCAGCACCAGATCAAGAAACAAACGGTGAAGATCGCGGACTTGAAGCAGCGCCTAGTCCAATCCCAGGGGGCGGATCGGTACCGATCCCAAGCGGATTTACTCATGGCCCACCTCTCGGCATGGCGGGGAGGCATGACCGAACTGTACCTGCCGGACTTTGCCACCGGAGTGCCCGTGGCGATCGCCCTAGACCCCACCCAAAATGGGGTACAGAATGCCCAGCGCCTCTACCGCAAAAGTCAAAAGCTGCGGCGGGCCGTGACGGCAATTCGCCCCCTACTGGAGGAAGCCGAGGCCGAACGCGATTACTTAGAGCAGGTGCTCACTGCTTTGCAACTGCTAGAACCCGATGCCCTAGATAGCCTGGCCGAAATTCGCCAGGAACTCCACCAACAGGGCTACCTTGCCGCTGCCGAGCCGGGCGATCGCCGCCGCGACAAAAAAAGCCGGGAGCCGGCCCTCAACTGTCATCGATTCCCCAGTCCCAGTGGGTTTGAAATTTGGGTCGGCCGCAATAACTATCAAAACGATCTCCTAACCCACCGCTACGCCACCGACTACGACCTGTGGTTCCACGCCCAGGAGATTCCGGGCAGTCACGTGTTGCTGCGTTTGTCCGCAGGGGCTGAGGTGCTGCCTGCCGATCTCGCGGCCGCTGCCGAACTGGCAGCCTATTTTAGCCGTGCCCGCCACAGCGACTCCGTGCCGGTGGTGTATACCCGTCCCCAGTACGTGCGCCGCCCCAAGGCAGCCAAGCCGGGCATGGTTCTCTATTCCCACGAAGCCCTACTCTGGGCCCGCCCCCAACTTCCGCCTCAGGGAGCGTAAATTTTTTCGTCCAGTAGGGGATGGGGGGGCACCACACTCCGGGTGATCCGGGTTTTACGGCTTTCGCGCTGGGTCTCCAAATCCAGGGCGATCGCCTCAAAGGACACTTCCAAACAGCCAAGGGGCAGGGTAACCTGGGTGCGGAAGCAGAGCAGGGACGGCTGTTCACCCTCGGGGCTTGCCTCTAGGAGCCATCGGGGGCCGTCAACTGTGGCACGGGTCTGGCAATCCTTGATCCAAAATTTGACCGCCAAGCGCCCGGGACGCGGGGAGAGCCGCAGCAGAATCAAGATCGGGCTACCGGACACCAGCTCCCCCTGGGGAAGTTCCATTTGGGGTGGGGTAAGGGGAGCAGCGGCTGGGGGGGGCACTTCCGGGGCAGGTTCCTGCCACACTTGCTCCGTAGGCGGCGGCAGGCGTTCTAACTCTAGGTCGAGATC
>DBAX01000114.1 GCA_002291895.1 Cyanobacteria bacterium UBA999
GGGCTGGGTGGGGATTGATCTTATCAGAACCATTGGCTAAGCCTTTACGCATTAGCAACCTGACAATTCCCGGAAACTTTCTGCTCGCCCTAAGCCTACCGTTTTTCTTTACTCCGATTTGGCAGGGCACAGACATTATTCTGTGGGCTGCACTACCCTTCTGGATTTGGTTTGTCAGCCGCCAAGGCATCCTAGCGCTAGTCATCTCTGGCGGTATTATGGGTTTTTTAGTAACAATACGTTATGCTAGTTTCTATCTGGCTGCAGCTGCTTTCTTTGGTACACTCCAGTGTTACGAGTACAATCTAAAAAGAACACTCAGGCAATTTGGAAGCTATGGGAGTGGGGTGTGTCTGTTTTTGATTCCCCTGTTTCTTTACAACCGCTGGGCACTGCAAAACTCTGTTTTACCTCCTGCCTATGTAAGTGGTGAGAGCTTATCGGACATATCTGGCACCCTGACCCGAATTATAAGCAGTTTTTCAGCGACTTCCTATCAGTTTGGGTTGCCACTCATCACTAGCCGCTTGCTGCCGGCCCTAACTGACCGCGGGGTACTTAACATTGTTTTTGGGCTGGGTTGCATTGTAGTATTTGCGGCCTTTCCGTTTGCGATCGCCCGTTCTATACCCAATTCTGATAGAGCCCTGCGATCGCACCTATCCCTGTGGCTGGCATGGCTGCCCATTAGTGCAATTCTTTTTTTAACTGCGACAATGTTTGTCAATCGGTTTAATTTTTTAGCAGAGACGCGCTACTACTGGCCTAACCAGTTTTTATTCCTAGTACTGACCTACGGGTACCTGAGTCAAGAGTCCTACACTCTAGCTCGGATCAATCTAGGTTCTGGGATTAAGCTCGGTGTAGCGGTTCTATTCCTGCTGTACCAACTTGCTTATCGCCCTTTTCTGCTGATCGCTGGCGACAATGAATTTCGCTCCGCCCAACTTCTAGGCATCGCCCACGTACCCACTGCCACGTACCCCAGCCAGCAGATTTTCGGCGCTGGTTTACGACAAGAGGTTGCAGACAAGTTAGCAACCCTGGCAAGCACCACACCGCGACCGATCGTTTTTCTCCAGAATTACTCTGTCTTTGCCTTCGGCATCAAGGATCCTTGGGGATACCGCCCCATCAGCTCCGATTCCTACTGGCAGGAAGCCACAACATCGCAGGCGGCGGAGCTCTACTTTGTCACGTTTAGTCGCCGCTGTGCACGGGTCTGCGATACGGGAAACGATCGGCCCGTGTTGAGTGCCGCCCCCCTGGAGTTAATCTTTACGGAATCCTACGATCAAGATCCTGACATATTGGTTCGGATCTATCGTTTGGCAGTGCCGGCAAACACCAAGTTTAAGGACTTTACAACGACCTAACGCTGGACTCCCATATCATGGAGCCGATGGGAACATTCCCACCGCCCATAGCACAATGCACCTAGTTCCCCGCCCATTGCCGCCCATGCCCATCATTAATGTGAACCACGCCTGTCTGGAATGCCTAGATCTAACGCCCGCGCGGATTGTGCTTGATCGCTTTTTAGCCCAATCGTGGGAGGCGATCGCCCCGGATCCCATCACCTTTCAAATTATGTATGCTCGGCAGGTGGGTGACCCCCGGGAACTGTCGGAAATCCCTGAGGTGCGGCTATGGTTTGTACGCCTCGATGCCCATTACCCCATGCTGGCCTACTTGGTAGATTGGCGTTCGGAGTTAAGTCGCTATGGCGCGATGTTGGTGCCCCATCAGTTCAGTACCGTTGAGGGGCTGATTTACAACCCAGAGGCCATGGAGCTATTCGTGATGGGAAAGTTGTTCTATATTTGGCATTGGCTCGGTGATCGCGGTGCCAGAAATCCAGAAAAGCTGCAACAGTGGGCCCTTGCCCTCGGCTATGAAGTGGATACGGCACTGTTTTCCGTGCTCACTTAAAATCCATTTCCCATGGCAGAACCCAACAATCCGCGGGATCAGCGGCATCCCCAATACGATGGCGATCGGGAGCTTTTGAATCAACTGCTCCAACAGCAGGAACCCCGGGAGCGTCACTTGGCGGATCTGGCTCGGTTGCGCATTCGCTATCGCGGTTTTCCGGGGGCGCGGGACATTCAGCGGGATCTCGATCAGGTCTTGCAGCGATGGCATCTCGACGAGGAGGCATTATTCACCAAGACTCGGCAGATTCATCAAGTGGGTAAAGTTTACACCGTGCAAAATGAAGGACAGGAGGACTGGGCATGAACGAATGGAAGAATCCCTGGGGCTTCGGCGGGGCGATCGCCCTCAGCACCATAGCTCTCAGCGCCTGCCAAACAGCCACACCCCTAGCCGGGCGCTACGAGCTTGACACTCCCGAGGGGACAGTGACTGTGATTGTGACAGCAGATCAGCGCCTATTAGCCGTAAACCCTGCGGACGCCAAGGACGTTATCGAAGTCGGGTTTCGGAAAGTCTCCGAAGATACTACCCTGCCCCAGGATGCCCAAATCAAGAAAATACCCGGCCGAAGTTCGCGGCAGTCCTCCCGCAGGGAAGCTGAGGCACGGAATACCGTTGGCACCATGAATCGCGGACAGCAAGCCTACTACCTCGAATTTCAGAGTTTCGCCCCCAACACAGAGCGGCTAGAGTTGGGGATCAAGGACAGTGAATTCTATCGTTACGTGAGTGAGCCCCTAGGCAAGGGTGTCGTGCAAAATACCGCCATTCCCCAAAAGCCTGACCTGAGGGTCTACGTAGGGCTTGTGGCAGCAGTTGGGGGGAGCCCGACCGCCCGCCTCTGCGTCAACAGCCAAGCTTCTGCGCAGGAGACGCCCAGGGTAACTGTACCAACGACAGGAACCGTAACAGCACTCCCCCCCTGTCCGTTGGGGTACGAGCCTGTAGATTAGGGGCCTCAGTGCAAGTAATCTAAGGCCGCTTCGGCGGCAGCACATCCCGACTGGTAGGCAGATTCAATATTGGCACCAGCGCACCAGTCGCCGGCACAAACGAGGGGCACGGGCGTGGCCGTGCGCAGGCAAGAAACTCCGAGGGGTTCAGCGACAAGGGCATACCGCCACCGGTGCACCTGCCACCACTCCGGCGAGGCTAGCCAGGGTTCGAGGATCCGACCTGCTTGGCAGAGCACGGTTTTGCCAATGTGTTCCAGATTGGTCTCGTTTAGGGATTCAAAGGCATATTCTGCGGTGCTCTGGAATACGAACACGGGGTTGGTCGCTGTGTCGAGATGTTTGCTGCTGTCGTAGCTGACCCAACTGACTGTGGGGTAACCCGTGATTCTGAGGGCGTACCATTCCGGCGGAATTTCGTAACCGAGGGGATACCCGGCCATCACCGTAACGTTAGGCAGAAACCGCACCGACTGCACGGCTTGCATAAAAGGCGACTGCACCGGAAGGGCATTTTCAAAGACGGGCAGCATCTGGGGAGCAGGAATCGTGGAAACAACGACCCGGGCGGTGAGCAGGTGGCGCTGGTCGGTCAGCAGTTGCCATGTCCCATCCTGAACTGTTGCGGTGATAATGCGGGTGTTGTGCAGGATCGTCTGACCGCTGGCTAAATACTTGGCGATCGCCGTCATACCCTTGGGACAGGCATAGCGGGGATAGAGATCCTCCGGGGGGGGCGCAAGGATCCCCTGGGGCGTCTTTTGGTGCACGCGCCGCGTCCATTGCTGGACAATCCCCTTTTCCTGTAGGCGGTAGATGAAGCGCTCGAACGCATCACTTTTAACCGTAATGTACTGGGCACCGTGATCGACCCAGATGCCGTGGATGCGGCGCGTCGCCATCCGACCACCAACCCCAACGGACTTTTCCACAAGCGTCGCATTGACTCCAGCTTGCCGTAGTTGCTGGGCGCAGATGAGTCCAGACAGTCCAGCACCGATTACGAGCACTTCTGCGGTCATAGCAGGCAGCAAAGCAAATAGTTCCGCCATCTTAGCGTTCTTTGTGGGTCGCGTCACGCCGCTGGCGCAGGGACTCATAGAGAATCAGGGCAGCACTGGTAGAAACATTGAGGGATTCGACGCTGGGGTGCATCGGAATCGCAATGCGGTCATCGGCGATCGCCAGGAGTTGGGCGGAGAGCCCCTGACCTTCGCTGCCCAAAAGGAGCAAAACCGGCTGGCTAAAGTCGTAGTCCCAATAGTTTGTGGGGGCCGTGGCATCGGTCGCGATCGCCCGGAGGCCCTGCTGCTGGTAGTGGTTCACTAAGGCTACCACATCGGGGCAGGGGCACAGGGGGGCACGGAACCACTGCCCGGCACTGGCCCGCAGCACCTTAGGGTGGGTTAGGTCTACGGAATCGGCGCTGAAAAAAATGCCTTCGGCGGCCGCGGCAACCGCTGTGCGGATAATGGTGCCGGCATTCCCCGGATCCTGAATTGCCTCAAGGACAAGACCCACACGCCCCAGGGGGGGGCGGTGGAGATTGGGGTAGGGGGCGATCGCCACGACACCATCGGGGCTAACGGTAGTAGCGATCGCCGCTAAAACCGCCTCAGAGACCAGGGTCACCGCTAGGTCGGGCGGTAGGGAATGCCGGGCATACCAGGACTCCAAGCAATAGAGGTGCTGTACCGGGTAGCCAGTTTCCAGGGCTTCCACGATCAGGTGCGTCCCCTCCAGGAGCATCATCTGGCGATCGCGCCGCTCTTGGGTTTTGGTGCCGAGCGATCGCAGCAGTGCCACGGTAGGATTGCGCGTACTGGTAATGGTGGTCACCATGAAGCGGAAGCCCCGTAGGACTGGGTCAATTCCGGGGCGGGGCGGTATCGTGGTTGCGCCGGAGTTTTACTTAATCGTCCCAACTGCCAACTCCAGATCCATCCGCGCATACTCGTGCTCCAGGACAAACACGTTGGAATAGAGGTGGGCAATAATTTCCTGTCCCTGCTGGGTCAAGGACAGGTAGTAAAGGGCATTTTTGACGTAGGGATAGACGCTCGTCCAATAGAATTTGGGGTAATTACGACGCAGATCGCCGGGATTTTGATAGCCCAAAGCCCGGTTCACCTTTGTTTCCTCGAATTCGTAGAACAGGGCGCAAATTTTCTTGAGGTAGCGAGGATCGCTCAACTGACCGATGAGGTCCGCAGCACGTACCAGACCCGGATAGTGGGTGGTGTCCTGAAAGTCCTCAGACTTGGGCACCGGAAACTGGGTCAGCTCGATGTTGCGGCAAATGGTGTCGGCGTTGATCAACCCGTGGCCGCCAAATCGCTCCCGCACGAACAGCTTGGCCCGATTGACATGGTAAGGGGTCAAGCTGGCATCCGTCGCCCCAAACGGTAACTCGACAAACTCGCCATCCCTGCCCGTGGCATACCTATCGGACATATCCTGGCGGCACACCCCCTTCACGTAGCCAATGTCATGGCACACCAACGAAATCGTAAAATGCAGCCAGTCCTCTGGGGTGACCCCCCCCTCGCGGATGTGCTTGCCCCGCAAAATTTCCTGCCCCACTAGGGCAACCATGATCGTATGCTCGACGTTGTGGTAAAGGGCATCGCTGTTGGCAATGTTTTCTAGGGCCATATTGCCGACCCAGCCAATGATGTCTTCGTAATCGTGCTTGTAGCCGCCGTAGGCGCGGCGGTAGGCAGATTTGAGCTGCTCCACAAAATGGTTGATCAGGACTTCAGTAGCGTTAAACATAAAATCCCCAGGCTCCTATGCAGTTACTGTAGCTAAGGATGGCAACGTTGCGCTCTGGTGCGGGCAAATTTTTAGGTTTCCCTACACGTAGTCTTCCATCGGTGTGCAGGCACAGAAGAAGTGGCGATCGCCGTAGGCGTTGTCGATGCGTCCTACGGGCACCCAAAACTTCTGCTCCCGGCTCCAAGGGGCAGGATAGGCCGCCTGTTCCCGGGTGTAGGGGTGGTTCCAGTCGCCCACCAGCAGGCTAGCTGCGGTGTGGGGCGCATTTTTCAGCAGGTTATCCTGGCGATCGCCGACACCGTTGGCAATGGCGTCAATTTCCGCCCTGATGGCAATCATGGCATCACAGAACCGATCCAGTTCCCGGAGAGATTCGCTCTCAGTTGGCTCCACCATCATGGTGCCCGGTACCGGCCACGAAACGGTCGGCGCGTGGAACCCGTAGTCCATCAACCGCTTGGCAATGTCGTCCACCTCGATCCCAGCAGCCGCCTTACAGGGACGCAGGTCGAGGATGCACTCGTGGGCTACCCGTCCGTGGGCACCGCGGTAGAGGATGGGGTAGTGGGGCGCTAGGCGGTGGGCAATGTAATTGGCACTGAGGATGGCAATCTCCGTGGCCCGGGTCAGCCCATCCGCGCCCATCATGGCAATGTACATCCACGAGATCGGCAGAATGGAAGCACTACCCCAGGGCGCAGCGGCAATGGTCATGGGGTTTTGATCGGCGCTAAGAAAGGGATGGCTCGGCAAGAAGGGTGCCAGGTGGGCGGCAACCCCAATGGGGCCAACCCCCGGCCCGCCACCGCCGTGGGGAATGCAAAAGGTTTTATGCAAATTCAGATGGCAGACATCGGCCCCAAAGTCCCCGGGACGGCAGAGCCCGACCTGGGCATTGAGGTTGGCCCCGTCCATGTAGACCTGACCGCCGTAGTAGTGCACAATGTCGCAAATCTCCCGAATTCCCGCCTCGAAAACGCCATGGGTGGAGGGATAGGTGACCATGAGCGCAGCAAGGTGCTCCTGGTGCTGGGCAGATTTAGCCTTGAGATCCTCAAGATCGATATTGCCGTCGCTGTCACAGGCGATCGCCACGACCGTCATGCCGGCCATAACCGCGCTTGCGGGGTTGGTACCATGGGCCGACTGCGGGATCAGGCACACGTGGCGGTGGGACTGCCCCCGTTGGCGGTGGTACGCACGAATCACCAGCAACCCGGCATATTCTCCCTGGGAGCCGGCATTGGGTTGCAGCGAGACGGCAGCAAAGCCCGTGATCTCCGCAAGCCATGTCTCCAATTGGGTAAACAACTTTTGATAGCCCTGGGTTTGCTCTAGGGGCGCGAAGGGATGGACTTGGGCAAACTCCGACCAAGTCACGGGCACCATCTCGGCGGTGGCGTTGAGTTTCATGGTGCAGGAACCAAGGGGAATCATGGAATAGGTCAGGGACAGATCCTTGGACTGGAGCCGATGGATGTAGCGCAGCAACTCGGTCTCCGAGTGGTAGGACTGAAAAACAGGGTGGGTAAGCAGGGGGCTGCGCCGCTGGAGGTGGGGGGGAATGGCAGCATCCAGGGGCTCGAGGGCAGCGAGGTCGGGGGCAGACTGAGGTGCGATCGCCCATAGGGCAATGAGTTCTCGGAGGTCGTCCGCCGTCACGGTTTCGTCTAAGCTCATGCCAATGGTGCCATCGGGGTAATAGCGCAGGTTGATTCCCTGGGCGATCGCCCGTTCCCGAATCTGCTCCCGGTGGCCGTTAACCTCGACCCGCAGCGTGTCAAAAAAAGCTCCATGGCGCAGAACGTAGCCCATCTTTACCAATGCCGCCGCCAGCAGTTGGGTCATGCGGTGCACCCTTTGGGCGATCGCCCGTAGACCTTCTGGCCCGTGGTAGACGCCATACATACCGGCCATCACTGCCAAAAGCACTTGGGCAGTGCAAATGTTACTGGTGGCCTTGTCGCGACGGATGTGCTGCTCCCGGGTTTGGAGCGCCAAACGCAATGCCCGTTGCCCATGGACATCCTTAGAAACCCCCACTACCCGGCCGGGTAACTGCCGCTTGTAGGCTTCGCGGGTTGCAAAAAAAGCAGCATGGGGGCCGCCGTAGCCCAAGCTAATGCCAAAACGTTGACTGTTGCCCACCACGACATCAAAGCCAAAGCGTCCGGGCGGTTCCAAAAGCGTCAGAGACAGAAGATCGGTGGTGGCGACCACCAACCCGCCCTGCCGCTGGATTTGGGCCACCACTTCCCGGTGATCCCGCAGACGCCCATCCGTGCCCGGGTAGGCCAACAGCGCACCAAAGCACGTTTGATCCGGCACAAAAGTTTGGGGGTCACCAACAACCACTTCGATGCCCAGGGGCAGGGCGCGGGTCTGCACGACGGCCAGCACTTGGGGATGGCAAGCATCATCCACCAAAAAGCGATGCTTCTCCTTTTGGGTGCTCAACCCGTAGACCATGGTCATTGCCTCCGCCGCCGCCGTGCCCTCATCAAGCAAAGAGGCATTGGCTAGTTCCATCCCCGTTAAGTCCATCACCATGGTTTGGAAATTGAGCAAAGCCTCCAGCCGCCCCTGGGCAATCTCCGCTTGGTAGGGGGTGTACTGCGTGTACCAGCCGGGATTCTCCAAGATATTGCGCTGAATCACCGGAGGTGTAATGCAGCCGTAGTACCCCATGCCCAGGTAGGAACGAACCACCTGATTTTCCTGGGCGATCGCCCGCAGATCCGCCAGGGCTTCATGGTCACTGCGGGACTCAGGAAGGTGCAGGGCGCGCCGCAGACGAATGGCCTCGGGCACCGCCTGATCGATCAGCTCCGCCAAGGAAGACAGCCCCAAGGTCTCCACCATTCGGGATACGTCTCCATCATGAATACCTAAGTGACGATGAACAAACCGATCGGTAGGGGCGGGAAAGGACATAGCAATTGCTCGCAGAGAATGTAAAGATGGTTGTTACATCGCTATTCTACCCGACCCCCACCCTTCCCATGGCAACCGTTTTTCGCCAGTGGAGCTACCAGTATCCGTGGCTCTACGACACCGTTTCCGCCCTCGCTGCCCTCAGTGTGGGGGGTGAACCCCGCCTGCGCCAACTCTACCGCCGCGATCTGGCGATCGCCCCCCACTGGCAGGTACTCGATCTCTGTTGCGGCTCCGGCCCCCTCACCCAGGAACTGCTGCGCACCTTTTCCCACGTCACAGGACTAGATGCCTCCCCCTTCGCCCTGCAACGCGCCCAGCAACGCGCTCCCCGCGCCCACTACGTCCAGGGATTTGCCGAGGCCATGCCCCTCCCCGATAGTCACTTCGAGCTTGTGGTCAGTAGCACCGCCATGCACGAAATGCCCCCCGACCAATTGCACCAGATATTTGCCGAAGTCCAGCGGATTCTCAAACCCGGCGGACACTTTGTGATCCTCGATTTCCACCGGCCCACCAATGTATTTTTCTGGCCCGCCGTTGCCTTGTTTTTCTGGCTTTTTGAAACCGAAACCGCCTGGCAGTTGCTGTCCACCGATCTCCCAACCCTCTTGGGCAGCTACGGCTTTGCTCGGTGCCAGCAACGCCTCTATGCGGGCGGCAGCCTCCAAGTTCTTCTAGCGACCAAGGAAGGAACCGACGCGCCATAGCTGAGGGAGCACTTACCCATCCGCCAAAGGAGCAGACCAAAGCAGCAGAATAGTTCTGATCTATAATCAGGGCACGAAATTCACAGATTATGTTGTGCCCATGAAGGTCTCGCTCGAAAAACGCCCCGACAGCCAAGTATGTTTCGCTATCGAAGTCGAGGGTGCTGCCTCCCAACAACTTTACGACAAACTTCTAGCAGACCTGATGCGGCGGATGCAAATTCCCGGTTTTCGCCCAGGGAAGGCGCCCAAGCATATGGTGATCCGCGACCTCGGAGCCGATCGCCTCAAAGCCAATGTTTTAGAGCAACTCTTCGAGCGCTACCTTCCAGAGGCTCTTAAGCAGCACACCGACCTTAAGCCCCTAGGTCAATTCGAGCTAGTGCAAAACACGGAAGAACTGCTCAAAACCTTTGAAATCGGGCAAGACTTTCGCTTCGATGCCCTCATTGACGTCGAACCAGAACTCACCATCCCCGCTTACAGCGGATTGACGGTTCAGGCGGAAAAAGTGGAGCCGGATCCTGAAGCCGCCGCCAAGCTCCTGCATTCCTATCAAAAGCGCAAATCCACCTTGGTTCCCGTAGAGGGCCGTGCCGCCGCCCTTGAGGATGTCGTGGTCATCAACCAAACGGTCACCGACGCAGCAACGGGCCTTGCAATTGAAGAACTGAGCGGCACCGATATCCAAGCCGACCTCAGCGAATCGGGACTGTTTCCTGAAGTAATCCAAGCTCTCGTCGGCATCGAAATTGGGCAGACGACCACTGTCACATTCACCCTAGACGAAAAAATCAATGCGCCCAACCTAGCGGGCAAAGCCGTCTGCTGCGAGGTTACCCTCCTAGACCTCAAGCAGCGGGAATTACCCCCCCTTGACGATGCCTTTGCCCAGGCTATCAGCGATAAAGCGACCCTTGCTGAGCTGCAAGAATTCCTGACCACCCGAGAGCAAGAGCAAGCAGCCGCCCGCACCAAGGAGCAGGCCCAAGCCGCCCTGATCAACCACATTATTGCCACCGTCGAAGGCGGGATTCCGGAAACCCTCATCCGTACCGAAGTGGAGCACATCCTCAACGAGAAGGTCGGCCGCATTCGCGAAACCTTTAACCTTTCTGACAAGGATCTGAAGCGCCTGTTTCAAGATGAAGCCGTCGTCCAGCAAATTGCCGAAAGCAGCCGCCCCGAGGCGATCGCCCGAATTCAGCGCACCCTCCTCCTCCGCGAAGTGGTACTCAAAGAATCCCTTGACCCCTCCCCCGAGGAAATCACAGAGCGCACCCAAGAGCTTCTCCAGGATCTAGACGATCCCCAGGGCGTTGACCCACAGCGCGTCCGGGAATTTGCCACCAACCAACTTGCCACCGAACGCGCCCTAGATTGGTTGTTAGCCCACAACACGGTTGAGTACGTTACCAGCCCGACGCCTAGCGCCCCGGAGGTGGAGGAAGTTCCCTAATCCCTCCATAACGCTGATGCGCTGCCGATGATTTCTTGGTAAACATTCATGAAGGATTCATTAGATGTTTTCCAGTTCCCCGAAGCACTGTAGATAATAGCCCTATGA
>DBAX01000117.1 GCA_002291895.1 Cyanobacteria bacterium UBA999
GGCGGGAGGGTGGGCAACAGGTCTTCGACGGCACCGGCGCGAAAGGCGACGTTGGTGATGCCGTTGATGTGGGCGTTGTGCTGCCCCTGGGCTACGGCCTGGGGTTGGACTTCCAGGGCGATCGCCGATTGCACCCGGTCTGCTAGGGGCAGGGTAATGGTGCCGATTCCGGCATAGGCATCGATCAGGGTGGGGGAGCCAGACCAATCCAGGCGATCGCGCAGAGCCGCAACCAACACTTCGGCCTGTTCCGTATGGATCTGAAAAAAGGTGTCGCCCCGCAGGTGAAGGGTCAGCCCGAGAAAGGTTTCCTGGAGGTAGTCCCTTCCGGCAATGCATTCCGTTTCGGGGCCCAAAATGGCATTGGTGCGGGTAGGGTTGTGGTTCAGCAGCACGCCCACCAAGTTAGGGTAGCGATCGCACCATGCTTGAGCCTGGGCTGCCAAGTGGGGAAGCGATCGCTCTTTGGTGACCAGGGTCAGGAGTACTTCGCCCGTGTGGCGACCGAGGCGCAAACTGAGGTGGCGCAATGCCCCGCGATGGTGGCGTTCGTCGTAGATGGGCCAGCCCCGCTGCTGGATGTCCTGCTTTAGCTCGGCTAGAAAGGGATTGAGCCGCGGATCCTGTACCGGACACTGGTTGAGGTTGATCAATTTGTGGCTGTGGGTCTGGAAATAGCCCGCCTTTACCCGTCCATCGACCCCCTGACCGAGGGGATAGCTGGCCTTATTGCGATAGCCAAGGGGATCGGGGGCTCCTTGAATAGGAATGTTTGTTTGGGCGATGGTGCTGGGAGCAACCCCCCCCAACCGTTGCAATGCTTGGGCAATGTGGTCTTCCTTGGCGGCTAATTGCCGGGGGTAGGACACCATCTGCCACTGGCACCCGCCGCACTTGTCGGCCACGATGCAGGGGGGGCGGACGCGATCGCCCGAGGGTTCTAGCACTTCCACCAATTCGGCGATCGCCCAATGGGAGGTGGTCTTCACCAACTCCACCACGACGCGATCGCCCGGCACGGTTTGGGAGACAAACACCACCAAGTCATCCAAGCGTCCAACGCCTGCCCCATCGGCGGCCAGGTCGGTGATCGGGAGGGTGTGCTGGGGGCGGGCCATTAAAACTCGGCGTTTTGGGGATAGCGGGGAAAGGGGATCACATCGCGGATATTACCCATGCCGGTCATGAACTGCACCAAGCGCTCAAAACCCAGACCAAAGCCAGCGTGGGGCACGGAGCCAAAGCGCCGCAGATCCAGGTACCACCAGTAGTCCGCCGGATGCAAGCCCACCGACTCTAGGCGTTGTTCGAGGATTTCGAGGCGCTCCTCCCGCTGGGAACCGCCGACGATCTCGCCAATACCGGGAGCCAAAATATCCATGGCCCGCACCGTTTGGCGCTGGGGATCGTCGCCGTCGTTGAGGCGCATGTAAAAGGCCTTGATCCCCGCCGGGTAGTCCATGACCACCACCGGACGCTGGAAGTGCACCTCGGCAAGAAATCGTTCGTGCTCCGACTGGAGATCCATGCCCCACTGCACCGGAAAGGCAAAGGATCGATCGCTCTGCTCGAGGATGGCGATCGCCTCGGTGTAGGTGATCCGGGCAAAGGGCTGCTCGATGATTGTCTGGGCATTCGCAAGAACGCGATCGCTGATCCGCTCCTGAAAAAACGCCATGTCCTCGGGGCAACGCTCCAGCACGGCGCGAAAGATGTGCTTCAAAAAAGCCTCTGCTAAATCCGCATCCCCCTCGAGATCGCAAAACGCCATCTCCGGCTCCACCATCCAAAATTCTGCGAGGTGGCGGGAGGTATTGGAGTTTTCTGCCCGGAAGGTCGGCCCAAAGGTATAGACATTGGTAAAGGCTAGGGCCATAATTTCTGCCTCCAACTGCCCACTAACCGTGAGGTAGGCCGGCCGCCCAAAAAAATCCGCGGCAAAATCAAGGGTGCTCGGCAGCCCCGGCTGGGTCAAGTTCAGGGATGTTACCTGGAAGCGCTCCCCGGCACCCTCGCAGTCGCTGGTAGTGATCAGCGGCGTGTGCACCCAGAGGAACCCCCGCTCTTGGAAAAATTCATGGATCGCCATGGCACAGGCATTGCGCACCCGAAAAACTGCGCCAAAGGAATTGGTACGCGGCCGAAGGTGGGCTATCTCCCGCAAGAACTCAAAGGAATGGCGCTTTTTTTGCAACGGATAGGTTTCGGCATCGGCGGGGCCGACCAGGGTGAGGGTCTGGGCCTGAACTTCCACCCGCTGTCCCTTACCTTGGGAAGTTACCAGGCATCCAGCTACCTGCACCGCCGCGCCTGTGGCGACCTGTCTGAGGGCGTCCCCCAGGGATTCTAAATCCACAACCACTTGGATGCTCGCGAGGCAGGAGCCATCGTTGACCTCCAAAAAGCCTACCCCTTTGCCCTCCCGCTTGGTGCGCACCCATCCCTGGAGGGAAATCAGTGTGCCGACCGTACCGTTTTTCAGTAGGTCGCCAATTCTTGTGTGTGCCATGAACTCCTATCCGCAGGTTGCAATCTCGCGGATCAATGGTAGCCGATTGGCAATGTAGCAATTCAAATCTTTTTGCTGGTGCGGGTCGAGGTGCGATCGCTGCCGCACTTCTTCCATTAGAAGCACAACCAACTCTGAATCATCAGACTGGTGTAGGGCGGAGGCACTAACCTGACTCACGGAATCCCAAAAAAGTCGGATTGTGGCTGGCGACATGGTAAACGACCTCAATCTTAAGAAATTCCTTAATTTTTATAGCGTACAGGAGAACTATGTTGTCTCTCCCCAATGGCATAAAACGCAACACTTCCGCGGCGATCCCGGGAACAGGATGGAAACAACACCGTTTTACTTTTCCCTAATTCGTCAGTACTGGCTAGTGCTTCACACAAAATTTTACGGTTATGATGGGGGCGACTTTAGGGAAGGGGCATGACTATTGAGGTTTTGGCAGATAAACAGGCGATCGCGTTGCGCGCTGTGGCGCTGTGTGAAGCGGCCTATCAACGGGCGATCGCGTCCCGGGGGCAGTTCGCATTCGTCGCCGCCGGGGGCAGCACACCCAAGGTGCTGTATGGGCTCTTAGCTCAGCAGAACTGGGACTGGAATCGCGTCCATGTTTTTTTTGGCGATGAGCGCTACGTGCCGCCCACCGATCCCCAGAGCAATGAGGGCATGGTGCGCCACTGCTGGCTCAACCACGTGCCGATCCCTGAAACCAACATTCACCCCATGGCCACCAGCTATCCCGATCCGGCGATCGCCGCCAGCGCCTACGACCAGCACCTGCGGGAATTCTTTGCCAGTCCGGAGGGTGCGGTTCCCGTATTTGACCTGATTTTGTTGGGCATGGGGGATGACGGGCACACTGCCTCCCTGTTTCCGGGTACGGCAGCCCTTGAAGTCTGCGATCGGTGGGTAACGGTGGGCGACAAACAGGGGGAACCCCGAATTACCCTCACCATCCCGGTGCTTAATGCCGGGGAGCAGGTTTTATTTCTCGTGGAAGGGGCGGCCAAAGCTGAGGTACTTAAAATAGTGGCCACGGGCACGGAGCTTATTTATCCCGTCCAACGGATTCGCGGGGCAGTGCATTGGCTTGTCGATGCCAAGGCTGCTGTCCACATTGTTAGCAATTAAGGGTTGGCGATTAAGCTAACTAATTAACGTTCGCGTTAACGTTCGCGCCGCCACAGACGCTGCCAAAAGCCGGGAGCACGCCCTTCCCCCTGGGGCAGCTTGAAGTCTAGGAGGAGCACTACCCGCGTAGCCGACCCACGATGCCAAACTTCGTGCTCGGTGGTGTCGTCAAAAACGAGACACTTGCCCTCGATCCAAGTCCGAGTTTCGTCACCCACCCGCAGGGTGCAGCCTGCGCACCCCGTGAGCCCCAAGTGGCACCGCAAAACCCCATCGGGGTAGCCCGTATGGGCAGCAATGTGGGTACCCGGTTGCAGGGAGGAAAATCCGGCGGTGACCATGCCTGGAATCGCTTCCACCAAGCGGGTGGTGGTGGGGCACTTATGGCAATTTTTCTCGATTTTCAGCCCAAAGGCATAGAGACCAAAAATATCCCACCCCTGTTCGTAGAGGTATTTTTCGGGCCAGGCTAGAAACGATCCCGCATCGATGCGCTCAAGCTCCTGGAGAATGTCCTGCCAATGGGACTCCAATTGGGCAACGAAGGGAAATTCTGCCGCGTTTTGAAACATAAGCCCGCCCTAGCGCCCGGCCCGGCGAAGGGGAATAAGAAGTGCCTTACCGAGGGCCTTGGCGATCGCCCAGGGACCGCCAATCTGCCCCAACATCCGCCACACAAATACAATCCAGTCGATGGCTTTTTTTAGTTCTGTCCGGAGCGTCATAGCACCACCAGTCAAAAAATATGTCGGAAGTAACGATCAAAAGTACCCATTACAATACCGTTTTATGCTACCAGGCGATCGCCTCTACCCGGAAGAACTGCCCAAATAGCGTTGCCACATCTCTCGATAGGCAGATTCTAGGTGACGGGTGAAGCGTTCCGGCTGCCATAGGGGCGCGGTTTGGCGCGATTGCTTCAGTTGCCAGGACCCCTCCCGCCGCAAAGCAGCATCGGTGCCGTAGCGAATGCCCCAGGCAACGTACTCATCGGCGGTGGTGGCAATACCCGTGGCAATACCCGCATTTTTGAGCATGGTGTAGCTATAGCGGGCAAAGAACTGCTGCCCCACTTGGGTGACGATGGGAATCCCCATCCACAAAGCCTCAAGGGTAGTGGTGGCCCCGTTGTAGGGATAGGTGTCCAAAATGACGTCGGCGATCGCCATGTCAGCACGGTGCACTTCCTCGCTAACCGTTGGGGGTAAAAACCGTAGGCGATCCGCTGCAACCCCCTCCTGGGCGGCGATCTCCGTAAAGGAATCCCGAATCCCCGACTGATCGCTCAGTCCCTTAACCAAAAAGTAGCTGTCGGGGACAGCCTGGATGATGCGCATCTGTCGGCGTACCGTATCGGGATGGCGCTTGTAGCCCTTCTGGGCGCTGTAAAACACCACGGCATCGTGGGGAATATCAAGGCGATCGCGCCGCAGGCTGGGCACTCCCGCCTCGAAGCCGGCCACGGCAATG
This sequence comes from Cyanobacteria bacterium UBA999, assembly GCA_002291895.1. Lineage (GTDB taxonomy): Bacteria > Cyanobacteriota > Cyanobacteriia > Pseudanabaenales > Pseudanabaenaceae > UBA999. The sequence goes on from DBAX01000117.1 coordinate 5,120, forward strand.
TAGGTTTGGGGCAACCGCCAAATGGTTTCTTGGTAGTAGTCCTGGGCATCGTCGGGCAGCACGTAGGGATCGGCCAAGAAATAGTCTATCGTGGGCACGCTGGAGGCATCCCAACCCAACCAAGTGGCTTGGATCGGTGCTGCCCTCAGGGACATCAGTTCGCAACTGCCATCGAGGGTAAGGCTATCAAGGTCGATGAGAATGTCGATTTTGTCCTGGTAGACCCGCTCTGCCATCCGGAAAATTTCTTCGCCCGACCCCTTGGCGGAGGGGAAATAGGTGCCGTCGCTGCGATCGTAGTACCACTGCTGGAGGGGATCGGCGATCGGAGGCGTGGCCACAAAGTAGGTGAAAATCTGAAATTGGCTGCGATCGTGGTGCTCATAGATCCAGCGGGCGAGCCAGCCCACGGAGTGGCGGCGAAAACAATGGGAGGCATAGCCAATGCGCAGGGGGCGGGGAGATCGGAAGAGCACAC
>DBAX01000121.1 GCA_002291895.1 Cyanobacteria bacterium UBA999
CCCTTGACCCCACCGAACCCCGCAACTCCGCCCCCAACACCACCCCGACCTTTGGTGGTTTGCGCGTGATCACCAATGCCGGTATTTACACCCGCCTTGCCACTCCGGGAGTGATCTCTCCCGATGCTCCGGGAACCTTCCTGCCGCGCTACCACACCAATCTCCTCGACAGCCCCACCACCACAGACATTGACGAGTCCGCCGCACCCAAGGACAACCCCAACACGCCCTTTAACGAAGCACGGTTTGCTGGTGTTCCTGCCGCTGGTGCTAACGAAGCTGAACGTGCCCGGGTCAATTTTGTAGTCTGGCCTGACAGCATGCCCATGACGGCATCGGAGACGGAACCCAAGAAGGGCGACTTGCAGATGCGGGCTTCGGCAATTTACCACTATAAGTTTGACGCCTTCGACCCCACGACTCCTGCCGACTACCAGCGTCCCCTTGCCTGCGTCAGCAACTACTACGACCCATCCTATTCCTACATTGCCAATCCCTTTGCTGCCATCAGTGCTACCAACACTCTGCGATCCTCTGCGCTCAATCGCGCTGGACTGCCCTGGCCCAACCTGCCCGATAGCATCACCAACGAAACGCTCGTAGATCGCAACACCGGACGCTCCAACAATGGCATCGTTTACGACGTAGGGCTCACCGCTGCCACAGCCGGTTCCTTGACGTCTACCTTTAATGCAACTACGGGGCAGTTTAGCGTTGTGCCTGGTGCCGAGAACCCTGCAAACACATCAATTAGCGCTGCCAACCGCTTAGCATACCAAGCTAACCTCATTTTCCCCAATGGGCGCTTCGCCAATGAGCCCCTTCGCGCTGTTCTGCGTAAGGTGCTTGACAACGGCGGCAACTTTGCCACCGCCAACCTCACGATCGTGGAGCAGGCTACCCTCGATGCCAACCTTTGCGCCCTTGGGATTGCCGACGGCAGCCTCACGCCCCAACCGGGAGCTGTGCCTACGCTCAATGGAGCCCAATTACCCCACGGCTTGGTGAAGGAATCAGCGTTCTTGGATGGACGGGAGGTGAAGTCCCTCAACCGCAATGAGTACATGTACCCTTACACGGTGCAGGATGGAACCGTTGCAAGAACCGTAAACGACAACCGTAACTCTTTTATTTTTACTTCTGGCACAGCTACAACGGGAGCTAGCAATGGAGCGGATGTCTACGACCTCCAGATTGAGCAACGGGAACCCCTAGAGATTCGTGCTACGGATCTAGATGTTGATAAGCTGCGTAGCTCTACCATCACCGGGGCAAATAATGCTGTTATCGGGGGCAATGGCGTTGCCACGGAATACATGCTGCCCTACAGCGGTGTCATCTATGCCGCCCGCGAGGATGCCCTTGCGGATAGCACCAGCACTACGCCGGAACTCAGTGCCACCGACTTTGTACTTGACCCGACCCGCCGCCCCAGCGCCATTCGTTTGATCAATGGCTACAGCCTCTGGCGGCGCAACGGCACCGGAGTTAATGCCCAGCCTGCCTTTACCCAGGCTACCCGTGGTGAAAAGGGCTTGATCTTGGTTAGCAATATTCCTGCCTACCTCAAGGCGCAACGTCGCCCGGCTGGACTGCCCGCGCCAACCAACACTGGCAAGGCGACGGCTCTGCCCAATTCAGGCTTTAACGTACACACCCACGAGGAGTTTACGGAAGTTTTGGCGGCTAACTGGTCGAACTTTTACACCCGTGCCGCCCGTGATAGCAACTTTGCCTGCCGCCCGGGACAATTCGCCACATGTACGGAGGGTGATAACTGGCGGTCAGCGACGGTTTTGGCCGATGCTTTTACGATTCAGTCTGCTGATTTCCGGGATGGCTACCGCAGTGATGGGGACTACGACCTACGCAACAATGCCGACACATCTACGAGCTTGCAGTGGAACAACCGTCTCAATGCCCAGGCCCAAAAAATCAAGGACAGCAGCTATGTAATTCAGCGGCGCAAGCTAGGTTTTTATAACAATAGCTTTGCCACGAGTGCCAACTTCTTGACCCCAACCAACTCCGATGGTGGAGTCGGCAGCACCAGCAACCTTTATCCCCAGGGGAATCGTTCTTCGTTCCTGTCGAACGGTGTAACGCCAATCCAGCGGCGGGTGCTGACGCGGGAATTTAGTATGGAGATCTGTCGCAAGCTGCCGGTTTCGGAGTGTGGCATTAGCGACTGGTCTGGAGCAGGCGCTGGCACGACGGCCCTGCCCGATGCAACTACCTACTCTGGCACCACGAGCGATCAGTTGAGCCGCCCCCGCTACATTGCCCCAGCGGATTATCGCTATGCCCGGCGGTTGGCCTTTTTGCGCTTCGATGACATCTATGGCGATGGTAACAAAGCTCTAGTGATGTCTGCCCGTTGTCCGATGGAAAATGACGGTACCGGTTTACCAGGTGCCTGGCCGATTCCCATTGGGGTGCGCAACCAAGCTGATAGCCAAAATGCTGGCAACCAAACCAATGCCTACACCTATCCCCACATTTTTGGCAGCGGGCAAGCTACGCCATTCCGTGGGCGGGCGGTGAGCTTATCTGATAACTTTAGTGCCTACGGCGATGTGCCCTGCGCTGTTGATGTTGCGCCAGTGAAGCTGCAGGTACGCATCAACACCTTTGGCAGCCGTTTTAGTAGTGATGAAGGCCGCATCAGGGATCAACCGGCGTTTTTGAGCGGTGCCCTTCCCCGACCAACATTTGTTGGCGGGGGGCGCAATGTTGTTGATACTGCAGGAAATGGAAATGGTAACAGTACTACAAACCCTAACAATGCGGCGACCTACAGACGCTTCCGTCTTGCAGTCGAGGCGGTAGCGGTGCCCGGTGCGCCACCTGTGACCCGAACGGTGCCGATTCGGGTGGCGCTACGCACGGAGTCGCTGACTACGGGGAACCGCGCCAAGCCAGCCAACCAAAACCTGGAAACGGGTGACCTAATTGGAACCAACATTGCGCTCAACACTGATGGCACAACTTCTACTGACACAACTCCTGGTGGCACGGGTGTGGATTATTTGCCGGCGGTTTACACTACAAGCGGTAATGTAATCTGCCCCACCCTAACTCCTGCTGGTGTCTGTCAGCTTTTAGAGATTCCCGTCGGTCAGACCGGTGCAGATTTCGATATTTTGGTGGTGCGGGATAGCTTCCAGGAAGCCTCCGAAGATTTTCGGGTGCGCCTAGTGGGTGTGCAGAACAATCCCGATGCCGAAATCACACCCAACGAGCCGGAGACACGAAGGGACGCGCGGATCACCCAAGTTAACGGTACAGCAAGCCGCCAGAATACAGTAAATCCTCGACTGCGCACCCTGCGACCTGGAAGAGACTGCCCCGGCACTGCCTTCGATATTGCTCCAGGTCCAACTACCACTTCGCCTAATGGGACGCCTTTTGTAGAAAATATAACTGGTGCTGATGCAGATGACGGGCAGGCAACAACGTCACCTCCAACGATTGAGGACAGGATAACTCAAACCATTAGCGTTCCTCAACCTGGGGCTACAGCGGCTTGCCCCACTCCTAGTCCTACTCCTACACCCGGTCCTACTCCTACGCCTACCCCCACGCCCACGCCTACCCCAGGCCCAGTGTTTACGGGTTCGATTACACCGCCCGTGTTTGGGATAACGGCACCGCCACGGATCGGGGTTTTGGGTCTGCCCTTTGGCAGCATGGTGCCGCAGCTAGCAGCAGCCTATCCCTTTCCAGAGCAATCTGTTACGCCGAGTCGCTACCCGACCTGCGATGGGGCAGCGGAATCCCAGATTAACTATCAGGGGGCACCAAATACTGGTGCTACGCGCTGCGTGGTGGCCGATGGGGCAGCCCAGTTCCCGGCAAGGTCTCTCTTTGGCAGAACGTTTAACGACTTTGACACCACATCTCAGCCAGTATTGAATTCCCAATTGCCGCCGCCCAACTCGCCGGTAATTGTGGGCAATAACGATTCTGGTCGCCTGCCGATGCTGCCGGGGATGACGACTACGTATCCTAACTTCAGCGATCGCGCCCTCTGGTATCGCACAACCGGTCGCGGAAACTTCCCTGGGGAAAGCGATACAGCAGGATTCAACTGGGATGGTGGTCGCGCACTCTATCTGTTCCAGAGCGCATGGCCCCAGACGGGTGGTAATAACTCTGTGAATCCTTTGCACCCCGATCGCCTCGTGCTGCCAGATACGGTTTGCATCGATACCCGCGATGGGTTTGTGGACGCCACCTGCGAGCGGGCTGGTGCGGCTTCGGTGATTGCCAACCTCAACTTGCCTGCCAATCCCCTGTACCCAGACAACAACGGCTCCATCCGTCCAGCTTCTACCTTTGCCATCTGCGGTGCTACCGGGCTATCGCAAAGGTATCAGTCTCGGCAAGCCACCCTCGGCGGCAATGTGTTGCGCAACGACTTCTCCAGTGGTTCCTGTCCCGAAAACCTCGGTAACCCCCGCGCGGCGATCGTCCAATTCTCTGATGTCCTAGGCTCTGCGGCCTTCGATCCCGCTCAAGCTGCGGGTACGTTCCAGGGCATTGAGTTGGTGCGCACTGGGCCAGTTACTGAGCCGCTTAACCGTGCCGTTGGCGTTCAAGTGATCAATGGTTCGGCAGAACAGCCCCAAGAGGTTATTCTTACTGCCGCCAACACGTACAGCAACAACCGTGTGAATATCTACAGCTTCAGCCGTGATGGCTTGGGTACAGTCAGTGGCGGCATCCGCACCATCGGCGGTGTACGCAACAACACAACGATTGATTCCAGTACTACAGTGCCAACGCGCTACAACTCTGGTGCCCCCGACACAGGCGGCTCAGGCGACCAATTCCGTGGTGTAACCCTGACCTTGCGCGCCAACCCCAATGGCGGTCCTAGCCCGGTGTTTATCCTCCGAGGCAGCGATACCGAAAACCTCAACCTGTCTGGTGTGCGCTTGAAACTAGTTGGTGTGGAGCCCAACAACGTCTTTTGGCTTACCCGTCGCCTCAATGCTGATGCGGTGGAGCTAACGAGTATTGCTCCTGCCCCGACCCTGCGGGATGTGCGAGTGGCGACCACAGGTAATATCAACCTAGCCACAATGCCAGGTTCGGTAAATGGTGTTGCTCTAGCTGCGGGCGATCGCTTCCTGGTAAAGGATCAGGCTACTCCATCCGAAAACGGTATTTACATCTTCCGCAGTGCGGGAACTGCGGCTGTTCGTGCAGCAGACTTTAACGAGTCCGCCACTACGGTGGTTCAGGGTGTGACCGTCCGGGTCTTTGAGGGCACCAGTGCCAACCGCTTCTTTAAGCTCAGTGTCGATCCCTTCCCGTTTAGTGGTTCGCCTAAAACTTTTACACCGTTGCCTGACGCTGTCCGTACGGCAATCCCGTCAACCAATATTAATCTCTTAAGTTTGCCCGATGGTACTACCGTCCCTGAACTTGCTGGAGTTAGCAACGGCGATCGCATTCTCGTGGCAGGTCAAACCAATGCTTCTGAAAACGGTGTTTACATTTACGCAGGGCTAGGAAACCCTGCTACTCGTGCCACTGACTTCAACACTGCTGGCCAAGTTGTTAACAACCGAGTCATCCCTGTGTTGACGCCAAGCGATATCCAACTCTACAAGCTGACAACTCCAACTGTAGCCACACTTGGCACCAGCCCTATCACCTACGAAGCGTTCAACTCCGTGCCGGCAACGCCGTCGATTCTGGCGGGCAACTTTATCGGCCGCACGACCGCAACGGGTGGCAACACAGCCGCTGAGACCACCACGCTGACAATCGGCGACAAAGTGGCTCTGCGCGGGGTGCGCTTTTTGGGGTATCGTGCTGCTGCTGGAGAAATCAACGCCAACACCGTGGCCGTGGCCATGACCACTACCAACGAGCCGTTGACGGTGCCAGTGGTGCACTTCCATGTGCCCTCTAGCGAGGGTGACACTACCAATACCGGCACTCAAAACCTGGCGCCAAGCATCAACGATGGAACCCGTACCATTAGTGGTGTACCTTCGGCAACCAACGGACTGTGGAATCAGCGGGCCCTCTCCAGTGAAATTAACATTTACACGGTCGCGGGCACCACGCCATCCCGTTCCTTTGCCACCGTAACCGGCATTAATGCTACCGGGAACATCACAGGTGAAACCGGCGGTGGTCTGCCTAACTTCATCCGCTTGATGGAGAACTGGACGGATGTACCGCTTAACATCGCTGGTGGGTTCCTGCAAAATACGCGCAGTCAATTTGATACCGCACCTTTTGCACAAACAGGGCCCTACCGCGATCCCAATGCTCCGGAAAATACCGTTGTGCCGGAGTCGCTGTTTGTCAATGCCCTTAACGCCACCACAATCAATGATCGTCTTGGCGATTTTGATAACGATGACCCAACGCCGGATGCCATTTACCGATCCTTTGCGCTGCTGCGGTTGCCCTACTACAACCCGCCACTGCGTAACTGGGGCTTTGACGTCGGTCTGCTGACCCAGGCACCCGATCGCTTTGCCGAACGCTTCTCGCGAGATCTGCCTAACTTCAGCGATTTCTTCCGGGAAACCGATCGCAACGATCCCTATGTGACTACTTTGCTCTGTGCTGCCGAACCCGTTGCACCGAATAGCCTCAACCCCACCACGGGGGGCGGAACCGGGGCAACTGCAGAGGTCAACCTTGGCCGCCCGCAGCGATCGCTTACAAGGTTCACCAACTACACGCGACGCGCCCTACAGGGGCAACGGGATCTGCCTAACAACTGCTTCCCGACAACATACAACTAACCGGTATCGGGGAAGGGTTGGCAGACTCTTCCCTGTCCCACCGCTGGAAGTAGTGGTTTAATTACGGGTAGTTCGGGTGGTTTACGGGAGGTTTAGTAATGGAGGTAAAAACTATGAAATCCAGCAATGTTTCTCAAAAGCTGCTGGCACTGGTACTTGTTAAAAGCTCTCCAACCCAGGGCTTTACAATTCTTGAGTCCTTGGTGGCGTCCGTAGTTGTCAGCGTGCTCCTAGTGGCGATCACGCCCCTTGTTGCTCTCTCCGTTGGTGCTCGCGTACAGGCCAGGCGGCTAGATTTAGCGACCAGTGCCGGGCGTGGCTTCATTGACCGGGTAACGAGTCGGGCTATTACGCTAACCCAATTGCGTACCCAGCAAGCTACGATTCGGGTGACATCGGCAACGAATTCTTACTTTTTTGATCGAGTACCTGCCCCAGGGCAGCCCGGTGGCATCACTCCCGCTGCTTTAAATTCCTTACCTGGTGTCCGGGTCGATACCAACGGGAATGGCTTTAGCACGGATGATCCCCAAGATTTGGTGATTCAGCCTCTCTACAACGACTCCGTGTTTCCCGATCCCAGCTTTCGACCTACGGGTGGTGATGGCGATCCCTTTGAGGTGGCAGCGCGGGTTTATCGAGCAGATGCCTTTACCGGTGGGGCAAACCTCTCCGGTACTTTTGTACCTCTGCAACGGGGTGAGGCTGGAGGTGCCTGCGGTCAGAGCGGCACGACCTTTGGTGCTCAGTTGGGGAACCGAAATTGCCCCCTAGTCATTCTCCGGGGTGAAGTTTCCCGCGATGTTGTTCTTCGGTAGTCGTTTGCATTGTTTTTAGGAGGTACGGAGATGCTGGCATCAATAAAGCAATGGGCAGGTAGGGTAGGTCGCCGCGTTTTACGGTCACGGAAACGGGGCAGTCGTGGCTTTACTTTGCTGGAGTTGCTGGTAGCGTCGTTGATCGCTTCGGTGTTGGTGGCGGTGCTCCTAACCTTTTTGACGGGTATTTTAGAATCCAACCGTATTGAGGAAGCCAAGGCTGCGACCCAGGATGAGGTGCAGTCTGCCCTCCGCTACATCGCCGACGATCTCCAGGAAGCGGTTTACATCTACGATGCCGACGCTGTCACCCGTGACGTTGCCCAAGGGGGAATTCGAGACGTTCTTAGATTCGCAGATGACACCGATCGCATTCCCGTTCTGGTCTTTTGGAAGCGGGCCTTTCTGCCACCAACATTTCAAGTGCAGCGGTTTAATGATGCCAATCCAGACTGGCTGGTTGGCTGTTTAGACTACGACAATCAGAGCATAGGACCTAACCCTAACAATTGCCGCAACGCCGATGGGTCTCCTAAGGGTCGGGGAAAGTTTCGCTATTCCCTTGTCTCGTACTACCTGCAAAAGAATAACCCTAGCGAGGACGTATGGTCCAATGCAGCACGGATTATCCGCTTTGAGTTGCGCGATGGTGTTGTTTGGAACTGTTTTAATGGCGCGACGGCACCTGCAGGTGCTTCTGGATGTCCACCCATTCCACCTGTAAACGTAAACCGTAACAACAGTTATTTTATTATCAATCCCGATCCCGGATTTGCGCCCTTCGACCTTTCCGGGGGTGGAGATATCAAGGCCAGGTTCAATGCTTGGCGACCGGCTGGGTTCCCTACCTTTTCCTATGCTGGCGCACCTGCCTCTGAAGTGCTTTTGGATTTTGTGGACGATACCCCTTTTGTGACTGGGCAAGACACAGGTGGTGCCCCCAACAGTGCTGTTCGTATTGACGTAGGGCCAAATACTACGATTCCCAGTGGCGCAACCACCTTGACCGTCAACCAAAACTGCTCGGATCCCGATCGCGGTGTGGGTATCGAAGGCTACCTACCCGGCACTCCAAGAACCCATTTAGCCCAAAGAATACCGGGACAGTTTGTGCAGAGTGTGAACCTCAACCGCGCTAGGGAAATAAGTAGTGGGGTGGCAAGTGGCACTTACACCAGTTTCTATGTTTGCGTTGCCAATTCTGGTACGCCAAATCGCACTTCCGCCCGCGTTTGGATTCGTGCCAACTACCGCGTGCGGTTGCAGCCAAACATCAACTTTAGGCGAGCTGATTCGACGGAGCTGGTCACTGGAAGTACAACGGTCTTGGGTCGTGGCTTGTTCAATATCGATAGCTAAATGGAGGGATTGATGAAACTCAGGTTGCAGTTAATCGGTGCAAAGCGGCGGCGCAATTCTGGCTTTACGCTGCTAGAAGTGCTCGTGGTGTTGGTTATTGTGGGAGTGCTGACGGCGATCGTGGCTCCGAACTTCATTGCTTTTCAAATTAACCAAAAGCTCGGTGATGCTCAAAATATCGTGGTGCGCACTTTGAGTTCAGCCCAAAGCAATGCACGGAAGGAAAAGCGTAGTTGGCAGGTACGGTTTCGCAATCGCCCCGATGGTCGCAATGCCCAATTTGCAATTGTTAGTACGTTGCCCGGCGTACCCGATAACGATGCCAGATATGCCAATGTTCCTTGGCAGGATCTGCCTGCGAGTGTGCTTTTGGCAGTTCCACCCACCTCTGGAGTGCCACGGACTCGAAATCTCATTGACGGAGGGTCTGGGGTGCGCGTTCTGAAATACGATAGCCGGGGGAATCGGGAGGGAGCATTCGACAACGGTGGTACAAATGCGGGGGTTTTCGCTGGCGGTGCTGGTGAGCGCATCGTTCTACGGCACGATCCTGAAAGCGGGCGGCGGCGGTGTATCATCCGGCAAACTATCTTGGGCGCTGTGCGGGTTCGCAGTCAAGGTGAAACTGGCTGCGTAAATGATACGGAGTAGCACTTAGACCCAGCAGCGTTGGATGGTGGTAGCATTAGCTCAAGTTTTTGACGTTTGTTAGGAGAGCATTTGTGACGGCGCGTATCGGCTTTGGTCTGGTTTGGCTCCTGTTTGTGACCTATGCTTTTATATTTGCGCCGCCTGACACTCCGGAAACTGCGGATCTGCTCCAAAAACTTATTTCAGGGCAATGGCAGGCAGTGGATGGCTGGGTTGTTGCTCTTTTTAACTGGATGGGAGTCTATCCGGCGGTATTTGCAGCGGTGCTGGCTTCCGACGGTCAGGGGCAAAAGGTGCCTGCCTGGCCGTTTGTAGCAGCATCTTTTTTAGTAGGAGCGTTTGCTCTCTTGCCTTATATGGCATTGCGGGAGGAACGTCCGAGCTATTTAGGTGCGCGATCGCCCTGGTTAGGCTTTTGGGAGCGCCCCGTGGTGGGGATTATCCTCCTGGCGATCGCCCTTTTCTTTGGCAGCTATGGTGTAAGCAACGGTGATTTTTCTACCTTTGCCGACCTTTGGCAGACCAATCGGTTTATCCACGTGATGACCCTTGATTTCTGCATGCTGACGCTGCTGTTGCCATGGCTGATCGGTGATGACTTGGCACGACGCAACATGGAAAGCGATTACTGGGTTGCTGTGGTGGGGTTACTGCCCCTGCTGGGTGGCATTGTTTATCTGTGCCGGCGATCGCCCCTGCCGGAAGTTTCTGCCAAGCTATGAGTGCTTCCCCTTGGCCGCCATTTTTGGGGCCGCGATCGCCCGATTTGAGGGACGCTGCCTTTGTCGCGCCCAATGCTACGGTGCTTGGCCGCGTCACTGTGGGGGAAGGCAGCAGCATTTGGTATCAAGCCGTCGTGCGCGCCGACCTTAATGCTGTAGTTTTAGGATGTTGGGTCAATGTTCAAGATGGGGCAACGATCCACGGCGATCCGGGTCAGGACTTGGTTATTGCCGATTGCGTTACCATCGGACACCGGGCGGTCGTGCACAACCGGGCGATCGGGGCGGGCAGCCTGATCGGCATGGGAGCCCTGCTTTTGGAGGGGGTCACCATTGGGCAGGGGTGCATTGTTGGTGCAGGGGCAGTCGTTACCAAAGACGTGGCCGATGGTACCGTCGTTGCCGGAGTGCCTGCCCAAGTCCGGCGTTTAACCACCGCAGCCGAGCAAGCCGACCTGCGCCACCACGCCCTCAGCTATGCTCAGTTGGCGGAGCAGCACCGCCTTCTGGGGTGACCGGAAAATTTTTGCGCATCCAAAAGTGGTTGCGTCCATCGGGCAGGGGGAGGTATTCCAACTGATCGGCAATGGAATTGGTGATCATCAGTCCCCGGCCGCCGGTCGGCAAATCGTCGGGATCGTCGAGGGCCCTTTGGTGGCGATCGCGCTGCAATTCCACTTCCCGTTTCAGGTTAAAGGGCGCGCCAAAATCCCAAATATGCAGCTCTAACCCCTGCTCATCGACGGTGACCTGGAGATCGATGGGCGTATCCTCCGGCAGGTCGCCGTGGGCGTAGCACACCACATTGGTAAAAATTTCCACCAATACCAAATTGCACTGCATCCGCACCTTGGGGGGAATATTGGGGATTGCCGCAAACCACTGCTGCACCTTGGCCATGGCGTAAATATCCGTTGGGGTTCGCATCTCGTAGCGCATGGTTCAGGACTCCCCCCGCAGTCGGGCGATCGCCTGCACTAGGGCCAGGGCTGCCCAGTCCACATCGGCAACCGTGGTGTCCCAGCCCAAACTGAGACGGATGCCACCGGAGGCTGCCGTAGGGTCGTAGCCCATCGCCAAGAGCGTGGCACTGGGTTTTACCTGGCCGCTGCTGCAGGCCGAGCCGGAGCTCATGGCAATCCCCGCTAGGTTCATAGCCCAGACCAAGCGCCGCCCCGCTAAAGTGGGATGGCAAAAACTAAGATGGTGGGGCAACCGCTGCTGCCAGTCCCCCGTCGGCACAAGCTCCGGTACCGCCGCTAGGAGTTGGCGCAGGCGATCGCGCAGTGCCCCTAGGCGATCGCCCTCTTGGAGCATGGTCTCCCGGGCCAAATGGGCCGCCTGCCCCAAACCAGCAATCAGACCCACCGCTGGGGTACCCGAACGCAGCCCCCCCTCCTGACCGCCGCCAAAATGGAGGGGCACCAAAGCAATTCCATCTGCCACGTACAGTCCCCCCATCCCCTGGGGACCGTAGAACTTATGGGCCGAAAATGACAGGAGATCCACCGGCAGTCGGGAGACATCCACGGGCACCCGCCCCACAGCCTGCACGGCATCCGTGTGGAAGCACACCCCCGCCGTCCGGCAGATATGCCCCAACTTGGCCACGTCCTGAATCGTCCCCACCTCATTGTGGGCATAGATCACCGATACCAGCACCGTATTGGGGCGCAGGGACTGCTGGAGATCCTGGGGCGCGACCCGACCGAGGGTATCCACAGGCAGGCGGGTTACGGCCCAGCCGTGCTGCTCCAACCAACGCACGGGTTCGGCAACGGCAGCGTGTTCGATGGCGGAAATCACCAAGTGTTGGGGCGTCAGGTAGCGGCGGGCAATGCCCAAGATCGCCAAATTATTGGATTCCGTGCCGCCGGAGGTGAAGACCACCTGGCCCTGGGTAGCCCCCAGGAGTTGCATGACCCTTTGGCGCGATCGCTCGATCACCTCAAGGGAGCGCTCCCCCCACCGGTGCAGACTGGACGTGTTTCCCCAATCCTGGGCCGCCGCCGCCATTGCTGCCGCTACGTCCCGATGCAGGGGGGTTGTGGCACTGTGATCGAGGTAGATCTGCATGGCACCTAGGAGCGGCGGGGTTGGTTACGGAAGGCCGCCTCACTTTCTTCAATGATTTTGCGGACGCGGGGGTGGCTCAGTAGGGGCTGCACGTCGGCCATGAGCCGCTCACCCCAGAGGTTTTCAATCAGGTGGCTGGGCTTACCATATTCGGGATCGATCTTCATGGCTTCTACCGCCAGATCCACGGCCCTATCCCGCTGCCCCTGGCGGTAGAGGGCTGTTGCTAGGGCGAGGGTGGGCTCGGCTGCCCGGAATTCAATCGTCTCGGCCTGCTTGAGGGATTCCCGCCAGCGGGCGATCGCCTGGGGAATGTTACCCCGCTCGTACTCCACCAAACCGATGTTGTTGGTAGCCGCCCAAAACCGTTGGTCGATGCTGAGCACCCGTTCATACTCGGTGATCGCCTGGTCGTACTTTTTGGTGAGGAAAAAGGCATTGCCTAGATCGAAAATCGCCCCGGGCGACCGCGGCGACAGAGTGAGCCCCTTTTGCAGGGTTTGGATCGAAGACTGGTAATCCTTGTTGCGGAGGTAGGCGGAGCCCAGGGTAAATAAAATGCTCGGTTCGTCCCGCTTGAGGTTGTAGGCCAGCAAAAGCGAATCAATGGCCTTGCTGTACTGCTCCCGCTGGAGGTAGATGCTGCCCAAAATGCCCTGGGTTTGGAAGGCCTTGGGCGCTAATTGCACCGCCAGTTGGGCCCGGGGCAGCGCCAGATCGAACTGCTGAAATTGGGCCAACTGGGCTGCCTCCCGGGCCAGCATCAGCGCCTGCTCGTTGGTGTTGCCAAAATTAACGCGCACGGTGCGGGGAAGCAGGGCCTGGGCCAACGCCGCCTGGGGCGTCCAGGTCGGTGCCAGGGCAGCCGCCAGAAGCACGACCAGATTGAACCAAAATCGTTGACGCACGGGCGTGATCCTCCAAACAAATCCAAACAAAAGTGCACATCCGTACTAGGACGCCTGCTAGGTAGTTTTTAGCATATGTCGCCGGGTCAGTGTCATAGAGTTTTTTGCAGAATCCCTTTGGATTTGCGGAAAGAAAGCAGGGCAGCAGGGCACCGCTGAACGTCCTGGGGCAAGGGTTCTCCCCCGGGCTGGAACGGTGGCATGCCCCCCAGGAACCCCTACCGCCAGTGGATAGATAAGCCCCAGGCGGTCGGGAAGCGGGGAACGATAAGCTGGAATGATAGAACGTCGCGCCGCAACCCCTGCCCGCCTCCCTGGAGTGCTACCATGACAGCGTTCTTTGATGCCACCGTGCCATGAAACGCTCCATGCGCCTCGATGCCCTGTTTGAACGGGCCCGCATCCTCCTCGACAGCACCCTGTCCAGTCCGACGATCCTCACCTACCTCGAAGAATTTGGCTACGACCTCGACCGCATCCAGGGGGGACGGCAGCGCTATGAAGCCGCCTGGGAACTGCAACTGCAGCAGCAGCGGGAGTACGGGGAGCAAATCGGGGCCACCGCCGAGCGCGATCGCCTTTGGGAAACCGCCAACGCCACCTACATCAAATTTGTCAAAATTGCCCGCATTGCCTTCCGTCGGGATGGAGGGGTTGCCACCCAACTGGGGCTGAACGGCCCCCGGCGGCAGAGTTTATCGGGATGGTTGATGCAAGCCCAGCAGTTCTACGGCAATGCCCTAGGCAGCGACGCCCTACTGGCGGGGTTGGCAAATTTTGGTGTGACCCCCGCCAAACTTGCTGCGGGCAAGGCGGAGGTGGATGCCGTAGCCGCCGCCGATCTCCTCCAAGAAAAGGAAAAGGGCGAAGCCCAGGAAGCTACCCGCAAGCGGGACGCCGCCATTGATGCCCTAGAGGAATGGCTGGGGGATTTTAGCGCCATCGTCCGGATTGCCCTTGAGCCGGAACCCCAATTGCTGGAGTCTTTGGGAATTAAGGAGCCCTCGGAGGTCTGATTGGCCTAGAATTTCGGTGTACTCGTGCAAGGGCAGCGCAACTACTATGGCAGCAGAGCGGATCAAAGAGCAGGTAATAGCGATCGCCAAACAGCGGGAAGTCCTCATCCGGTTATCGCGGTTGCCCAATTTGGGAACGCTGACGGTGGATGTTACCCAGGCGATCGAAGAGATGGACGATCTTCTATCCGAGTTTCGGCGTACCTTTCCCGATTGTGTTTTTTAGGGGGTTTCTATGGGCAGTCCATTTCAAGGCCTTGTGCAAAAGGCGTTCTATCTGGGGATGGGTTTGGCTTCCCTAGCGGGGGAAAAGGCGGGCTCCACCCTGGCCGAACTCCGCATCCAAGCCACCAAATTAGCGGAGGAACTCGTTGAGCGCGGCGAGATGACCACCGAGGAGGCCCGGCGCTTTGTCGATGACCTGATGGGGCAGCAGAAACCCATGGTTGACCAAACCCAGACCCCGCCCAAGGCCCCCCGTACCATTGCGATCGAGGACGAGGAGTCGCCGGCCGCGGCGGAAGATGACCATAGTGTCGCAGCGATGCGGCGGCGGGTGGCGGAGTTGCAGGAAGAGTTGCGGCGGATGCAGTCTTGATCGGGCTGTGGTTATCTTGGATTGCGGCGGTGCCCGTCTCGTTGCCGCCCCAACTGGCCCTGGCCCATCCCCAGTGGGTGGCGCTGCAGCAAATGCCGGCCCTGATGCCGGTATCTTCTTCGGCGTTTCTGGCATCCCTGCAGGACGATCGCTTTGAGCGTGATCGCGGCGCTTTGCGCGCGGCCCTCGATCACAGTTTGCGCTACCTCGCATCCCCGGCGGCGGCCCGACGCTATCCCGTAGCCGGGATCACCCGAGAACGGATGGAGCGCTCCCTGCTGCGGTTCCGACGGTTGGTGGAGGTGTCCTGCACGGCGGCGGATCTGCAACAGGCCGTGGCTCGGGAGTTTGTGGCCTACCAAGCCATTGGCCTCGACGGTAAGGGAACGGTGCACTTTACGGGCTACTACGAGGCGGTCTATCGGGGTAGCCGGGTGCGCACTGCCGAGTTTCGCTATCCCCTTTATCGCCTGCCCCCGGACTTTGCCCAGTGGCGATCGCCCCATCCGACCCGGGCGATGCTTGAGGATTCCCCACGGCTCAGGGGATTGGAATTAGTTTGGCTGCGTGATCGCCTCCAGGCTTTTTTGATCCACATCCAAGGCTCGGCCCGGCTGCAACTGCCCGATGGCAGCGTCATGACCGTGGGCTTTGGCGGCAAAACCGATCGCCCCTACACCTCCATCGGCCAAGAGTTGGTGCGGGATGGCAAAATGCGCCTCGAAGATGTCACCTTGCCGGCATTGATTGCCTATTTCCAGCGCCGTCCCCAGGAGCTCGGCACCTATTTGCAGCGCAATGAAAGCTTCATCTTTTTCCGCGAAACCAACGGCAGCCCCGCTACGGGTAGCATTGGCGTGCCCGTGACCGCCGAACGCTCCATTGCCACCGATAAATCCCTGATGCCGCCGGGGGGACTGGCGCTGATACAGACGCAATTGCCCATGGATGGGGGGTTTCGCAGTGTCAGCCGCTTTGTGCTGGATCAAGATACGGGCAGTGCCATCCGCGGGGCCGGACGGGTGGATGTGTTTATGGGCACCGGTGACGAAGCCAAGCAGCGATCGGGGGTGATGAACCACGACGGTGCGCTGTACTACTTGGTGTTGCGCTAGATTGGCCCTTGGCTAAGCAAGACGCTTGGTATAATGGCGCAATTCTGCTGCTGGAGTTGAACCTATGACCATTGGTGTCACTGCGCCCCGGGGTTTTCGCGCTGCGGGGATTACTGCGGGTCTTAAGCCCTCCCAAAATCCTGACATGGCACTCATTGTCTCGGAGCCGGCGGCGATCGCCGCGGGGGTCTGCACTACTTCCATCACCCGGGCCGCCTGCGTCACCTACAACCTAGAGGTACTGTCCGGGGGGCATCCCGTGCGAGCGATTCTCTGCAACGCCGGCCAGGCCAACGCCTGCACGGGGGAGGAAGGTTGGCAGAATGCGGTCACCTGTGCCCAATGGGTGGCCGCTGCCCTGGGAAGTGAAGGGGGCGTGCTGGTGGCATCTACGGGCGTGATTGGCAAGCAGTTGGATATGCCCAAAATGGAGGCAGGCATTCACCAGGCGATCGCATCCCTTTCGGATCGGGGTGGCGAGGCAGCGGCCCGGGCGATCATGACCACGGATTTGGTGCCCAAGGTGCATAGCGTCTGTGCCGAAATTGACGGCCGCACGGTTACCGTGGGGGGCATGGCCAAGGGTTCGGGCATGATTCACCCCCAGATGGCCACGATGCTGGCTTTTATTACTACCGATGCCGCCGTGGAGCCGGAGGCATGGCGATCGCTGCTGCGGCGGGCGGCGGATGTGAGTTTCAATCAAATTACCGTTGATGGCGATACCAGCACCAACGACATGGTTTTGGCCCTGGCCAATGGGGCAGCGGGAGTTGAGGTGCCCCCATCCCAACTGGAGGCGATGGTGACGGAAGTTTGTACGGAACTGGCCCGGGCGATCGCCCGGGATGGGGAAGGTGCCACCTGCTTGGTAACCGTCCTGGTAGCGGGAACCGAGGACGATGCCGCGGCCCGCGCCATGGCCCGCACCATTGCCGGCTCCTCTCTTGTCAAGTCCGCTGTTTTTGGGCGCGATCCCAACTGGGGACGGATTGCTGCCGCCGCCGGTCGCGCCGGAGTTACCTTTGACCCCCAAGCCCTGGGCATTTACTTGGGGCCCTTTGCCCTGATGGAAACGGGTACGCCCCAAGCCTTTGACCGCGCCGCCGCGAGCGACTACCTCAGGGGTAAAGATGTGGAAATCCGGGTAACTGCTGGCTCCGGAGCCGGCCAGGGTGTTGCCTGGGGCTGCGACCTTAGCTACGACTACGTGCGCATCAACGCCGAGTACACCACCTAGGCGAGCATTTTCAAGGAATGGTTCCTGCGGTCTTAAGGGATGGTTCCTGCGGAAATGGGAACCAAAACTTGGTAGCGTGGTTGCAATCCCTTGGAATCCAAGCCCCCCCTGCCTCCCTTTACCCTCGAAACCGCCCGCATTAAAGTTCAGCCAGCCGAAGATGCCTGGAATACCCGCGATCCGGAGCGGGTTGCCCTCGCCTACACCGAAGACTCGAGTGGCGGAATCGGGCGGAGTTTTTTTCTGGGCGCGAAGAGATTAAAAAATTCCTGCATCGCAAGTGGCGTCGGGAACTAGACTATCGCCTCAAAAAAGAACTGTGGAGTTTTTGGGAGAACCGCATTGCCGTGCGCTTTGAGTATGAATGGCACGGTGCGATCCAGCAGTTGGTAGCCGCCGATCAGCACGATCGCCGCACAGATCAGCAGGACGGCCAGGCATAGGCATCGACACCGGCACTGGTGCCCAGGATAATGCCCAACAGTCCGGCATTGACGAGGGTAACGGCGGCTTGGATCGTGAACATCGTGCCGATGGTGATCAGCAAAAAGATGCCAAAAGCCCAACGGCCGAGGAGAAAATATCCCTCCTGGAGGCTCTTCCCCGTGGCGATCGCACAGCGGGGGGCAAACTCAAAAAAAGGATATTTAAACACGTTAGCCGCACCACTGCCCACAGCAGGGCCCAGCCATATTCGCTGCCCGCCTGGGTCGATTGCACCAAATGGGAGACGCCCACGGCAGCACCGGCATAGAGCAACCCCGAATCCAGCACCGAACGCCCATGCCTCGTTTTTCTTCCAAACCCACAAAGAGCGCCCCCGATTGTGGCGCACCTGCGGGGGGACGCAGTCCCCTGGGAAAATCACGTATAGTGTTTTAAGGTTCCTGTGCGATTTCCATAATTTTTCGATCTAAACCATCTTCTATGTCCCTCGTCAGCCTTCGCCGCGCCACTAAGTACGACTCCGCCCACCTGGACGATGCCATCACCCAGCTCCTGCTCCCCTTGGGCGGCATGGCAGCCTTTGTCCGTCCCGGCGATCGCGTTTTGCTCAAGCCCAACTTGCTTACTAGCGCACGTCCGGCTAAGGAATGCACCACACGGCCGGAGGTGGTTCGGGCAGTGGCCAAACAGGTGCTGGCCGTGGGAGGACGGCCGTTCCTGGGGGACAGTCCCGCCTTTGGTTCCGCCCGGGGCGTGGCCAAGGCCAATGGGCTGCTTGCCGTGGCAGAGGAATTAGCCCTGCCCATCGTGGAATTTCAGGGCGATCGCTATGCCAACGAAGGGGTAATCGCCCACTTGCGCTTGAGCAAGGAAGCCATGGGTGCCGACGTGGTGATCAACCTACCCAAAGTGAAGTCCCACATGCAGCTTACCCTCACCCTGGGGGTGAAAAACCTCTTTGGCTGCGTGCCGGGCAAGATGAAGGCCTGGTGGCACATGGAACTGGGAAAAAACCCGCCTTTGTTTGCCCAGATGCTCCTAGAGACTGCCCGTGCCATCAATCCCCAACTGACCATTGTCGATGGCATTGTCGGCCATGAGGGCAACGGCCCTAGCGGTGGTGAGCCCCGTCCTTTGGGCATCCTAGCGGCCTCAGCCCATGTTTTTGCCCTGGATCGGGTTTTGGTGGAGCTATTGGGGGTGCCGCCGGAGTTGGTACCCACGGTGGCCCTTGGCATGGAGCTGGGGTTCGGCCCCGATTTAGCCGATATTGCGATCGCCGGCCCAGAGCTTGCCGAGCTGCGCATTAAAGACTGGCGCCTGCCGGATCGCCTGATCCCCATTGATTTTGGGTTCCCCCGCGTTGTCAAGTCCACCTTCAAGCATCTCTACATCAAGTTCATCAAAGAGCCCCTAGCAGCCTATGCCCGCAGCTAGCCCCTCGATTTTGGTCGTCGAGGATGCCCCGGACAACCGCGCCCTCATCGAACAAGTTTTTGCCGCGCCTGAGTTTGACCTCACCTGCGTCACCAATGGGGCCGAAGCCCTACAGTGGCTGGTGGATCACCGGCCTGACCTTATTTTGCTGGATTTATCCCTGCCGGAAATCGATGGCTGGGAGGTGGCAGCCCAGTTGAAGTCCGATGGGCGCACCGCCGGGATTCCCATTTTGGCAGTGACTGCCCATGCCATGAAAGGGGATCGGGAAGCAGCCCTCAACGCTGGCTGCAATGACTACCTCAGCAAACCCTTGGATATCGACTTATTAGAGCAACGGGTGCGTTTTTGGCTGGCACATTGCCCCCAGGACTAGGCTATAGTAAAGCTAGTTTACGAATTATTCTTAATAGTTACGGTACATTCATTTCAGAATGGAACGCGATGTGGGGCGGTGGCAGTTTTTAACTTTCTTTAGTGCAGTGTTTTAGGGCTATGGCAGATAAAGTCGGTGTTTTATTGCTTAATCTTGGGGGGCCGGAGCGTCTTGAGGACGTTTACCTCTTCCTTTACAATCTCTTTTCCGATCCGGAAATTATTCGGATCCCCATCCCCTTTTTGCAAAAGCCCTTAGCCGCCCTGATCGCTGCTAGTCGCGCTCCCGTAACCCAGGAAAACTACCGCATGATTGGCGGTGGCTCCCCCCTGCGACGCATCACCCATGAGCAGGCTGAGTCGGTGGAAAACGTCCTGCAACGCCGTGGAATTGCGGCTAAGGTTTACGTGGCAATGCGCTACTGGCACCCCTTCACCGAAGAGGCGATCGCCCACATCAAAAACGATGGGATTACTAAGTTGGTGGTTTTGCCCCTCTATCCCCAGTTTTCCATCAGCACCAGTGGCTCCAGCTTGAAATTGCTCGACCAACTGTGGCAGAGGGATCCGGCCCTGGCTAAGGTGGAACGGCTCACCGTGCCCTCCTGGTACCAGCACCCGGGCTACATTCAAGCAATGGCAGAACTGATTGTGGAGAAGCTGGCAGCCTTTGCCTCCCCCGCCCACATTTTCTTCAGCGCCCATGGCGTGCCGGTCAAGTATGTGACCCAGTATGGCGACCCTTACCAAATCGAGATGGAAAATTGCGTGGACTTGGTCATGGAACACCTGCGGCGGCACCATCAGGTCTATAACGCCCATACCCTGGCCTACCAAAGCCGCGTTGGCCCGGTGCAGTGGCTCCAACCCTACACCGAAGAGGCGATCGCCCACCTGGCCCAGAGAGGCGTGCGTGACCTCCTAGTGGTGCCCATCAGCTTTGTCTCCGAGCACATTGAGACCCTCCAAGAGGTGGATATGGAATACCGCGAAGTGGCGCTCCATGCCGGGATTACCCACTTTGAGCGGGTGCCTGCCCTCGATTGCCACCCCATTTTTATCCATGCCCTTGGGGACTTGATAGAACAGGCACTCCAACGCGATCGCATTTCCGTGACGGCTTAAAGTACTGCCAAAAGTGCTTCCCCCATAGCCCGACAACCGATGCGATCGCAGCCCGGCGCGGCAATGTCACCCGTGCGTTTCCCCCGATCGAGTACGTGTAATACTGCCGTTTCAATCGCTTGGGCCGCTGCAGGTTCATTGAGCCCGTAGCGCAACATCATGGCCGCACTGAGCACCTGGGCCAGCGGGTTCGCCAAATCCTTGCCCGCAATATCGGGAGCGGAGCCATGCACCGGTTCAAAGAGCCCCACACTGCCCGGTGCCCCTAAACTGGCCGAGGGCAGCATGCCAATACTCCCGGTGAGCATCGCTGCGCTGTCCGACAAAATATCGCCAAACAGATTTCCGGTCAGAATTACATCGAACTGCCGGGGGTTGCGAATCATTTGCATGGCCGCGTTATCCACGTACATGTGGCTGAGGGCGACATCGGGATAGTCCTGGGCGATCGCCATCACCCGCTCCCGCCACAGTTGGGACACCTCAAGCACGTTGGCCTTATCCACCGAGCACACCTGCCCCCGCCGTTTCCGCGCCGCCTCGAAGGCCACCCGGGCGATGCGATCGACTTCCGGCTCCGTGTAGGCCATGGTGTTGACCCCCCGGCGCTGCCCCTCTTCCCCAACAAAAATACCCTTGGGCTGGCCAAAATAAACCCCGCCCGTCAGTTCCCGTACCACCAGCAAATCCACCCCCTCAATCACTTCCCGCTTCAGGGTCGAGGCTTCTACAAGCTGGGGCAAAATCCGGGCCGGGCGCAGGTTGGCAAAGAGCCCCAACCCCGCCCGCAATCCCAATAGGGCCCGCTCCGGACGCTGCGCTGCGGGCAGGGTATCCCACTGTTCTCCCCCCACGGCTGCCAAAAGCACCGCATCGCTGCGACGGCAGAGATCTAGGGTGGCGGCGGGCAAGGGTTCTCCCGTAGCATCGATCGCCGCACCGCCGGCCAGCCCTTCTGCAAAGGTGAAGTCTAGTTGGAATTTGGGGGCGATCGCCCCCAGCACCGCCCGAGCCACCTCCATGATTTCGGGGCCGATGCCATCACCGGGGAGAACAGCAATTCTATAGGAGCGTGGGGTATTCGTAGTGTTCATATTCTTAAAAAAAGGGTGGCCGTTATCTTAACGAAAAATGCAACCCTTAAAATGCCCCTATCAAATGGCACCATCAAACGAATCACTCCCTACAAGCAGGCACAACCTGGAGGCGCTTCTATGCATCGTTGGCTGATTGCGGTCGTAGCAACTATTCTGCTCCTGTGGGCCTGCACCGCCTCCCAGGAACCGGCGGCCGTGGTTCCGGCTGCCCGTCCCGAACTCATGGCCTACCTCAAGGTTGGTGAACTAGATAGGGCCGATGCCGAAATGCGGGGCTGGCTGAGTGTCAATGGCAACGACGACCAAGTGCGCTTTGGTCTGGGCATTGTCCAGGTGCTCCAGGGTGTTGAAAATGTCATGCAATCCTTCTACCGCTATGGGGTGCGCAGCGATGGGTTTGCTGGTTTTATTCCCCTGTTTCGCCTCCCCGTTGAGAGCAACCCCAACCCCACGGCGATCGCCTACGAAGACCTCAATCGCATTTTTCAAACCTGGGTCGATGACCTGCGGCGGGCCCGAACTACCCTGGCGGCGATTCAAGATAGTCAGGTCAAAGTGCCCCTAGCCCTGGGACAGGTGCGGCTAGACTTCGACGGCGATGGGCAAAAGACCGAATCCGAGTCCCTGTCCCGCATTTATGAGCGCATCACGGGCGCTAATGACGTGGCAACCCTAGACATTACCCTAGATCGGGGCGATGCCTACTGGCTGGAGGGCTACACCCACATTCTGGCGGCAATGGGGGAATTTATGCTGGCCTATGATCGCCGCGATACGTTCAATGCTGCCGGGCATTTGCTCTTTACCAAGCCGCGGACTCCCCTGGGCGACTTTTTGGTTCCCACGGAGCGCCAAACCACGGAGGGTTTTATCGATCCGATCGCCGCCATCCATATGCTGCGTTTTCCCCTAGCAGAGGGGCAGCGCCTCCAGACCATGCATGGGCACCTCACTTCCATGCTGGCCCTCAGCCGCCGCTCTTGGCAATCCATCATGGCAGAAACCGATGATGACCGCGAATGGATTCCCAACCCCAAGCAGCAGGGCGTACTCAATGTTCCTATCAGTGGCGCAATGGTGGACGATTGGCTTTCCTTTGTGGAGGAAGCAGAAGCCATCCTTGCCGGCAATAAGCTCATTCCCTTTTGGCGATCGCCCTTTGATCCCAGTCGCGGCATTAACCTGCGCCGGTTTTTCTTTGAGCCCCAACTCTTCGATCTCATCCTTTGGGTGCAGGGAACCGCTGCCCTGCCCTACATGCA
>DBAX01000144.1 GCA_002291895.1 Cyanobacteria bacterium UBA999
GACCCCCCCGACCCCCGTTACCCCCTCCGTGACCAGCAACATTCTTACCGTTGGTGGTGTCGGTAGCCAAACCTTACAGGTGAGCCTCTCGGCCAGCCGCACAACTAAGGTCAACGAAATTGGCTTTGTGGTGGTGCAGGACAATAACGGTGCCCTCACCAACGCTGCTGGCACCGTAGTCCAGCCCGGTAGTGCCACCTACTTGGCTGAGGTGCTGCGCCAGTCGCGGGTGCTGGTTTCGTCCCTGTCCCAGACGGGGGCACCTACGGGTGTAAACCCCGCCCAGTTGGGACGCACCCTAGAGATCAGTGCCGGGCAGCGGGTGCTGTTCTTCCTGGTGGAAAACGGCACCATCGATGGCGCCCTCAACCAGGTGCGCAACAACCAAACGCCCACCAACGTTAAGTTGGGCAGCGCCACGAGCACGCTCCGGTTTAGCCAGCAGGTGACCAACAACACCTTTACCCTCTCCTTTGAGGATGGCACCGATGGCGACTTCGACGATGCGGTGCTTTCGGTGGCCCCAAAAACGACAGCCGTGCCGCGGGCGGCGGCCCTCCAGGGGCTGGAGCAGGGTGAGGCCCTCGACCTGCGGGGCTTGACTAGCCAAGTAGCCACCTTCACGGTGAACCGCGAGGCTCTGTTCAACAACTTTGTGGGCTTCTACCGCGTGGACAACCCCACGGGGCAGATCGGCACCCTGGCACCGACGGCGGCCAATCGCAATGCCTACGTGGCAGCGGCCCTGGCCAATCGCGTGCCCGGTCTGAACGGGTTGAGCGCTCCCAACGGGGGAACGGCGACGGCACAGGCGGTGTTGGCGGGCGGAGCAATTTTGGCACCGTTCATCATCACCAATGTGGGAACGAGCACCTTTGACCAGGCGATCGCCCGTTTGACCGATACCAATACCACCAACGATCCCGGCATCTTCTTCCCCTACCTGGGGGTGAATCCGGGGAATGCCGACCACGTCCGCCTGCTGGGGGATAACACCTTTGGCTTTGAGGATATCAATCCTACCCAGGGTGCAAGCGACCTCGACTACAACGACATCATTGTCCGGGCGAGCTTTGCCTAAAACGTTCCCTCGGGAATGACATCAGGGGCTGCGGGCGATCGCAGCCCTTCTTCTTGGAAGCGTAGAACGCCCGTGGGGAGGGGTTCCAGCGCGGCGTTCTATCATTTCAGCTTATGCCTTTGCGATTGCGGCTACAGATTTGCTTATACTTGGATGGAGTGCTGGGGTTCCGGCCCGTCCGCCGGTGATCGCGGGGGCGCGGTCTTCCGATCCTGTGCTAGGTTCATTAAAAATTGAGAAATGCCCATGTACCGTTTTCAAGTGCGCGCTAATACGCAGATGGGCGAATCGATCGCCTTGGTGGGGAATGTGCCGGCCCTGGGATTGTGGGAGCCGGGACAGGCACTACGGTTGCGCACCGACGGGGAGCGTTACCCCCTGTGGTGGGGCGATGCGGACTTGGAAGCGGTAGCCGGGGGCAGCAGTACAGTTTGCTACAAGTACGTGCGGTTGTCCCCCGGCGGGGTGGTGTGGGAGCCCCTGCCGGGCAACCGCGTTATGCCCCTAGACCCCAGCTTGCCAACCGGCACCATTGCCGTGGAGGGGGGCTGGTGGGGGGTGTCCCAGCCGGAGCCCGTGGGGTACTACCTGGAACCGATGCCCCATCCGGTGCTGCCCCTCGAACCCGGAGGACAGCGGGTGGTGGTGTTGGGCAGTTCCGTGGCCTGGGGCTGCAATGCCTGGCTGTTGCGGGGCTGGGCCTGGCATTTATCCCAGGTGTTGCACGATCGGTTTGGGCATCAGGTGACCAACGTTTCGGCCTTGGGGATGAACGTCTCCGGGGCGATCGCCCGTTTTGCCGAAGTGGTGGTGCCCCTGGAGCCAGATGTGGTGATTGTTTCTTTGTCCCTAGGCAATGAGGGACTGGCCTACTGCCCTCCCCACCAGCGGCGAGCGGTACAGCGGCGGTTTGAAAGCGGGTTGCTCCA
Source organism: Cyanobacteria bacterium UBA999 (assembly GCA_002291895.1). Classification (GTDB taxonomy): domain Bacteria; phylum Cyanobacteriota; class Cyanobacteriia; order Pseudanabaenales; family Pseudanabaenaceae; genus UBA999. The sequence goes on from DBAX01000144.1 coordinate 2,011, forward strand.
ACTGGTGGCCATGGTGGAAACCCTGGGTGCCCGTCCGATTCTGGGCAGCGTTTACCCCCACGGGCACTACACCTCCGAGCACCAGTGGCTGCTGTGGGATACCCACCAGCGGATGCAGCGTTGGGGGATTCCCCTCCTGGATTGGCTGTCGGTGCTCGATGGCGGGCAGGGCACTTGGGCCCCAGGATTAGCCGCCGACGAAGCCCATCCCAATAGCCGGGGGCATCGCCACATGCTGGAGGCCATCGACCTGAACCTGTTTGCCCCCCAGCCTGCCGCTGCGGTGCCCGACGAAGTGGTGGTGCTGCGCGATCGCGAGGGGTTTCAGGTGGTGTTCCATCCCCAGGAGCGATCGCTGCGGTTGGTCAATGACTCCCCCCATGCCTACACCATTACGCCCACGTGGACCGAACTCCAGGAAAGCTTGCAGCACAAAGCCGCCCTGATGCCCGGCATCTACCGTAGCGGCTCCACCAGCTTGGTGGTGGACGATCGCGGGGCCATCAGCAGCTCCCTGGCGGTGCCGCCCCGCTGCGAAATGCACTTCCAGTCTTTATTTGCCCTATTTGCCCCCTCCCAGGGGGAAGTGCTGTTCTACGACGGCAACCTAGGGGTGGTGCGCCAGGGCGATCGCACCCTCCACCTGCTCAACGAAACTGCCCACGAATACAACGTCCATCCCATGTGGCGGGAGGTGCGCGGGGCCCTGCGGGGGGCGATCGCCGGTGTCTACGACGATCCCCAGAATCCCGAAGCCCCCTTTCAAACCCTGATCAATGGCCCCGATGGTCTCGAAAGCCGCGTCCGGGTGGCCCCCCATGCCATCCTCACCCTCCAGTACCGCTGTCCCCTCCAAGACTGGCATCGCATTGCCCTGCTGCCCCTCGGCGATCGCTGTGCAGCCCGGATGTTGCTCTACAAGCTGGGCTACGATGGCCCCGCCTATCCCCTCGACCTCACCCGCAGCACCCTACTCAGCGATGTGGCGGATATGATTACCCACGATTTTGTCGGCATGTGGGATCCTGCTCTGCTGCGGTACAGCCCCAGCGATCGCCGCCTGTACCACACCAAATGGACGGGGCTGTCCTTTGGGCACGAACTTGAAGACGACGAAGACCCCCTGCATATGCCCACTATGGAGCCGGTGTGGCAGCGCATGGCACAGCGCTATCGCGCCCGGGCCGCCCGGTTTACCTACACCCTGGCCCATGCCGATGAGGTGCTGTTCATCCGCACCGGCGGTACCAATCGGGGATCGGTGCTGGATCTGATGGAAAAGCTCCACTACAAATGCCACGGCAAGCCCTTCCGCCTCATGTTGATCTCGCCCCAGGATCCGGCGGAATTTGCCGGCATCGCCCAAGTGGTGCACTACAACCTTGAGTTCAATCCCGACCACATGTATGCCGACCTCGGCCATTGGCTCCACTGCACCGACATTATGGGCAAAATGCTCCAGGATCTCCAGATCTCCACCCGCAACCTCTACTGGTGCCCGCCTCAGGCAGCCCAACCCCGCAGTTGATAGACCCACAGGCCCACGTATTCCTTCAAAATTAGGTTGGTAACCTGCTGCGCCTCCGCCGTGGGCAGGCAATCGAGGATCCAGCCGCTCCAGTCCAGGGCTTCATTGGGTTGAACGGCTAAAAAGTCCGCTGGCGCTGGTGTGACCTTAATGCCTAACTTGGTGAATACCCGCAGCGATCGCGGCATGTGGAAGGCGGACGTGACCAGCAAAATATCGTTGATTTGGCGTTCTTGCAGTACCTTTTGCACCCCTAGGGCATTTTCGTAGGTGTTGCGCGAGGCAGTTTCCTGGATGATCGCACCCAGGGGTACTCCTAGCAATTGGGCGATGGCCGCCATATCCTCCGCCTCGGGATTGCCCCCCTCGGCCAACTCCGCCACCCGCCCGCCGCTAACGATGAGTAGCGGAGCTTTGCCCGCCCGGTACAGCCGGGCCCCATGGAGGATGCGATCGCCTGCTTCGTTGAGTTCATACCAAGGGCGGGGCGCAATCCAGGGTCGGGTGCCGCCCCCCAGCACCACAATCGCCCCCGCCGCCGGTACTTCCCGGGGAGGCAGGTGCTGCCATTCCAGCGATCGGGCCAAACCCTTAGCTACTAGGGGCATACTCGACGTCCACAGCAGCATCACGGCAGTTCCCAGCAGCCCTAGGGGCAGGCGTGGGGATAGGAACCGACGGGGCGGCAGCAGTAACAGCACCAAGGCCGTACCCACCAGCAGGCACACCAATCCCAGCGGGTAGACAAAAACAGGCAAAAACTTGGACAAAAAGAACATCGGCCGTTTACAGAACCCCAGCAATTCTCTAGGATAGTGCCGCCCTCTGGAGCAAAGACCACCCTATGTTTGAGCTTTTAACCAACTTACTGGTCTGGGTGGTCTCGATTCCAATTTTTTACTTTTTATTTCAGCGGGTGCCCAAGGAGTGGTTCCGCATCGTAGGGCTCACCATCCTCAGCATCGTCACGGTGATCTTCCTGGCCCGCCTGCCGTTCATCGATAGCCCGGTTCCCCAACTGATCACCTACTTTTTGGCATTTCCCTTCAGCTTGCTGGGCATCTCCTTCTTTTTTATCCTCGACTGGCGCAAAATTTACGATCTTAAGGTCAAGGGTGGCGAATCTAAATTCGTTGGCGAGAAGTTTGATAATGCTCCAGCCAAAAATGCCATCAAAAGTGTCAAATACTCGTTTTTAGTGGTGATTGTGATTCTGGTCGTAGGCAGCAACAATGGCGTCGCCTGCGGCTTGACCGGCTACTTTGACCGCCAGGCCCAAAATGCTGTGGAGCAAGGGAAACGCCGCCCTTACCCCAACCTCGATGTCACCGAACTGGTCGCCTTGCAGGAAGACGTCTTTGACGGGCTGGTGATCACCTACGAAGATGTGGATCCCTTCCCCAGCGATCGCCTCCAGTATGCCTACACCTATTGGCGCAATACCCCACCTGATCGCTCCCGTCCCTTCATCATCATTGCTGCCGGTCAATCTATTGACGAAAATGGATTTCCCTGTGACCTAGAAGTGACCGAAGAGCAGCGGAAGGATCCCAACCTCTTGAGTCGATTGCGGAGCACCCTCCGCTACGACAGCCGCTACGATAGCCAATTTCTTGATCCCAGTAGATC
>DBAX01000008.1 GCA_002291895.1 Cyanobacteria bacterium UBA999
GCCCGCCCACCCCAGATGCACCAGGCTGTCTATGCCTGTGACTGCGAAGAAATCATCGCCTTTACGGAGGAATTTCATTTTTTGCGCACCCTACTGCACACAACCGGGGCCCCTACGGACGAACTGGTGGCCGCCGTGCTGCGGGACGTCTACTACAAGCGCCAGTGCGATCGCCCCTGGCTGGTTGCGGCCGGACGCAAGCTCAGTCTGTTTCTCAAGGAAGACTATGATCGCCTGAGCGCCATTTTGGCCCAGATGCATCCCTAGTTATTCGCGTCCTCGGCGGCATCTTGTTGCTATAATTTTTCATTAGTCCTCGCCTCCTATCGATTCAGCAATGTGGAACCAGCGCTACGGGGTCGCCGAGTATGTCTACGGCGCGGAGCCCAATTTATTTCTCGTCGAGCATGCCCAAAAACTGCGCGGGCCGGTGCTTTCCCTAGCGGAAGGGGAGGGGCGCAATGCCGTGTTTCTTGCCTCCCTAGGGTTAGAGGTTCTGGGCGTCGATGGCTCGGAGGCTAGACTAGCCAAGGCCGAAGCCCTTGCCGCCGCCAGGGGCGTGCCTATCCAGACGCAGGTTGCCGATTTGGCAGAGGTTGTTCCCCGAGAGCAGCACTACGGGGCGGTGGTGGCCATTTTTGCCCATCTGCCCAGTGCGGTGCGCCACCAGCTTTATCCTCGGGTCGCGCGCTGCCTCAAGCCCGGTGGTCTGATTTTGCTTGAGTCCTACGCCGAAGCCCGGCGGTATCGGGATACGGGCGGAACCAAGGATCTGGGGCTGCTCATGACTCCCGCTAAGGTAGCCGAGGAATTTCCCCACTTTGAACCGCTGCTGCTGCAGGAAGTGGAGCGGGATGTCTGCGAGAGTCGCTACCATAGGGGTTTGGCGGTAGTAGTGCAATTTATTGGCAAAAAGAAATCCTAGATGTTGCGTTTTAACCGTCGGGGTGGAGGGGGGCAAGGCTCCCGGGTGTTGGTGTTCCTGGTGTTGGCGATCGCCCTGATCGTGGCTACACCAGTTTTGTTTGTGGTGGCGGGGGTCTGGCACGATGGGGCGCGGGAGCTATGGCAGCACCTCGTCAGCACCGTACTCGCCGATTACGTCCTCAATTCCCTATGGTTGTTTTTGGGGGTTGGGATAGGGGTGCTGGTGCTAGGAAGCGCGACGGCCTGGCTGGTGACAACCTGCACTTTTCCGGGGCGGCGGCTGTGGGAATGGCTGCTAATTTTGCCCCTAGCGGCACCGGCCTACATTTTGGCCTACGTCTATACCGAACTTTTGGAATATTACGGCCCGGTGCAAACCCAACTGCGTCAATGGTTTGCCTGGAGTAGCGCCAATGACTATTGGTTTCCCCCCATTCGCTCCTTGGGTGGGGCGATCGCCATGTTCGTTTTGGTGCTCTATCCCTACGTCTACCTTCTGGCCCGCACCGCTTTTTTAGAACAATCCACCTGCACCCTAGAGGCCAGCCGGAGCTTGGGATGCTCGCCCTGGCACAGTTTTTGGCGCGTCGCCATGCCCCTGGCCCGTCCCAGCCTCACAGCGGGCTGTGCCCTTGCCCTGATGGAAACCCTCAACGACTACGGCACGGTGCAGTTTTTTGGCGTTAATACCTTTACGGTCGGCATCTACCGCACCTGGTTTGGCTTCGACGAGCGCCCGGCGGCGGTAAAGCTGGCGGCCCTGCTGACCATCGGGGCGTTGTTCCTCATTGCCCTCGAGCAGTGGTCCCGCCGTCAAGCTCGGTTTTACCAAAAGGGCGGACGTTGTCGCCCCCTCAGTCGCTACCGCCTGCGGGGATGGCAGGGCTATGGTGCCAGCGTATTTTGTGCCCTGCCGGCGCTCCTGGGCTTTGGGATCCCAGTTGCCGAGTTGGTGTACCTCTGCTGGCAGCATGCGGTGACCAACTTTACCGCAGACTTTTGGCACCTCAGTTGGCATAGCTTCAGTCTCGCTTCCCTCAGCGCCCTGATGGGTTTGGGACTGGCGGTGGTGCTGGCCTACGGGCAGCGGTTGAGCGGCACCTGGGGTGTGGCCCTTTCCGTGCGGGTTTCGGCCATGGGCTATGCCATTCCGGGGGCGGTGATTGCGGTGGGTATCATGCAACCCCTCGGGCAGGTTGATCGGGTGCTTGGGGTGGTGACCGGGGGGCAGTTTTTGCTCAGCGGCAGTGTTTTGGCCCTGATTTTTGCCTATACTGTGCGATTTTTGGCCGTCTCCCTCGGCACGGTAGAAGCCAGCCTAACCAAAATTAAGCCCGATCTCGATGAGGCGGCCCGCAGTTTGGGGCACCATGTGGGGAGCATTTTGCTGCGGGTGCATGCGCCGCTGATCGGGGGCGGAATGCTCAGTGCCGCGCTGCTGTTATTTGTCGATGTGATGAAGGAGTTGCCAGCCACCATTGTGATGCGTCCCTTTAACTTTGAAACCCTGGCCGTGCGGGTTTACGAATACGCCGCAGATGAGCGGTTAGCCGAGGCGGCGGCGCCAGCTCTGGCAATTTTACTGGTGGGGGTTGTGCCAGTGGTTCTGCTCAGCCGGCAATTGGGGCGATCGCGCGAGACGGGAACGGAAACCATGCCCTAGCCCCATCCTAGAGGCTGGGCGAACCCTCGACGGTCGCTGCTAGGGATGGTGCCTCCCAACGGCTGAGCATAATAGCGTTGGTGCTGTTGCCCACAATGTTGACGACGGTCTTTAAACCATCGGTAATCCGGTCGATGCCGGCGACCAAACCTATGGCTTCGAGGGGCAACCCCGCCGCCGATAGGACTGTGGCCATGGTGATCAGGGCGGCACCGGGCACACCTGGGGTGCTAAAGGAAACCAGCAAGCTGCTGACGGCGATCGCCACCAGGAGGGATGGGGTCAGGGGAATGTGGTAAATCTGGGTGACAAACAGAGCATTAAAACCCTGGAGCAGCGCCGCGCCATCCCGCTTCAGGGCAGTACCTAGGGGAATGGCAAACCGCGTGATTTCCGGTGCCAAGCCATAGTGGGCCTCCAGATCGTGCAGCACCACCGGTAGCGCCGCATTGGAGCTTGCGGTGCCAAAGCCCAAAGTTAGCGACTCCCTCAAGCTTTGCAGAAGGCGTTGGGGTTCTGCCCTGAGCATCCCCAGAATAACCACGTCTATCAGCAGCATGATTCCCGAGGCGATCGCCAAGCCCAAAACATACAGCAGTAACTTGCCCATCAGGGTTAACCCCTGGGTGGCCACCACGGAGGCAATCAGGGCAAACACCCCCACCGGTGCCACCCACAGAATCGCCCCTAGGGTTTTCTCGGTGATGGCATAGACACTTTCTACCCATGCCAAAAAGGGCTGGGCCTGTTCCGGGGCTCTCTGCATCCCGAGCCCCAGCAGTAGGGCTGTGGCAATAATCTGCAGCAAATTTCCCGTCCCCAGGGCCTCCAGGGGGTTAACCGGAATCAATCCCAACAGCCATGCTCCCAGGGAAGGTGCCGATGCGCCATAGTCCGCTCCTACCCCCGCCAGTTCCACTACCCCTGCCCCCGGCTGCAGCACCAGGGCTGTCGCCATTCCCACACCTAGGGCGATCGCACTTGTCAGCACGTAGCAGGTCATGAGCTTCAGTACGTAGCGACCAACCGTTCCCCCACCCCGAACGCGCGTCAACCCCAAAATCAGAGAAGAAAACACCATGGGCACAACTACAAACTGGATCAGGCGCAAAAATGCCGCACCGATGGGAGCGAGGAGGCGATCATCCCAGACCGGCACCCACTGGGGAAATCCCGTATTGAGCAGCAAGCCAAAGGCACTTCCCGCCGCGAGGGAGCAGAGAATGAGGGTAGCGAGGTTCATAGGTTTAGGAGTTGGAAACGTGGCTGCCGCAGTTTTGCACAAGTCCTACCCCAGACAGTGGTGGCACGCAACCACACCCTAGCCTCTAGCCCACAGCCCGAGGATGCTTCCCTCCTGTGGGTCTTGTGGTAGCGGGACCTGCGCCGCTAGCATAGCAACCTGCCGCTACCAAAAGCGTGTTCCCCAGAACAGTCCAAGGCGCGTCGATCCCAGAATCATAATCTTTAGGCTATCTTTAAGCGTTATATGCTAGATTTAATTCTATAGTACCGACGCCTACATCCACCATGAGCAAGCGTCTTGGAGATTCGCATCTTTACGACCACGTAACGTTGCACCAACTTCAAGTTTTTGAGGTTGCGGCCCGTCACGGCAGCTACACCCGTGCCGCCGAGGAGCTTTACCTCACCCAGCCAACCGTATCGATGCAAATCAAGCAGCTAACTAAGGCCGTGGGGCTGCCCCTTTTCGAGCAAGTCGGTAAGAAGCTCTACCTCACTAGTGCAGGCAAGGAGCTTTACGCCACCTGCCAGGGTATTTTTGAGCGACTCAATCAGTTTGAAATGGCTATCGCCGATATGAAGGGGCTCAAGCAGGGACAACTGCGCATTGCCGTGGTCACAACGGCCAAGTATGTCATCCCCCGGCTGCTGGGCCCCTTTTGCCATCGCTATCCCGGCATTGATATCCACCTAGAGGTCACCAATCACAGCGGCATCCTTGATCGCCTCCACGAGAACCGAGACGACCTTTACATTCTCAGCCAAGTTCCGACGGAAACCGACGTTTGCAGCTATCCCTTTTTGGCTAATCCCCTAGTGGTACTGGCCAGCCAAAATCATCCCCTAGCCCACGAACAAAGCATTCCGATGCAGCGGCTTTCCAACGAGCCTTTCATCATGCGGGAGGTGGGTTCGGGGACGCGCAAAGAGGTGCAAAAACTGTTCGATGCCCATAAAGTTAGCGTCCGCATCAAATTGGAGCTGGCCAGCAATGAGGCAATCAAGCAGGCAATCTCTGGCGGCTTGGGCATTTCCGTCCTCTCCCAGCATACGATCGCCCTTGAGGGCAGAAACAGCCAACTCGTCATTCTCGATGTCCAGGGGTTTCCCATTCCCTGCCATTGGTATGTAGTGCACTTGGCTGGAAAGCAGCTTTCCATTATTGCCAAGACGTTTCTGGACTATCTCAAAACCGAAGGTCGGGAAATGGTCGAGCAGCTCATAGCCCAGGATCGCAAAGGGGCAAACTAGGTCGCTATTCCGTGTGTGGCGATTGCGACAATTCTCGACAGTTAGGGCACTTCATGGGGCAAAGCGTGGGCACGCAGCAGGGCCAGGGACACGATATTCAGGGTGGCCCCGTGGGTCGCCGCCAAGATTACGGGAGGGGCAACTCCAGCCTGCTGGGCTTCCAGCCACCGTCCGGCGCAGAGGCACCAGCGATCACCCGGTTTGAGTCCCGGAAAATAGGGGGTTGCGGTGCCCAGGTCATTTCCCTGGGCGCGGGTAAACTGGAGAAACTCTGCCGTCACTTGGGCGCAAACGGTGTGCACGCCGCGATCGTCGGGGCCGGTTTCACAGCTACCGGTACGGTAAAAGCCCGTCATGGGGGCCTTACAGCATATTTCTAGGGGCGTGCCGAGAACGTTGCGGGATTCCATGGTTAGGCTCTTGATGGGGAGGATGGCAGCATTGTAGCGAAAGCGGTGCCGGAGTTGTATTCTGGGGCATAGTTGGTGCTACCCCGAGAACGTCCCACCCTATGGAGCAAGATTCCCTGTACCGCATTTTAGACGCTAACCTGGATCGGGCCCGCGAAGCAGTGCGGGTGATCGAGGAGTGGGGACGCTTCGGGCGGGGCGATCGCCCCCTCACGGCAACATGCAAGCACCTGCGCCACACCCTGTCCCAGTGGCATCGGCAAGAGTTTCGGGCTGCCCGGAATACCCCCGAGGATGTGGGGACGGATCTAACCCACGTCCAGGAAGAAATGCGAGCCGACATTCCGGCGGTGCTGCGGGCCAACTGCGGGCGGCTCCAGGAATCCCTGCGGGTACTCGAAGAATATGGCAAGGTGCTTGACCCTGCCATGGGCGTTGCCATGAAAGCCCTGCGCTATGAGACCTACACCCTGGAGCAGCGGCTGCTAGGGGGCGATCGCCGGCATCGCCTAACCCAGGCGGTGCTGTACTTGGTCACCATGCCCGTCCCCAATCTGGGGGAGGTGGTGCGATCGGCCCTCAGGGGTGGGGTGGACTTGGTGCAATACCGCGCCAAGGAGGGCACCGACCGGGAGCGGCTGGTCGAGGCCCAGACCCTACGCTCTCTATGTGCCGAATTTGGGGCCCTGTTTTTGGTAAATGATCGCCTCGATATCGCCCTGGCCGTCGATGCCGATGGGGTGCACTTGGGGCAACAGGATCTGCCCGTGGCGATCGCCCGCCAACTCCTAGGGGGCGACAAGCTCCTGGGAATTTCCACCACCAACCCCGACGAATTGGCGGCTGCCATGGACACGGATGCAGACTACCTAGGGGTGGGGCCCGTTTACGCAACTCCCACAAAGCCCGGCAAGGCCGCCGCTGGCTTTACCTACGTGCGCCAAGCGGCCGCCCAGTGCGATCGCCCCTTTTTTGCCATCGGTGGCGTGGCACCCGAAAACATCCCCCCCCTGCGGGAAGCGGGGGCCCAGCGGGTGGCGGTGGTGCGGGCCCTCATGACCGCAGCCGATCCTGAAGCCGTGGCCCGGGGGATACGTCAGGGTCTTGTAGGGTCGCCACGTTCCAAAATTTGAGATTTTCTTTAGGTTGTGATGTAGTCAAGCCTACTCTCGAATTCCTGCTAAGACGGTAGACTTAGCTTGAAAGGAGACTTTCAGGTTTTTTTTGTTTTTGCTGCTGGAGAGGACGGTTGTGACTATTTACGTTGGGAATCTTTCGTATCAAGCCACCAAGGATGACGTGCTGGATGTATTTAAGGAATATGGTGCCGTTAAACGGGTGCAACTTCCAACCGATCGCGAGACAGGTAAGGTACGCGGCTTTGCCTTTGTGGATATGGAAGAAGACGCACAGGAAGACGCGGCTATCGAAGCCCTTAACGAAGCCGAGTGGATGGGCCGGGTACTGCGGGTCAACAAGGCCAAGCCCCGCCAAGAACGCCCCGCCTTTCGCGATCGCTAGCTGCGAGACCCGCTGCCTCGTACACTAGGAACGCCCTCTGCCCCAGATTATCCATGTGGGACGATTTTCCCATCTCTTCCTGCCACGAAGCATCCTTCCGGCAGCTTTACGCCTGCGTCCTAGCCGGCAACGAACGCCTCAACCTCACCCGGATTACCGCCCGTGAAGACTTCTGGGAAAAGCATCTCTGGGACTCCCTGTGGGGGATCAAGCCCTACTGGAATGCAGTTGCCCTTAGGGTGATTGATATTGGCAGCGGTGCTGGTTTTCCGGGGCTGCCCATCGCCATTGTCCAACCCCAGTGGCACGTCACCCTCGTCGAAAGCCGGCACAAAAAGGCCGCATTTCTCGCCGAAACGGTCGAGGCGCTGGGATTGCCCAACGTGCGTGTGGTTTACAATCGGGCCGAGCTGCTGCACCAAGAGCGATCCTTTCGGCGCGCCTACGACTTCGTCACCCTGCGGGCCGTTGCCGACTGCAAAACCTGTCTGCGCTATGCCCTTCCCTTCCTCGCGCCCCAGGGGATCGCTGCCCTGTATCGGGGAAAATGGACTGAGGATGAGGCAACGGAACTCACCCAACTGTTACAGGGAGGTGCCTGGACCCTAGTCGGGGCGATCGCCACCAAAACCCCCATTACCGGGGGAATTCGCCATTGCTATTACCTTTCAAACTCCGTTTCCACTTCCGGCTCAAAAACTACCGAAAAATTGGAAGGATCGTAGAGAAACCGCACCACTTCCTCCTCCAGGCGGTGAACGTGGTGCACTTCGAGGGTGTTGGCCGTGCGCAGGGCCGCCAAGTACCCATCCACAAACATCCGTAGCTCATCGGGTGAGCGGTAGCCCCGATCCCACAGTTCCAGGAGGGAATCAGTGAGTTTCTGATAGTGCCGAATGGTCAGCGTGTCTAAGAGCATGGCTTTCGGGGGAAACATACACCTTTTGCTGTATCTTATCACTTCCCATCTCCTGGGGCAGGGGGGAGGAGTACCGCCCTCCCCCCTGTGTGAGGGATTCCTAACGCCAGAGCCGTCGCCAGAAGGGAATGGCATCGAGGCTGGCCAGGTTCATGCGGCGGCGAATGTCATTGATATCCCAGTTGGTGAGATTGGCAAGGGTTTGGGCTTCCCGTTCCCAGCGCTGGGGGAGCGATTGCGCGTAGGCTTTGGCTGCATTGCAGGTGGCGGGGCCGCGATAGGGGTGCTGCAAGACGTAGCGCCCTTGGAATAGCTCGTTGTTGTTGGTTTGCTTAAAGATTAAATCTTCAGGAAACCTGTCGCGGGTATAGCGCACGTGGATGCGGGTGATGTAGGCGCGGCTGGTGGGGAGAATGCTAGGTCGCCGCGATGACGGTGTGGAGTTGGAGTTGCCATCGAGCCAGAACACCCCTGCCTGCCGCAGTTCCTCAGGAGTCAGGGGATCGGCGCTGCAGGGGTCGCAGTTGGACATATCCCAGGCGTATTCGAGAAAGGCCACGTTGCGCCCTTCCCGCTGGTAGGCGGTTTGGAATAGGGCCTTGGCAAAGCGCCCAAAATCCTCCTTGACGTATACGGGAATCGTGACATTGGAGGGGACTTTGACGGTGCGGTAGTTGGCCACTTCCACCTGGCCGCGGGGTGTGAGGAGGTAGACAATCACATCCTGGGTGCCGTTGGCATTGACCATCCCTAGGCGAATGGGCAGCATAAATTTGGGCGATTCAAAGGCCATCATTAGCGGACGCAAATTCTGGGCCCCACTGCGGTTGAATTCTTGCAGGTTGACCTTAGCCACAAAAAACTTCATCTGCTGCCGGATGTAGGGCTGGAGGAGCGATCGCGCCCCCGAAGGAATGCGGTAGCCGTTTTGGGTCAGCCAAGTTTCGAGACCGTCAGACTCCTTGGCGCTCAAAATCAAAATGTCGTATTCGCCAACGCTGAACTTTTCCTCGATAGTGACGCCTAGGTTGCGGGCTTCCCGGCGGGCTACCCTATCCGTCTGGGAGGAGAGGGCTGCCGGGGAGGCGGGGAGGGCTTCAAGGACGACCGGGCTGCAAGGATCGCTATCAAAATATTCCACAAGCCGGGGGGCACTGAAGGCATCAAGGCGGTTGATGATCTTTTGCTCGCCAAGGCGTACTTGCTCTTTCTTAAGTACGACGGGCACGGGTACCACGAGGGCAAAGTCCTTCAATTCCCCTTGGTAGTCGTTGGCCATGGTGAGGATGGTGCGGTTGCCATCCCGGGCGATCACCACTTGGGAGGCGCGGTTAAACAACTTGGCATCGGCCTGGGCGACATAGAAACCGCAGAATGCCAGTACGGAGCTAGTGGGGACAAAGGTTACGGCGATCGCCAGCACCCACGCCAGCAGACTTCGAAGCATAGGTATCCTCCTTTCAGAATATTTGAATATTTATTTCGTGAATCCTTGTGCGAACGTACGCTGCCTAGGCCTGACCTTGGAGTAGGGGGCGGGGAAGCGGTACCTGCCACTGGAATTGGGGAGCATGCCAGCGCCGATCCAGCAGTGCGGTGAGCGGAGATAGGGCGAAAAGGGCATAGAACATGCCGTCGGGCACAAACCAGAGATTTTGCAGGGCAAAGGTGACACTGGCGATCGCCCCGGCCCAGAGTACCCGGGCGGGCAAAGCATTGGGAATGGAGCGGGGGTCGCTGAGCATAAAAAAGGCAAATAGCCACAGGGAGCCGCTGGACATGCGGTGCAGCCACACATCCAGGGTCCAACCCAGCCACAGCACCCGGGTTAGTTCTAGGGCCCCGACGGTCATCAGAAACACCACACTGGTATCGAGCCGTCCGACACGACGGGTAATGACACCGCCAAGGGCGCCAAAGCACAGCAGCAGCCCGGCTGCCGTACCCCATTGTCCGTTGGATATCCAGGTTTCTTGGGTCAGCAGCAGCGATAGCACAATGCCAAAGTTGGCGGGGTTAAACCAATGCTTACCGCCAGTGCAGAAGACAAACTTGCTGGCGATCGCCAAAAAAGCCGCCAAAGCCACCGCCCAGGCCGTGTGCGATCGCAACATCAAACTCAAACTCAGGGGCGTGACCAAAGCACTGAGCCAGTTCCCGGGCGATCGTCCGCTGAAACGGGACAGCAGCACCTGGGTCGCAAAGCACACCAAAAAGTTTAGGGCCACAAACTCCCAGTGGAGCGACCAATCGCGGGTGCAAACCCCCAAAAGCAAAAATAGGCTGAGAAACAAAATCTGGGGTAAGCGGGCATCCCTCAAAAGCATTACAGGCATCTGCATCCCTCAAACAACACAGGCACAGTATAGAAAAGCCCTAAACAGTCCCGGATGTAGTTTCGTTTTTCGTAACGCCGGCCCTAAACCTCGCTGATGTGCCGCACCGCCGGATTTTCGCCAAACTCTAGGTGATCCCCTACCTGATGCCAGTCATTTTCGCCAAAAATCGCCGTTTCAAACTTGTAGTGCTTAAACTCCAGCAAATTTTGGGAATGGTCACTCAAAAAGAACGTGCGGTGTTCGAGTGGCGTATCGGGAAAGCGCAATTTGGGCTTTTGGTAAAACTTGAGCCGCTTTTCTTGAACCCGTTCCAGCAGCGCCAGCCAGTTGTGCTCTGCCTGAAACACGACCCCAAAGTGGCGCGGATAGATCCCCTGCTGGGGCAACACCCCATCCTCGGCCACATGGGCCACCAACTGATGCCCATAGAGACTCAAAATAAGGGAATTGCATGATTCCCGGCCCGGTAAACAGCCCAACCCATCGACGTAGAATGCCTTGGTGCTGGGAATATCCACAACGGGAAAAGCCAAATGGAAAATGATCTTGGTCATGGTGCGGCAGCTTCGAGAAGGAGTTTGGTGCGCTTGAGTTGGTCGGGAATGGCAATGGGATAGGAGCCCGTAAAGCAGGCGGTGCAGAACTGCCCCGGTTCCTGGTCGGTTGCGGCCAGCATTCCAACTTCGCTCAGGTAGGCGAGGGAGTCCACTTCGATTTGGCGGGCCACTTCCCTTACTGAGTGCCGGGCGGCGATCAGGTGATCCTGGGAGTCGGTATCGATGCCATAGAAACAGGGATGGGTCACCGGTGGCGACGAAATCCGCATGTGCACTTCGGTGGCCCCTGCCGATCGCAGGGCGCGGACAATTTTGCGGCTGGTGGTGCCCCGAACAATGGAGTCGTCAATTACAATAACGCGGCGTCCCTGGAGCACATCCCGCAGCGGATTGAGTTTCATACGGATGCCGGACTCGCGCATGGCTTGGGTAGGCTGAATGAACGTCCGACCAACGTAGCGATTTTTAATCAACCCCTCGGCGTAGGGAATCCCCGAAGATTGGGAGTAGCCGATCGCCGCTGGAATCCCCGAATCGGGAACGCCAATCACAATATCGGCCGCCACGGGGGACTCCTGGGCCAAAATCTTCCCGAGACGCATGCGGTAGGAGTACAAGCTATCGCCGTGCATCACGCTGTCGGGGCGGGCAAAGTAGATCAGTTCAAAAATGCACAGCTTTGGTTGGGGCTGGGGCTCCCACTGGTGCGATCGCACCCCCGCTGCATCGATCCACACCAACTCCCCCGGCTGCACTTCCCGCAGTAGTTCGGCGCTGAGAATATCGAGGCCGCAGGTTTCGGAGGAAAAAATGTAGGTGCCGTCATCGGTGCGTCCCAACACCAGGGGGCGCACTCCGTAGGGATCACGGGCGGCAATGAGGGCCCCCGGCACGGCCATGACCAAACTAAAGGCCCCCTGGCAGCGGCGCAGGGCAGCGCAAATGCCTGGCAGCCAGTCCATTCCCGTGGCGATCGCCGAGGCCACCGCATAGGCAATTCCTTCGGAATCCGTTGTTGAGGTGAGGGTAAAGCCCTCGGCGGTCAATTCGCTGCGCAACTCCAGGGCATTGACCAGATTGCCATTGTGGGCCAGGGAAAAATCCCCCAAGCGCGTTGACACCACCACGGGCTGGGCGTTGACCACCCGACTCGAACCGGTCGTGGAGTAGCGGGTGTGCCCGATGGCCACGTTGCCGGGCAGTTCTTCAAGCGTAATTTCATGGAATACCTGGGACACCAAACCCATGGCTTTGTAAACATGGGCAGTTTTTTGGCTACCTTCGTAGGAGGCAATGCCCGCCGATTCCTGGCCCCGATGCTGCAGGGCATAGAGACCAAAATAAACGAGTTTGGCCACATCCCCCCCCCGGGCGATCGCCCCGAACACACCACAGGCTTCCTGCGGATGATCGCGCCTTCGTTCCCCTTCCCATTGCTCTAGCATTGCTGCCTCGTCCCTTGTGCTTAGCTCCATCCTACCAGTTAAGAAACTCTTAACCATCTCGAATCGCCAATTAAATATCCCCAGGAATCCCCCGTGGGCAGCAAAACTTTACATTTCCATGGCTAGGGGCCGGCACTTGTAAACTTAGGTGTGTGGCTGTAGTGCGCAGCCGATTTTGGATGAAAAATCACTATTTAGGCAAGGACGTTCCCCATGGACAATACGATTAGTTTAGAAATTATTGAAGTTGTCGAGCAGGCGGCGATCGCCTCTGCACGCCTGATGGGCAAAGGGGATAAAAACACCGCCGACCAAGTAGCCGTGGAAGCCATGCGCGATCGCATGAACAAAATCCACATGCGGGGACGGATTGTCATTGGGGAAGGGGAGCGGGACGAAGCCCCCATGCTTTACATTGGCGAAGAAGTGGGGATCTGCACCCGTCCCGATGCCGCCCAATTCTGCACCCTAGAAGAATTGCAGGAAATTGACATTGCCGTTGACCCCTGCGAAGGCACCAACCTTGTCGCTAAGGGGCAAAATGGCTCCATGGCCGTGCTAGCCATTTCCGAAAAAGGCGGTCTGTTTGCGGCCCCCGACTTTTACATGGATAAGCTAGCCGCCCCCGCCGCCGCCGCCGGCCACGTAGATATTCGCAAAAGTGCCACCGAAAACCTCAAAATTCTCTCCGAGTGCCTCGAGCGCACCGTGGAGGAACTGGTGGTCGTGGTAATGGATCGCCCCCGCCACAAGGATCTGATCGCCGAAATTCGCCAAGCCGGAGCCCGGGTGCGCCTCATCAGCGACGGGGATGTCTCGGCGGCCATTTCCTGCGCCTTTGCCGGCACCAACATTCACTGTCTGATGGGCATTGGGGCCGCTCCCGAAGGGGTGATTTCGGCGGCGGCCATGCGGGCCCTCGGTGGGCACTTCCAAGGGCGGTTGGTTTACGACCCCAACGAAGTGCGGACACCCGAAAGCGAAAAGTGGACGCGGGAAGGCAACGTTGAGCGCCTGAAGGAAATGGGTATTACCGACCCCGATCGCATCTACAACGCCCACGAGCTGGCCTCCGGTGAAAACGTGCTCTTTGCCGCCTGTGGCATTACCCCAGGAACGCTGATGGAAGGGGTGCGCTTTTTCCACGGTGGTGCCCGTACCCAATCCCTGATTATTTCCAGTCAGTCGCGTACCGTCCGCTTTGTTGACACGATCCACATCGTCAATGAAAAGCCTAAGGTCTTGAACCTGCGCTAGGCTTTGGGGGGGAAGAGGGCATGCCACCTTCCCCCAATTCCAATC
Organism: Cyanobacteria bacterium UBA999; assembly: GCA_002291895.1. Lineage (GTDB taxonomy): Bacteria > Cyanobacteriota > Cyanobacteriia > Pseudanabaenales > Pseudanabaenaceae > UBA999. Next base: position 13,580 of record DBAX01000008.1, read on the forward strand.
TTGGATCTTGTCTTAGATCTTTTACTGATAACAAAATTCTTAGTTTTTATTTTTTATACCGCTGCCATAACACTCCCCAAACGAACTTATCTTCGAACCTGCACCAAGTCCTATGAGTACAAACATTGCTGTGATTGGTCTCAGCCATAAAACGGCGACCGTGGAAGTGCGGGAAAAGCTCAGCATTCCCGAAGCCAAGGTAGAAGGGGCGATCGCCCAGTTGACCAGTCTGCCCCACGTTGAAGAAGCGGGAATTCTCAGCACCTGCAACCGCCTCGAACTCTATGTTGTCCTGAGCGAAACCGAAAGTGGCATTCGCGAAGTGATGCAATTTCTGTCGGAATTTAGCCAAATGCCCCTGCAATTTTTGCGGCGCTATCTCTTTATTTTGCTCCGTCATGATGCGGTGATGCACCTGATGCGGGTTGCCGCCGGACTCGACAGCCTGGTTTTGGGGGAGGGGCAAATCCTCGCCCAAGTGAAGCATGCCCACAAGCTGGCCCAGCAGTATCGGGGCATCGGGCGGCTGCTGAATCGGCTGTTTACCGACGCCATGGCGGCGGGGAAGAGGGTCCGCACGGAAACCGAAATTGGCACCGGGGCGGTTTCCATCAGCTCGGCTGCCGTTGAGTTGGCCCACCTGAAGTTGCAGCACCTTGCCGCGCAGCGGGTGACGATTTTAGGGGCTGGGAAGATGTCGCGCCTTTTGGTGCAACACCTGCTGGCTAAGGGGTCGCGCAAGATTACGATAGTCAATCGCTCCGTGGAGCGGGCCCTGGCCCTGACGGAGCAGTTTGCCGCGGCGGAGGTTGCGTTTTTCTGCCGTCCCTACGAAGCTCTGATGGAGTGTGTTGCGGTCTCGGATGTTTTGTTTACCAGCACCGCCTCTACGGAATTGTTGGTGACGCGATCGCACCTCGAACCCTTCATCCATTCCCACACGGGGCTGATGATGATCGATATTTCGGTTCCCCGCAACGTTGGTGCCGATGTGAGCGAGTTGCCCCAGGTGCAGCTTTACAATGTCGACGACCTCCAAGCAGTGGTGGCCGAAAACCAAGAAAGCCGCCGCCAGATGGCGCAGCAGGCCGAGATTTTGCTGGAACAATGCGCGGCGGAATTTGACAGTTGGTGGCGATCGCTCGACACTATTCCCACCATCAGTTTGCTACGGCAGAAGATGGAAACCATTCGGGAGCAGGAAATGGAGAAGGCCCTCTCCCGCCTGGGGAACGAATTTGCCGACAAGCACCAGCAGGTGATCGAAAACCTGACGCGCAATATCGTCAACAAGATTTTGCACGATCCGATGGTGCAACTGCGGGCCCAGCAGGACATTGAAACCCGGCGGCGGGCTATGCAGGCGCTGCAGATGCTATTCGACCTCGATCCGCCCCAATTTCGGGAGGGCTAGCGGGGAGGCGGTGGAGCTAGTAGTACTGTCGGCGATGGCGTAACACTGCTACCGACTCCACCAACCCAATGGCCGTAAAGTTAGCCAACAGCGCCGATCGCCCGTAGCTCAGCCACGGCAGGGGAATGCCCGTCACCGGAGCGACGCCAATGTTCATGCCAATGTTGACGAACGTCTGGAACAAAATAAACGAAAACACCCCGATCGCCAGCAGGGAGCCAAAGTTATCCTTGGCCGTGTGGGCAATCAGCAGCAGCCGCCCACAGATACCAACAAAAACCAACAGCACAAACAGGCAGCCCACAAAGCCAAATTCCTCGCCAATGGCGGAAAAGACAAAGTCCGTATGCTGCTCGGGAATAAAATTGAGCTGGGTCTGGGTGCCCTTCAAAAACCCTTTCCCCCACAGGGTGCCAGCGCCGATCGCAATTTGGGACTGAATCAGGTGGTAGCCTCCGCCCGTTGGGTCTTGGCTGGGGTCGAGAAACAGCAGCAGGCGGCGCTTTTGGTAGTCGTGGAGGATGTTCCAAAGCCAAGTGCCCAGTTGCCCTGACAGCAGGTTCACCACCACCGCGGCGATCGCACTGCCAGCCCGCCATGGCGCAAGGGAACACCAGGCCACGGTCCCCATCAACCCGCTCCAAATCAGCCATGCCAGGGGCACAAAATGGAACAGCACCGCTGCCACTACCGGAGACAGCGCCAGCAGGATCCAACCCCCACTGGCCCCGGCCCAGTAGAGCATTCCTAGGGCGATCGCCACCAGCACGAGGGAGGTGCCCAGGTTGGGCTGGAGAAAGATCAGCACCCAGGGGGGCAGCAGGATCCAAACCGCCCGCAACGCGTCCAGGGGTGTTTCGATGTCGTGGCGACTGAGTAGCGCCGCCAGGGAAATAATCACCCCCACCTTGGCAAACTCCGAGGGCTGCACGTGGAAGCCCAGAATCGGAATCCAGCGCTCTGCCCCCAGCTCCGTCACCCCAAAGAACATTACTGCCACCAAGGAGGCCAGCATCAACCCATAGGTAAGCCAATGGAAATGAGCCAAAAGCTCGTAGCGCAGCCGACTGAGCACAAGCATCAGCCCAATTCCGATGCACCCGGTCACCCAATGCTGCCACCAGTGGGGCTGGGCGCGGGCGTAGCCAATGCTGTAAATCGCGACGCCACCGACCACCATCAGCACCAAGGGCAACAGAAAAAGCAGCCAATCCACCTCCTGCCCGTGGCGGCGCAGGGAGGCGAAATCTAAAAAGTACCAGCTTGTGCTTGCCATAGTCCTAACGTTAATGCGATTGATCGTCCCTACCCCTCCACCCTACCACTGGGGCGAAGTTCCGATCAAACCCGGAAAAGCTGTGGAATAATTGGTGGAATAGGGCAAGCTTCGAAACGTCAATGACAAACCTGCACACTGCTGCTGCTGAATGGCTCCAAGAAAAGGCAATTTTAGAGCAGCGTTTGGCAGCGGAAGCCGCAGACAGAGTTGCCGCCGAACAAGCTTTTTTGCAATTGGGAACCGCCCTCGAAAGTGCCAGTGATGCAATTGTAATTTTTGATGCCCGCGGCGTGCCGCTGTTTATTAACCGTGCATTTACGGAGCGCTTTGGCTACACCTTGATGGACCTGCAGCGGTTCCAGCGGCTGCCGTCCCACCTCTTCGCCAATCCCGTAGTTGGGGATGCGGTGCACCACATGATCAGCACTGGGGGGATCTGGAACGGGGAAGTGGAAATGTGCAGCAGTCAGGGGCAGACTCTGCCGATCATGCTCCGAGCTAATGCCATCCAGGATGCGGGGCGTATGGCCCAGGGATCGGTGGGGATTTTTACGGATATCAGCGAGCGGAAGCGGGCCGAAGCCCAGACCAGTCGCAGCTTTGCCCTGCTCATGTCCACCCTGGAGTCCACTGCCGATGGCATTGTGGTGGTCGATCCCATTGGGCGGGTTGTGATTCACAATCGCAAGTTTGTGGAACTTTGGTACGTACCCCATCCGATTTTGGCGGGGCACGAACAGCGGGTGTTGGAATTTTTGAGTTCCCAAGTAGCAGAGCCGGAAGTGTTGCTGACAGTGCGATCGCCCGAGGCCCATACCTCCGACATCCTCCACGTCAACGATGGACGGGTGTTTGAGGTGTACTCCCAACCCCAATGCATTGAGGGGATTCCGGTGGGGCGGGTGTGGAACTTTCGGGATATCACCGAGCGGGTGGCCGCGGAAATGTCCCTGCGCACGTCGGAGGAGCGCTATCGATTGCAATCGCGGCAACTGGAGGAGGCTTTTAAGGAACTCAAGGAAACCCAAGCGCAACTGGTGCAGACCGAAAAGATTTCGAGTTTGGGGCAGTTGGTGGCCGGAATCACCCACGAGATGAACAATCCTATCAACTTTATCTATGGCAACCTCACCCATGCCCGCAGTTACACCGAGAGCCTGCTGGAACTGCTGACCCTTTACCAGCACCACTATCCCCACCCCGTGACGGCCATTCGGGAAAAGTCTGAGGAAATTGACCTGGAGTTTTTGGTCGATGATTTTTTTAAGCTACTCGATGCCATGGCCCAGGGTGCCGAGCGAGTACACAGTATCATCCAGTCGCTGCAAAAATTTGCCCACGCCAATCAGGTGGGGTACAAGCTTGAGGATTTGCGGGTGGGCATGGATAGCACCCTCCAACTTCTCAAAACTCGCCTGATGGGAGAGGGAGGTCGCCCGTCGATTCAAGTGGTGCGGGAATACGAAGCTATTCCCCTCGTAGAATGCCATGCGGGACAGATCCACCAAGTGTTCATGAATTTACTCACCAATGGCATAGAGGCGATCGAGGAACGGCTGTTTAGCACCCAGGGCATGGCCGAAACTCCTGCGATCCGCATTCAAATGATGAGCCTCGATGCCGACTGGGTAACAGTGCGCATTGCTGACAACGGCATAGGCATTGCTAAGGATCTGCAAAAGTTTATCTTTGACCCGTTCTATACCACTAAGGAGGTAGGCAAGGGCACAGGTTTGGGTTTGTCGGTCAGCTATCAGTTGGTGGTGGGCAACCACGGGGGCAAAATTGATTGCATTTCCGAGGAGGGGCGGGGGGCTGAGTTCATCATTGAGCTGCCGATTCGTCGGGATTCCGTTTTGATGGAAATGACCTAGGTCTTAGCCAGCTTGCTGCGAAGCCTGTCCATCGATGCCCATGAACCTTGAGGGCATCATAAATTAGCACCACTCCAATAGCCCAGTTTCAGCTTACTGCTTATGGGTCGCGGTAGGCTAAAATAACTGGGATTTGTGCTCGATGTCAGCAACGAACTCTAGCGCGGCGCGGCATTGAACGCCCGACTACGGAATGCCTAAGGACATCTCTAAGGACATCGCTACTGATTAGTTTTTTCTTCAATACCACCCGAGTCAAACCCTTTCCACTCCGTCCTCATTTTCAATGGTTTTGGATTTTAGAGGTAGCCTTAAACGTTATCGATCTGCTGCCTGGGATTCAAAAAGTGGGGTAAGGTATGGGGCGATCGCCAATCCACAAGAGTAGCGTTCACGGTTCTTAAGCCTTTCTATACTTCCCTTTTGGCAAGCACTTTTTCTGGTTCCATTGGCTTTGTATCTGTATGCTCAGAATGCCATGCACCCCAACGAACGTGAGCCATTGCGCAGATTAAGTAGGGGAATTACCCTGCTTTTTTACTCCCTCGAGATTTACGCCTTCAGCTTTCTGAGCTTACTGATTTTTCAATTTTTTTCTAGACAACTTGTGATTGTTTCGGTCATTGCGATACTGTTAGCTTTCATCCTCAGCGTAATCGGCAAAATCTATTGTCTGGGTTGCCCTAGTCGGCTACCGGGTAAAGTCATGATTCAGGTTTCCGTGGTTCTGGAAGCGATCAGCCTTGGGATTGGCATCTACGTCTATTACCTCTTTTGGCGCACCTTGACTACCTTTGTTGTCCCGAACGCGCGGCTAATTGAGCTGCTGGGAACTATCTCTCAACTGGCCGGAAACGGCGCATTTATTGCCCTAATCGTTTTCTTGAAGGGGACAGCCGACTTCCAACGCTCCCGCCCCCTGGCAGATAAGGCTTCCACACTTTTGCTCGTTGTTCTATTTCTTCTTGCTGTGCCAATTCTGCTGCCAATCCTCTCGCCCCTTGCCCCACTAATTGCCCTATCGGCTTTGGTGATGATTTTAGTGGCAGTGGTTCTACTATCTCAATTGCTTTTAGGTTTGAAGGAGAGCCTATTGCTCAGTTTAGTTTAGGTTTCTCACTAGGCTTTCTAACAAGCGCATCTAGTCACGGTCATTTCAGATACTCTAAATCGGGTAGCTATTTTCAAAGATGTGAGTTTTCCCGTTGATGGGTACTCACATTTTGCAATTTCGTAAGAAGTGTACCTTACACATTCCTTTTTACCATTCATTATCAAATTGGAGAGCGTAAGCCTTAATAATAACAACTATCTATTTGAACCTAGCTGGAAAATTTAAGTATTACCTTTAGAAGGATTAAGCTTTGTTGAGAGGCAGTACTGCCCCTCAACCCCGTCATGGTTGGGGGGATACTAATGTCACACCACTATGACCAACGCCTTTGATGCAATTCTTTCGCTCATAATTGAGCATGATTACTTTGGAAGTCCGAGCGACAGAAGCTCTTGTGCCGCTTGATTAGTGCTAAGTTGTTCCGGCGAAGGTTGCAATACTTGACTGATTTGCTTTACAAAATCAGAGTCCCGATCACCTGTCAAGTAAAGCCTATCCGTCGATCTAGTCATTGCCACATAGAGCAGCCTAGCATCTTCAGCGGGGGTTGAGTAGGTATTGGGCATAAAGCCCAGACCAATAATAAATACCACAGGAAACTCCAAACCCTTACTAGCATGCATCGTCAGCAGTTTAACGGTATCATCCCTAAAACTTTGGAAACGACTGTTGCTATCCCTATTCAACCAAGAGACGGGGATGCAAGCTTTAGTTAGCTGGTCATAGGTCTCCTCGCCCATGAACTTGGAACGGTACAGAACCGCCATGTCACCCCACCGAACTCCATTTTGATGCAGTTTGTGGCACTGCCCAATTAAGAACTCAATTTCGTTTCTAAACTTAGGCAGTTTCACAAACACTGGTCTATGTCCGTGCCTTCCAGAACTCTCTGGTTGCACGTAGATAGGACCGTCTTCTTGCTCACTCTCCCCGGACTCCAGTACTGACTTGGCGAATTCATAGGCTAGGGATAGCACCTCAACAGTATTGCGGTAATTCATTTTTAGAATGGTAGTCCTCCCTGACGCCTTTATGCCCACACTCTTAGAGGTGAATTTAGGCTTTCGCTTGCGATATAAATTCTGGGCATCATCGTAGAGAACCAAAAGGGAATCAGTCGCAGGATCTACCATCTGAACTAAGAGTTTGTACCACTCGGGGCTAAAATCATGCCCTTCATCTACCATGACTGCGCTGTACTGGGCAGAGGGAACGATCCCCTTATCTGCGGCCAAAATCACAGTATTAACCAAATGATCTATGTACTGCTCACCCTTGAGGTCTCTATTGGTAGGCAAGCGATAGATCCTTGCCTGTTCGCTGCACCAACCATGGAAGTAACGCACAATTACCCTATTTTCAATGCCCTTTTCTGCAATAATCTGCTGCAGACGATTAGCCAGCGTCACATTAAAGCACAAAACCAAAATGGGTTTATCTAACTTCTGCTCCGCCAAGAATTCACACCGATAGGCAAGAAGCAATGTCTTACCTGAGCCGGCTACTCCGTGCACAACCCGATGCCCTTCTCCAAGCGATCGCGCCAGTTGCTCCTGTTGCAAATCCATAACCCTAATCAGATCCATCGATATATCGATTGGTTTGATCTCTTCCTCAGTTGCTTCCGGAAAAAGATGATGCTGAATTGCAATGTCGGGGTAGAGATGATAGCGAAGACGATGAATTTCTTGGGTGGAAAGCATTCTGTTCATGGGATAGGGAAACATATCCCACAGCCGTTTTTGAAACTCCTCTTCGTCAATGCGCTCGACCATTTCATCTTTGCAAATGACTAAGTGGGGTGGGAGTACTTCATCCATTCTTGACTGATGAAATGTCTGCCTTGTGATGTTCGTGAGAACTACACCATAACCGTAGGCAAAATTCAACTGACCCTTGGTGTCCAGCAGTGCCCGATCTCGCTGCAATAAATTGGCAGCATAGATTAAATAACCTCTAGCTTGCTCTAGGGGATTCTTTACCTGTTTTGGTTCCCCTTCAAGCTGGAGCGTGACCGTTGACCGGTTGATTTGAATGATGGTCTCCGGGTTCCAGTCTTTGACCTCTAATATCAATAGCCCCCGTAGGGGATGCAGAATCGTAAAGTCTGGCCGCAGTTGCTTTTTGCCAATGGGGATGTCGTACCAAATTAAATAGTCATCGTCTAGCTTCTGTTCTAGACGATCGCCCAAGCGCTTCTCGCCCGAGGTCATCCGTGGTTTAGCAGTTGATAATGAGGGTATAACTACTGCCATTGGTTAGAATTAATCATCAGTTTGATTACATGTTGATTACATGATAGATCCGGCAGGTGGCGAGACGAAACACCTTGCTCTAGGAATCAGCTAGACTCCAGTCCCCATAGGTATTTTGAGGTCACCTGAGTGGTTTGACTGGGCTGGCATGCCCCCCGTGCGCCCACCACACCGGAAAATTGTGCAGGGTAATCGCCCCGCAGTAGCATTCTAGCTGAAACTGATTTAGGGAAAAGGGTCGCAAGTTCAGGCTCGCACTGATCAGAAGTCTCATCAGAAGTCGCGTGGCACCGAGGCTGATGGAAATGGTCAGATCTTCTGGTACAGTCAAAAAAAGTTGACCTAGGCAGTAGCGTGGTAATAGGAACAAGAAATCGGAAAACCGTAGCCAAAAAAGTGGCGATCGCCCTGTGGGTTTTGGGTTTGATGCTGCATTTCTGGCTGGCCCTACCGACAGCGAGCGAGGCTGCCCTTCCCAAGCAAAGCGCAATTAAGGATGCTCGGATTCTGCTGCGCAACGCCTTGCCCATAGACGATCCCAACCTGAGGACGGTGCAGGTGCTTTTGGAGAAGATGCCCCGCCAGGCCAACCTTAAACGGTGGTCATCCCTAGCCAAGGACACCGCCCAAGTGGAGCAGATGATCGTCGGTGATCAAGAGCGGTTGCCGGCGGCGGTGGCACCCGAGCTCCGCCCCCTAGTGCGGCAGCAGTTGTCCCAAATCCTGGCCCTGGCTCCGCAACTACAACAGGCGATCACCGATCACGAACGGGGTCAGATTAAACCCCTCAGCGAAGAAATGTTGGTGTCCGTCGGGGCGATCGAAGCGGCCCTGGTGCCAGGGTTTCCCTACCCCATACCCCCAAGCTATGCCCATTTGCCCCAGCTTAAGGGACGGGCTGAGGTGGAATTTATCACGGACAAGGGGCGGGTTGTGGCCACCATTGATGGCTACAGTGCTCCGGTAAATGCCGGTAATTTCATTGATCTAGTGCGGCGCGGGTTCTACGACGGTTTGGATTTCAACCGCGCCGATGACGGCTACTTCCTCCAGACGGGGGATCCGGCGGGAGAGGCGGAGGGATTTGTGGAGCCGGCGACCGGTACCCTGCGCACCGTGCCCCTGGAAATTCGGATTCCCAACCAGAAGGAGCCGCTCTACGAGCACACCCTGGAGGAACTGGGCTATGGGCGCACCCTGCCGGTGTTGCCCTTCTCTGCCTACGGCACCCTTGCCACTGCCCATGCCGCCGAGGATGTCAATGGCGGCTCTTCCCAATTTTTCTTCTACTTGTTTGAATCGGATCTGACCCCGGCGGGGCTAAATTTGATGGATGGCAACTACTCGGTGTTTGGCTACGTTACCGAGGGGGAAGAAATCCTTTACAAGTTGCGATTGGGGGACAAGATCCTATCGGCTAGGGTGATCAGTGGGCTGGAAAATCTCCAAGAGCCAGTTGCCACGGCACTTTGAAGGGTTTGCAGCCGGGTATTGGTGTAGTAAAAGTCTAGGATTTGGCGGTAGTTTCTCCCTTGACGGGCCAGGGCATAGGAGCCCGTTTGACTCATGCCGACGCCATGGCCCAAGCCGCCGCCAATGAAGGCATAGCCCACGAGGCGATCGCCTTGACGGATGGGCTCCAGATAGAAAAAGGTGCTGTCAGGAGCATGGAACGCATCAATAATTTCGTCCTTGCGCACGGTCAGGGCCCCCTGATCGGTCTGCACCACCAAGCTGACAACCCGCCCGGAGGCGGCCCGCTCCGCGACCGTTAGGGCAGTAATGCTTTGAATTTTGGTCTGGCGATCGCCCGATAGTTGTAAAAACCTTTGCAACGTTTGGCGCATTTCTGGCAACGTGCTGGTTCGCCGCCAGCGAAAGGTGCGCCACCCCACCTCATTAAACCCCTGCCGCCGCTGGAGAAAGGCGCGCACCGCCGCCTCGGAGGAGAGATTCCAGGGGTTGCGCTCCTGGCCCCGGGTTGCCGCATCCCACACCGATTGGAGGTAGGGGCGGGGGGTACCATCCCACAGATCGTTGAAGTTGGCCGTAATTCCCCCCGTTGTGGAGGAGTAGAGGGCATCTATGGGGCGGTTCTGATAGGTCAAAATTTGCCCCCGGGTGTTGGCGATCGCCCGGTCGGCCGTCGCGGTGGTGTCCGTTAACCCCCGGTACACCTGGCACTGGGTATCGGCGCACAGTTCGTAGTCATCCACGGCAAAGCGCTGGCGACTGGCCAGGGCATAGGTGCGGGCTAGGACCGCCTGGGCTTCCACGGCGGCAAGGGGCGCGTCATAGCCAATTTCGTGGGGAACAACGCCCCGGAGGTAGGTCTCTAGGGGCACCGCGTTCACTAGGGTAAAGGTGCCGTAGGCATTGGGTTGGAGCCGCAGTTGCCCGGCATAGGGACGACCATTGACCCGCAGCACACCGCGATCGCCCGTTAGGGAAAAGTTTTGCCCCTGGTAGCGCATGCCATTGACCAACACCGCCACCTGATTTTGGCGAGTTAGGGTTTCGGAAACGACTTCCGCTGCCCGATTGCCCTGGGCCCGAGCCAACAACAGCACCGCCTGCTGGGTAAGGGGGGTGGCGTATACCCGGCGGTTGGCCCATACCTGCCAACGACGGGGCTGGGCAATTTCGGTCGCAATGCCCCGCTGCTGCCAGTAGAGGGCACTGGCTTCGGCATTTTCGTAGCTGCGATGGTGGCTTAGAATCACCCGACTTTGCCCCACGGGAGGAGTGAGGGGCACCGACTGGACTTCAAAGACAGCGCGATCGCTGACCACGATCTGTTCCGGCTGGCGGTTATCGGCTCCCGGAATCCGAATGCGCAGGCGATCACCCTGGATGGTCAGCCGCTGATTCTGCCCGCTGCCAAACCGCTGCACGATCCCAATCTGCAAGACCGGATCGGCCGGGGGCGCTGGGGTTTGCCCCACCATCAATGCTCCTATCCAGGACAAAATCATAAAAGCCCTATTCTACCCAACCATGCCGACCTACTATACTGTAGGTTGCCCCAACCGGAACAGCCCGGAACAGCACGGCCGCGTACTAAGATCGAGCCAACGTACACCACGAACCGATGGAAATTGTTCTAGCATGTAACAACAATTGGGGTCTGGGCGGGCAGGGGAACTTTCTGGAGCGGGCGGCCCGGGGACTGCACCAGGCGGGAGCCCACGGGCTAACCGTTTTTTGTAGCGGCACCACCGCAGCAGCGGCAGAATTGACGATAGTGCCCCAGGGGTATTCCTGGGCCAGTCAGCGGCTGATGGCTACGCCGATCCTCCGCCGTCGGCGCGACCTAGCAACGCTATGGGGTGATGAATATTTTGATCGCCGCGTGGCCCGGGGGCTAGTTCAGGATACAAAAAATCTGGATTTGTTCGTGGGGGTGGCGGGGCAATGCGCCCTCAGCTTGGGGGCGGCGAAGCAGCGGGGAGCGGCGGCATGGCTCTACTGCTTGAACACCTACTTGCCGTTTATGCAGGCGCAAATTGCCCAGGAGTGTCGGGTGCTGGGAGAACGGGCGATCGCCACCATGCATCCCCACATGCTGTCCCGATTTGCCACGGAATGGGCGATCGCCGATCGGATTCTCGTCAATTCCCAGGTAGCTAGAGACACCTTCGTTGCGGCGGGCGTAGCTCCAGAAAGGCTTGCGGCGATTCTGCCCGTAGTGGATTGCCAACGGTTTCGCCCCGCGCCGCGCCAGGAGGATGGGGTGTTTCGCGTGTTGTTTCTCGGCACCCTCGATCCCCGCAAGGGTGCCCACTATCTGGTGCCCGCCCTGGTGGAGGCGGCCATTCCTGGTTGGGAACTGCTGCTGGTGGGGGGTGTCTCGACCCGAACCATGCGGCTGTGGTTGGAGCGCACTTTGGCGGAGCACCCCCAAGTGCGCCAAGAACTGTGGGATGTGCGCCGGATCGACCCACCGATGCTCTTTGGGCGCTGTGATGTGCTGGTGATGCCCTCGGTGGAAGACGGTTTTGGGGTTGTAGCCCTTGAGGGCATGGCCAGTGGCTTACCCGTTATTGTCACCGAGCACTGCGGGGCAGCGGATTTGATCCGTCAGGGAGAAAATGGCTTTGTGGTGCCCCCCCGCGATTCAGGGGCGATCGCCCAGGTGTTGCGGGCTTTGGCAGCGGATCCCCAGGGGCGGCGGCAGATAGGGCAGCGGGCCCGGTCTACGGCGGAGCAGCACACCCAGAGCCGCTACGATCGTGACATGGCACTACTGTTACAGGGAGTTGGGGCATGAAAAAAATCATTCACTGCTCGGAAATTCTGGCCCGGGCCGGTGGGGGCGTAAAAACCTATGTCGATGCCCTGTATGGGGAGATGGGGGACAGCTTTGCTCCAGATTTTTTAGGTTCTTTGGCGGCAGTAGATCCCGCCACCGCGGCCCTGCTCCACGTCCACGAGGAGAATATGCTCCGGGACTACCCCGGCACGGTGCCGATGCTTTTTACGGCCCACAACCACAACGCCTACTGTCCTAGTGGCACCCGCTACTTCTCCGCCCTGCAAGCACCCTGTGATCGCACCCTGTCGGTAGCGGGTTGCGTTTGGGGGCACTACGCCGAGGGGTGTGGCAGCCGCCGTCCCCAGAAGGTGTGGGAGGGGTTGCGGCGGGCGCAGCAGTCCTGTGCCGCCCTAAAGCGGTACCGCATTCCCGTGATCGCCAACAGCGATTTCGTGCGCACGCAGTTTTTGCGCCATGGGCTGCCGCCGGAACAGGTGGTTACCCTACGCTACGGTATCCGGGAGCCCGTAGTGCCCTGCCCCCCCCTTACAGAAGAGGTGCACCGGCAGCAGCGGATTTTATTTTTGGGGCGGATCGTGCCCGACAAGGGGTTGGACTGGCTGCTGGAGTCCCTGAACATGATGCCTGGGGCGCTACACCTGGATATTGCCGGCGATGGCTGGTATCGCCCCCAAGTGGAGCAGCGCTGCACCGCATTGGGGTTGGGTGATCGCGTCACTTGGCACGGTTGGTGTAGTGGGGCGCAGTTGGATGGTCTGTTTGCCCAGTGCTTGGCTGTGGTGTTTCCCAGCCTGTGGCACGAACCGGCGGGGATTGTCACCCTCGAAGCCTATGCCCGCCATCGGGCAATTATTGCCAGTGCCGTGGGGGGAATTCCCGAGCACGTCCGGCCGGGGGAGACGGGTCTGCTGGTGCCCGTTAATGATCGCAACGGTTTGGCCGCGGCGATCGCCCAGTTGGCCACCGACTGTCCGCAGGCCGTTGCCCTAGGTTTGGCGGGGCGGCGGTGGTACGAGGAAGAATTTACCATTGCCCACCATGTCCGGGCATTGCGGCAACTCTACGACCGGGCCATCCACGGTTGGGGGCAGCCGAGTCCCTAATTTCAGGGGGTAGACTAGAGCCATGAAAGCAGTGGTAACGGGTTGCGCCGGTTTTATTGGTTCCCATTTGTGCGATCGCCTCCTAGCCCTGGGGGTCGACGTTGTGGGTATTGATGTCTGCCCGCAGCTCCACAACCTGGCCTCGGCCCTGCGATCGCCGCGATTTTTGCTCGTTTCCCAGGATCTCAGTGCCGTAGATTGGGGTGTGGTTCTGTACCAATGTCGGTTCATCTTCCATTTGGCCGCCGCCGCTGGGGTGCGCAGCAGTTGGGGGCAAAACTTTGGTTCCTATTGCCAGCACAACATCCAGGGAACCCAAATCGTTTTGGAAGCGGCGCTCCACTGCCCGACCCTCGAACGCCTGGTGGTTGCCTCCTCCTCCTCGGTCTATGGGCTGGCGGCCACGCTGCCAACCCCAGAAACCCAGGTTCCCCAGCCCATTTCCCCCTATGCCATTACCAAATACGCGGCGGAGCAACTGGTGGACACCTACCATCGCCACTACGGGTTGCCGACGGTGACGCTGCGGTTTTTTACCACCTACGGCCCGCGGCAGCGATCGCAGATGGCCATTGCCAAAACCATTCGGGCGATCGCCCAAAATACACCCGTGGATATTTACGGAGACGGGCAGCAACCCAAGGATTTTGTCTACGTGGCCGATGTGGTGCAGGCTTTGGTGCTAGCCGCCCAGCGCCCCAACCTGGCCGGGGAATTGGTGAATGTGGGCAGCGGTGTGGCGGTTCCTGTCCAGGGGGTTTTTGCCCTCATTGCCGGTCTCATGCAAAAATCTTGGCGGTACGTGTACCATCCCATGCCCTTCGGCGATGGTTGCCCCAGTTGGGCCGATCTGACCAAGGCGCAGCGGGTGCTAGGCTACCGTCCCCAAGTGGATCTTAAAACCGGGCTGCGGGCCCAAATTAACGACTGGTACCAACACCATGGATGACACGTGGCTCCGGCGGGGCGATCGCGCCCTCGAAGCAAAGGATTGGGAACGGGCGATCGCCAGCTACCAAACGGCTCTGCGCCAGGAACTCCTGCCGCCCCACCTCGCGGCCCAAGTGCACTACTGCCTGGCGGTGGCCTGGGAGGGACGGGGACACCCCTTGGTGGCTCTATCTAGCCTGCAAAAGGCGATCGCCTGCGACCCCCAGCATTGGCATGCCCACGTGTACTTGGGCGACTGCTGCCAGCGGCAGGGATGGCAGGAATTGGCAATTCAGCACTACCTCACGGCCCTCAAGGGTAGCCCCAGCAGCTTCACCGCCGAGGCCCACGGGCGACTGGGGCAGCTTCTGGCCGAAAGGCAATCCTGGGATGAGGCGATCGCCTGCTATCAGCGGGCTCTTAAGGTCAACCGTCACGAAGCCAGCGCCCACCTAGGACTGGTGCAGATCCACATCGCCCGGGGGCACCTAGAGCAGGCCCAAGAAGCTTGCGCCCTAGCCCAGAGTCTCGATCCCGATCTCGTTGGGGCTAGCACCTGGAACCAACTTGGCGTGGCCTTTGCCCGGCAGCGGAGCGATCGCTCCCAAGCCATGGCCCACGTGCAGCAGGCGATCGCCCAGGATCCCACCTATGCCCCTGCCCATTGCAATTTGGGGGTGCTGTGGTTTCAGCAGGGGGAATTGCGGGAAGCGATTTTGGCCTGCAAAGAAGCCCTCGACCTTGACCCGCGGATGGCACAATGTTTCTACAACCTGAGCGTGGCTCTGCAGCAATCTGGCTGTGACGACGAAGCCCGAGCCTGCGCCGTTGCTGCCCACGACCTCGTTCCTACCCTCAACCACGTGGATTTTGTCCTATGAGCACCGCCCCAAAACCATCTGACCCTGAGCCGAAGCAACCCCAAGACGCCGCCGCAGACGCCCGGCGTGGGGCATCTTCTCCTCCACCCAAGCAGCCGGCTCCGGAGGTCGGCCCTCTCAGCCACGAACTAACCCAGACGGTGCAGCAAACGGCATGATGGGGACGTGGCGACCCTGGCTTTGGCGTGTCCTGCGGGTGTTGGGCCTAGCGTACCTGGGTTTGCTGATCGTGCTCTATTTTGGTCAGGGCCGCATGATTTACTTTCCTGATTCCCAAGTGGTGGGATCCCCCGCCGACTACGGACTTCCCTACGAAGATCTCTCCCTCACCGCCGCCGATGGAACCCAGATCCATGCCTGGTACGTGCCGGCTCCGGGCGATCGCGCCACCCTGCTGTTTTGCCATGGCAATGCCGGGAATATTGGCAGCCGATTGCCCTACCTACCCATATTTCAGCGGCTCGGCATCTCCACCCTGTTGTTCGACTACCGCGGCTATGGGCGCAGCGAGGGGCAGCCCACTGAGCAGGGCACCTACCAGGACGCCGCCGCTGCTTGGCAGTACCTCAACGAAGTCCGGGGCATTCCCCATGACCGCCTTGTGGTTTATGGCGAATCCCTCGGAGGTGCGATCGCCGCCCACCTAGCAGAGCAGCACCCCAGCCCTGCCCCCAAAGCCCTCGTTCTCGCCTCCACCTTTATTTCCCTCAACCAGCGGGCCAGCGAACTCTATCCCTTCATGCCGATCGCCCTGATCTCCCAGTTTGGCTACAACGTGCGCGATCGCCTGCCCCAGATCGCCGCCCCGGTTTTGGTGATCCACAGCACCGAGGATGAAATTATTCCCTACCACCACGGACAAGCCCTCTACCAGGCGGCCCGGGAGCCTAAAACGCTCATCACCCTGCGGGGCAGCCACAACGAAGGGATTTTTGACTCCCTGGAACTGTACCAAAGGGGGCTAGAGCAGTTTCTGTTTTTGGGTACGGGCTAGGACTAACAGGACTACCGATAGGATTAAAGACGTTCGTTCGAAGGGCACAGCACATCGAAGTAGTAGCCTAAACCGCCGCGACTGGTGGTGTAGTTAACCGAGAAGTCCTTGCGGTCGAGTTGGATCCAGCCCCGGTTCTGGGGAAATGCTTTTTTGTCATTGCTGGCGATCGCATAGGTGCTACAGATTGCCCAGTAGTAGCGGGAAGTACGGCTGGTGACCTTGCCGTTGGTGAGCACCTCTTGGCGGAATTGCCCCAGCTTGATTTCTCCAGGTTCGCGGGTCACCGGGCCGATGAGGCGAGCCCGCACAGCGCAGCCCGTGCCGCAGCCGTGGGTAAAGGTTTTTGGGTCCGCGATCACCCCCAAGGATAACCCCAGCAGTCCGATGGGGTGCAGAATCAGGATTTTGAGCAGCATTATGCCTCCCAATAGGTATGGTGAAGTTGTGGCGGGGACAACTTTGATACCCACCATGACCTTCGTACCGTCCGCACCAACGTAAAACTCGATGGCTGACGATACTTTTAGACAAAAAGCTCGGTAGGGACATCTTCTTAAATTGCTTGCAAGCATCCTGCTTTAGCTATAGTATCGGTACCTAATTTAAGTTTCGCGCCCGAAAGCATGGCTACTCAATACATCTCTGTAAAAGAGACATCTGAAATCCTAGACTGCTCAGAGCAATATGTTCGTCAGCTACTCCGCTATGGCGAAATCAGTGGTGAGAGGATCAGCAGCCGGTGGATCGTAGCGGCAGAGTCTGTTCAGAACTACTGCATCAAAGGAGAAAATACAAGCTTAAATATTCCCGATCATGGGAGGCGCTCGTTCAGCAAACCTGGTCTAAGAGCGTTGAGTTTTTTTTCTGGTTGTATGGGTTTGGACCTGGGACTAGAAAAGGAAGGCACCCAGGTATTACTTGCTTGTGAAATCGATGCCGCTGCCCGGAGAACTATTGAAATCAACCGACCGGATATGGCGCTGATTGGAGATATTCGGAATTACTCAGCGGCAGAAATTCGAGAGAAAGCAGGACTAAGTTCGATTGATGAAATTGATATAATTGTTGGCGGCCCGCCATGCCAAGCCTTTAGCAGTGCTGGAAAGCGTCAAGGATTTAATGATGAACGAGGCAATGTCTTCTTGACATTTATCGATTTAATCACTGAGCTTAAACCGAGATTTGCAGTTATTGAAAACGTTCGAGGATTATTATCTGCTCCGTTGAAGCATAGGCCTCACGAAATGCGAGGGAAAAATTTCCCCCACTTATCTCAGGATGAACAAAGAGGTGGTGCCCTGCTTTTTATCACTCAACGGCTCAGAAAGGCTGGGTATGGCATCTCCTTTAACCTGTACAATGCTGCTAATTTTGGATCGCCACAACAACGGGAAAGGGTAGTCATTGTTTGTAGTCGCGATGGAGAAAAACTTCCCTACCTCACACCCACTCATTCAGAAAAGGGGCTATATGGGCTGCCAACATGGAAAAGTTTACGAGAAGTCTTAGAAGGTCTTCCCAAGGATGGACATCATTTTGTCAAGTTTCCTGAAAAACGGCTTAAGTATTACAGGTTGCTGAAACCCGGACAATACTGGCGGGATTTACCAGAAGAGCTACATCAAGAGGCGCTAGGAGATTCTTATCATGCTGGAGGGGGAAAAACAGGTTTTTATCGTAGGCTGGCTTGGGATAAACCTGCCCCAACTTTAGTCACTCATCCAGCAATGCCAGCAACGGATCTGGCTCATCCAGAGGAAGGCAGACCTCTAAGTATTGAAGAGTATAAGCGTATTCAAGAATTTCCAGACGATTGGATTATTGCTGGTACCTTACTTGATCAATATCGTCAAGTTGGTAATGCTGTACCTTGCTCGCTAGGAAGAGCAATCGCTAGGATGTTGCTATCTCGTTTAAGGGATGAACAGCCTATTGCTTATCCAGATTTCCCGTATTCCCGCTACCATAAAACAGATGATGTCAGTTGGATGAGCGATATCGGCTGCCTTGAAGATTCCTCAACAAATCAACTATCTCTTAACTTGGTTTGATAAATCCGATAAATCCTTCCAAGGATTGTCCACCTCAATAGCTAAGGCATCTGGATTGCCGATTAGAACCTGTTGAACAAAGGAAACGAAGTTTTCTTCTGAAAAGCGATCCGTGTTGTACTTGTTGTTGAAATAAAACCATCTATAGGAACCTGTTCTGGCATCAACCCGATACCATTTTTCAATGGGCTGATTAATTCTTACTCTGGAAGACGAACTGTTTTCTGAGTTGCTACGGTTTTTGACCTGTAAAAGTGAACCGTCAATATTGCAAAAATCTACGTGCCGAACAGATTCTCCCCAACAACAATACCAACCATAATCAGCGAGTTGCTCAGCCAGAAACTCCTCTAGTAGTAGTCCTTGAATATTTTCGGCAGACATCGATAACCTATGAGCATATTTGATTTGCTCAAGATGCTCTGTTGTTAGTCCGGTCAGTCGAGCGTTGATGATCACATCAATGATTGGATCGGCAACTGTGCCTGGGAGTTGTGAGATCCGCCTTGAAATTCGATTTTCATAGCTGTCGTTATACTTCTTTAACCAAGCCTTGGCTAGCGTTCCTGGGATGTTGGCTTTTAGGGTTGGAGAAAGTTCTGGATTTCTGTAGCAGGCTGAAAGAATTACGCGGTGTGCTTTAAGCAATAATTGACCTTGTTCAGAGAATGCATCTTCAAAAATCTTTAAAAAATTTTTTTCAGAACTTGAAGTGCTAATAATGCTATTGAAGTCAACATGCATCTGATTTTTTCCTTCTGAACGCACTAATCATGCAACAGAAATGTCCACAATTGTACGCCACATTGGTTCTCCCAGATTTGCTCCTCAAAGCTTAAACGGTTGTTCGCGAACAGGTAAAGTCACGCCTAATGCCTCAGCCAAGACTTAAAGCCGTCGAGCGATTGTGCTACGCATCTACTCAGGTTTTTAAGATACCCATGCACCCTATCTAGGTAGGGTAACACTTCTGAACCATCCTAGGACAGTAGGGCCCCGCCGCAGCTAGAGCCACTCCCGGCCGTGCACCCGTAGCAAAAATCCGCCGTTTGAATGGTTTTGATCGCATCCAGGCTTTGGATCCGCAGCAGATCGGACAGGGTGAGGGGGGTGCCCTGGCGATCACGGGCGGGAATGCCGGCCATTTGGTTGAAGTCGCAATCGTAGAGGTAGCCGCGGTAATCTACCGACAGTTGGGGGCGGCACATGAGGTGGGGGAGGGTGGCGGGGTTGTGGCGCTGCTGCAAAAAGCCCAAGTAGTCGGCTTCTAGGCCTAGCCGTTGCAGATGGTGGCGCGATCGCCCTAGGGGCAGATTGGCAATGGTAAATAAATGATTGAACCGAATGCCAAAGTGCTCGTGGAGGTAGGTGCGGTAGGCCGTTTCGAGGTCGGCTTGGGGCGGGGGCAGGCGAAGGTGCTCCCGATCCTGGGGCAGCGGCGGATTGTACACCAGATCCAAAATCAAGTCGGGGCGATCGCCGTAGCCCAGATCGTTCAAAAGTCGTAACGCCTGAATCGACTCCGCAAACACGCCATTGCCCCGCATGGCATCGACGTTATCCGCCAGGTAGCAGGGCAGGGAGGCCACAATTCTGAGGGCGTGGTCGGCACAAAATTGGGGCACATCTTCGTAGCCGGGCACAAAGTAGAGGGTGAGGTTGGTGCGCACCAAAACTTCCTTACCTAAGCTCCGGGCGGCGATCGCCAATTCCCGAAAGCCACGGTGCATTTCCGGTGCTCCGCCGGTGAGATCCACGGTTTCGATCTGGGGGAATTGCTCCACGAGGGCCAAGAGATCCCCTAGGGTTTCCGGCAGCAGTTCTTCGGTGCGCTTGGGGCCGGCTTCCACATGGCAGTGGGCACAGACGAGGTTGCAGCGCCGCCCCAAATTAATTTGCAGCACCCGGATCGGCGCTTTAGTCAGGACAGGAAAGGTCATGGGCAGTTTTTAGGGGATGGTTTTAGAGGATAAAAGGCTTTGGGCATGGAGCAGTTGTTGGCGCACCTGGGCGAAACCCGTACCACCATAGCTATTGCGGGCGGCAACGACCGTTTCCGGGGCGATCGCCGCAAATATATCCGCCTCAATGAGGGGGTGCAGTTCCTGCCAGCGCTCTAGGGGTAGATCGGCCAGCAAAATACCCTCTTGGAGGCAGGTTTTTACCAGCTTACCCACCAAATTGTAGGCCTCGCGGAAGGGCACGCCTTTTTTGGCCAAATAGTCTGCCACATCCGTCGCATTGGCAAAATCTTCCCGCACGGCTTGGTGCAGGCGATCGCCCTGGAAGCTGATCCCCTCCGCCAGCAGGATGGTCATGGCCTCCAGGCAGCCCCGCACCGTCTGCACCGTGTCAAAGATTGCTTCCTTGTCTTCCTGCATGTCCTTGTTGTAGGCCAGGGGCAACCCCTTCAGCAGCATCAGCAGCCCCTGGAGGTGCCCACACACCCGCCCCACCTTGCCCCGCACCAGTTCCGGCACATCGGGGTTTTTCTTTTGGGGCATAATGCTGGAGCCCGTACTAACGCGATCGCTCAGCCGAATAAAGCCAAACTCCGTAGACGACCACAGAATTACCTCCTCGGCAAACCGACTCAGGTGCACCATGATCAGACTAGCGGCCGCCAAGAATTCCACAGCGAAATCGCGATCGGACACGCCATCCAAACTATTGCGTCCAATGTCGCCAAATTCCAGCAGCCGCGCCGTAATCTGCCGATCGATGGGGTACGTCGTTCCCGCTAGGGCCCCCGAACCCAGGGGCATGGTATTCACCCTGGCATGGAGCTGCTCCAGGCGCTGCCAATCCCGCTCCGCCATTTCAAAATAGGCCAGCAAGTGGTGCCCCAAGCTGACGGGCTGGGCCCGCTGTAGGTGGGTATATCCCGGAATCAGGGTTTCCACATGCTGCTCGGCCTGGGTCAAAAGTACGCGCTGCCATTGCCCCAACTGCTGTTGCAGGGTGCGAATCTCAGCCCGCACGTAGAGGCGCACATCGGTGGCCACCTGGTCGTTGCGCGATCGCCCCGTGTGCAGCTTTTTACCCACATCCCCGATCAATTCCGTCAACCGCCGCTCAACCGCAAAGTGCACATCCTCCGCATCCAAACCGGGGCGAAAGGTGCCGGCCCGGTATTCCTGGCGAATGTCCTCCAACCCCTGCACCATAGCCCTAACCTCCTGCTCTGACAAAATCCCAGCGGCGGCTAGCATCTGGGCATGGGCTTGGGAGCCCGTGATGTCGTATTCAATCAGGGCAATGTCAAAGGAAATGCTGGCGTTAAATTGGGCGATCGCCGGGTGCAGAGCCGCTTCAAAGCGATCGCTCCAGGGTTGGGGGGCAGATTGGGCCATAGATGGTGATACCTCGAACGTGCCTAAATTCTACGGGATGGAGCCCGCTTGTTTTGTGTTTGCCGCGCCTATCCGCGTGGTAGGATTTGCCCTGCGTTCATGCCGTAGGTATGGATAAGCTGCTGTGGCTGGGCACGCCCCTGTGTAGCGATGATTTCCAGGTGTTGCCCCAGTCGTTGCGGCGCTTTGGCGATGCCCAGAGAAGGGGCGATCGCCTATGATACCTATCCATCCAACCGGGGTTTTGAGAACACCCTAACTTTTAGGCTTTTTGACCTCAGCGAGCACTTGGGCCAGATCCTTGGCGCTGGGGGCTCCGGAGAAAAAGCGCCCGTTGAACAGGTAGCTGGGGGTGCCCGTAACCCCTAAACTGCGCCCAAGTTCCAGATCCTTGGCAACGGCTTCCTTGGCGGCGGCACTGCGGCGATCGCGGTCAAACTTAGCCATATTGAGTCCCTGGGACTGGGCAAGGGAGGTGTAGAGCTCCTCTCCAAGGCGGTCTTGGGCGTCAAACAGCCCATCGTAAAACTGCCAGAATTTGCCCTGCTGGCTGGCAGCCCAGGCAGCATAGGCTGCGGGTTCCGCTTGGGGATGGATCTGGGCGATGGGGAAAAATTTGTACGTCAAAGTAACTTCGTTGCCATACTGGCCCATGAATTCCTTCACTGCTTGGTGGGCGGCTTTGCAGAAGGGGCACTGGAAGTCAGAAAACTCTGCGAGGACAATCGTTTGGGCTTGGGAGCCGGTAAAGGGGGAGTCGCGAATCACCAATTTGGGGGCTTCTGCCAACTGGGCATAGATCTCATTGCGCTTGGCCGTGCGTTCCTGCTGTTGCTGAGCCTGGTAGGCTTGCACCGACTCGAGAATTACTTGGGGGTTTTTGCGAATGATATCGAGGACGCGGCCCTCAAGTTCGGAGGCATCGAGGGGGGCGCTGTTCACCTGGGCCGGATTGCCGCAACCTCCGACAAAGAACACCACAGCCAACAAAATGGATAGCACAAGGGCGGGCGATCGCATAAAAATAGGCCAAATCTGCTGCTACCACCCTACTCCATTTGGGGGACACCGATGGGCAGGCCGAGGGATAAATCGGGGCGCA
Source organism: Cyanobacteria bacterium UBA999 (assembly GCA_002291895.1). GTDB lineage: Bacteria > Cyanobacteriota > Cyanobacteriia > Pseudanabaenales > Pseudanabaenaceae > UBA999. The sequence goes on from DBAX01000008.1 coordinate 36,209, forward strand.
ACTGCTGGGCACGGCGGAGGTACACATGGTGAATTTGCCGCTGGGTTAGGGGGGTATTGACATGCAAAAGCACCCGAATGCACCGCTCCAAGCTACCGGGAACCGCCATTTGCTGCACGTCGAGGAGGGGGATATGCTGCCAGGGTGGGCGCGATCGCGCCGCTAAGGCCGGAAAGCTACAGTCAATATCGGGAGTGGCCGAAAAAATAGCGCTGACAATATCTGCGGGGTCAAGCTGGTTGGAGCTTTCTAGGGCACTCAGGAGTTCGTTCACCGACTGGGCCACAGCAGCGAACGTGTTTTCCTCAACGGTGGTGGCTCCCCGCACTCCCCGCACCCGCCAATTGCTCAATCCTCGGTCTCCCTGCGCTCAAAATTGGCGCAATCATAACAAATTTTTGGCCGTTGGATGGGAGCTTTGTTGCTAAACTGCCTTCTGAAGCCCGATAGCGATCGCCCAAAACCATGCAACTCAAACATGTTGTCGCCCCTTTTGGCGAAGTGAACGTTTACCCTCAAACCGATGGCGCCCTCAACGTTGTTGCCACCATTTTGATGGTTCCGGACATCGAGGGGGCACGGGTGGGTTTGGCCCTCGATGGCTCGGCTTCGATGAAAAAAATGTATGGCATCAGCGGCGTGGTCAGTGGCTTTTTTGCCTCCGCCGCCATGGCCCAAAATGTGGTGGCTCCCGTGGCCCGCTCCATGGTTGGCTATCTGGCGAATTTTTCGGTGACAGGCAAGGTGGATCTGATTTACTGGGCCTGCGGAGCGGCGGGGGAACTGATTGAACACCTGGGCAGCTTTGGCGCGGTCGAGCTTGAGCAGATCGACATCAGCGGGCCCAAAATTCCCTGGGGAACGGGAACGCAGCTCCTGCCTCCGGTGCAGTTTTTCATGGAGCAGTACCAGAATGCTCCTGCCCACGGGGTCAAGCAGCCGGCCGGTATTTGCTTGATTGTTACCGATGGGGTAATTGAGGATCTTGATGCGGTCAAGGAATGCTGTTTCCGCTATGCCCTTGAGGTCTCCGATGGCACCAAACCGTTCCTTAAATTTCTCCTGATTGGCGTGGGCAAAGAAATTGACGAACAGCAGTTGGTCGATCTTGACAATATGTTTGAAGGCAGCGTGATCCGCGATCGCCATGGCTGGGAAGTTGACCTATGGGATTACCAGGTGGCTGCCGATATCCAGATTTTGGAGCAAATTTTTAAGGAGTTTGTTTCGGAGGGTGTGATCGTGACGCCCTACGGGCGCATCTTGAACGATTTGGGCGAAGTGTGCGAGGAATATAACTTTGGCGTGCCGGCCCTGATGCGGTTTACGCTGCCCGAGGGCTCCAAGAGCTTTACGTTGGAATTCTCTGGGGGGAGTGTCACCCAGGATCTATCCTCGGTTTTACCGTAGACCCATGCCCTTAGTGTGGCGGCAGCTCCCTCTGGTAGATACCCGGGCGGAATTCGGGGAAGTGGCGGTTTCCCTCGACGGCGATCGCCGCCATGTGGTAGCCACTATTCTCATGCTTCCCCCAGGAACCATGGCCGAAGGCTGGCGCACGGGTCTGGCCCTCGATGGCAGCGCCTCCATGGCAGGATACTATGGGCAACGGCTGCAAACCAGGCTGGCACCGGAACTGCTCCGGGGCTACGTGCACCGACGGCAAGTGCGCCTCACTGATCGCGACCAGGAGCCGGGGCAACTCCTGACCATTGAAGCTTTGCGCCACCTCCAGGGCCGGGGGGTGCGGTTTTACCCCACAGCTAACCGGATGCAGGCGATCGCCCGGGAGCTGATTGCCTTTTTGGGCACCACCCTAGACCAACGGGGGCACACCCAGCTTGTCTACTGGGGATGTGGCAGCGGGCAGGAGTTAGAACCCATCGGTGCCTTTGCGCCGACCGCGGCCGCCCGGGTGACCCTCACCGGCCCGGACACCTTTGGGCAAAGCTCCCATCTCCTGCCAGCCCTACGCCATTTTGTAGAGCGGGAGCATCGGGCGCGGCGGGAGCTATATCTTTTTGTCACCGATGGGGCGATCGCCGACACCGACGCCGTTATCGCCTACACCCGCTCCCTGGCTAGGGCGATCGCCGAAGGCAAGCGTCCTCCCCTCAAGTGCGTGCTCTTAGGGGTTGGGCTGCCCCGGGAGGTACCCCTGTTTGGCACCCTCGACCACCTGGATACGCCCGTGGATATCTGGGATGCCAAATGGCTGTGGGAAATGGAAGACTGGCGGCACATTTTGGCCGAAGTTGTAGCCCCCAGGGAGATAGTTGCCGAGACGGCCAAGGTTTGGGACGCCAGCGGCATCTGCGTCCAGGACTACCCCTCGGGGTTGCCTCCCAAGTTGGAGTTCACCCTTCCTAGTACCTCGCCATGGTTTGAATTGGAGGTGGGTGGGCAGCGGCTGCGCCAATGGGTGGCGTTTCCAGAGCCAGTCACCAAAGTGCCGGAGCGGATCCAGGCTAGCCTCCAGTTGCGGCGATCGGTTCGGCGCGATCGCCAGTTTTGGGGTCTCGTTCTCGGACTAGGGTTGCTAGGGGGGCTCGGTGCCTGGTATTGGTTTTCCCAACAGCACTCCCAAGCACCACCAAATACGCAGGAAAGGTTACAAAATGGGGCTTCGGCCCCTAGCACGCTATTCTGAAGGTTGATCGGGGCGGGGCGGAGAATACCATGGCTAGTGCAATTCGGGTAAAGGAATATCTCTCTCAGTGGCTGCAATTAGGGCAAAATATTTGCTTTGACGCTCCCAGTTCCGGGTCGCAGCAGTGTCTCCCGTGTCGCCGGGTGATTGCCGGCGAGCGATACAGCGCAGAATTTGAAGAACTATGGCAAAAGGTTCTCGATGCGCCCCACCGGGCCCATTTTGCTGGCGGGGAAGACTCCTTCGCCTATTTGCTCCGCCCCGAGGTGGAGGTGGCCCCCTGCCCCCGCTGCGACCTCCTTACCCCCTGCAAGTCCCTGGGAGTTCGGGACGCAACCGCCTGTCCCTGCGAAGGGCGCGTTCCTCCCCTCGATCCCAATGGGCTAATGCCGCGATCGCCCGTTCAGACCCGCACCCACCTATCGCGCATTTGTCAGCACCTATCTGCCAACCAGGCACCCTAGCGAATTGCTCCAAAGTGGCCGTTCCAGGGAAAAAAGCGAAATGCGGCGTGACCAATAATATTTTCGGCGGGTAAAAACCCCCACACGTGGGAATCGTTGCTGTTGTTGCGGTTGTCGCCCATGACCCAATAGCTCTCTGGGGGAATCCGGAGGGGGGGGAGTTCATAATTCATGGCAGCGGCGATGTAGGGCTCGCGGTAGGCCGTGCCGTTAATCCACAAAAGCCCATCACGGACGGCAATCTCCTCGCCGGGCAGCCCCACCACCCGCTTAATAAATGCCTGCTTGACAGTGGCAAAGGGGGGATAGAACACCACGATATCTCCCCGTTGGGGCGGATGGAGGCGGTACGAAACCTTTTCCACCAAAATGCGATCGCCCGTTTCTAGGGTGGGCACCATCGAGTCGGAGGGAATATAGCGGGGCTCGGCAATCCATAGCCGCAGGCACAGGGCCACGGCCAATGCCCCCAGAACAATGCGCACCGTTTCCCAGGACCACCAGGACGTTGGTGCGGGTTTGGGATGGTTACTCATTGGGCTGTCCGTATTCGGGTAGGGAAAAGGGGCCCATGCGATCGCCCAGGGGCAGCCAGCGAAAAATGGCTCGACCGACAAGGTTTTCGGCAGGTAAAAAGCCCCAGGCATGGGAATCCTGGCTGTTGTTGCGGTTGTCGCCCATCACCCAATAACTGCCGGGAGGCACCGTAAAACTGAGGTTGCGATCGGCATCCACGAGCACCGGCTGCGGCACAAAACAGGGCTCCTCATCGATCAACTGTCGGGGTTTGGTGCCCGTATCGGGCAGCGTGTATTCTATCGGTGCCGCCATGTAGGTCTCCCGGAGGGCTTGACCATTGACAAAAACGCGCCCCTCCCGAATGCTAAGGCGATCGCCGGGCAAACCAATGACCCGCTTAATGTACACCTGGCTGCTGTCGGAGACACAGCGGCTTTGGGGTGGATTGAAGATCACGATTTCTCCCCGCAGCGGCGGCCGCAACCGCAGGGAAATTTTATCGATAAACAGGTGATCCCCAATCTGCAATGTGGGCTCCATTGAACTAGAGGGAATGTAGCGGGGCTCAATGAGAAACCAGCGTACTCCCAGGGCCAAGCCCACTGCCAGGGCCATGGTTGACACATTGTCAAAAATTTTGCGCTTTAAACTTTGGGGTTTGACAGTGTCTAGGGATTCAGTTTCGGGTTCTTTTGCAGTCATAGGGTGCCGGGGATGGGAACAGGGCGATCGCCACTTAGGGTAAAAGCTTGGTGCACAGCACGCAAGGCAGTGGCTCCGTGCTCTTGGGGTACCACGCAACTTACCTTAATCTCGGAGGTGGCAATCATTTCAATATTAATCTGGGATTCTGCGAGTGCGGCGAACATCCGGGCAGCTACGCCGGGTTGGTGGGCCATGCCGGCACCGACGATGCTGACTTTCGCAATGGCATGATCCTGCACTACGTCGCCACATCCCAACTTTTGGGCGATCATCGTCAGGGATTGGGTGGCCCGGGGCAGATCCGCTGCCGCCACGGTAAAGGCAATTTCGCCAACGGCATCAACGGGTTGGGACTGAACGATGACATCGAGGCTAAGGTGATCCTGGGCTAAGGCCTGCAAAATTTGGGCGGCGATCCCGGGGCGATCGGGCACGTGGCGCACGGCTAGGCGGGCTCGGTTTTGATCGAGGGCCACACCGGATACGGGGCGATCGCCCCTCAGTTCCTGCTGGGGAGAGGTCGCCACGGCAAATTTCTCAGCTAAAAGGTGCAACGCTTGGGTGCCGGCGGCCGCATCGATGACACAGCTCACCTTAATTTCGGAGGTGGAAATCATTTGAATGTTGATCCCCGCCGCCGCCAGGGTGGTGAACATCTGGGCTGCCACCCCCGGCCGCCCGACCATCCCTGCCCCCTGGATGCTGACCTTGGCCACATGGGCGTCGTGGAGCAGGAGGGCCCCATCTAGCTCCAGCAAGAGTGTTTCCATCAGCGCCAGCGTCGGGGCATAGTCCACCGCTGCCACGGTAAAGGCCAGTTCATGGATGCCCTGCTGTACCTGCACCGACTGGACGATCAGATCCACGTTGATCCCCGCCGTTGCTAGGGTGGCAAAGATCTTGGCCGCGATCCCTGGGCGATCGGGCACCCGCAGCAGGGCAAACCGCGCTTGCTGCCCATCCAAAACCACGGACTCCACAAACCGAGGAATTTCAATGTACTGGCGATCGCCCGATCCCAACCGGGGCGACAGCACCACCGTACCGGCATCCTCCGTCCAACTGGAGCGCACGCAGAGTTTGACACCGAAATTGCGGGCAATTTCCACCGAGCGGGGGTGCAGCACCTTGGCCCCCTGGCTAGCCAGTTCTAACATTTCGTCACAGGTGATTTCCGGCAGCAGCGTGGCCTGGGGCACAATGCGGGGATCGGTGGTAAAAATTCCCGGCACATCCGTATAGATTTCGCACAGATCCGCCTCCCAAGCGGCGGCGATCGCCACAGCAGAGGTGTCGGATCCCCCCCGACCCAGGGTCGTAATTTCCCCGTCCGCTATGCCCTGAAAGCCAGTGACAATCACGGCCCATCCCGCTCGCACGTAGGGCAACCAACGCTGCGTCTGAACGCGCAAAATCCGGGCTCGGGTGTGGAGGGGCTCGGTCTCAATGCCCGCCTGAAATCCCGTCAGGGCGATCGCGGGCTGCCCCGCCGCCTGCAGGGCCAAACTCAAAAGGGAGGCACTCACCTGCTCCCCAGTGGCCAGCAGAAGATCCAAATCCCGCTCCCCTACAGCCCCCGGAGTCTCCCCAGCCACCGCCCCGGCCAGTTGCAACAACCCATCCGTCGTTTTGCCCATTGCCGAAACCACCACCACCACGTGATGCCCCTGCTGACAGGTATGGAGAACGCGATCGCGGACTGCCAGAAGCCGGGATGCATCGGCGACGGAAGAGCCACCGTATTTTTGGACAATGCGTGCCATGGATTGAAGCTACAAATTGAAACTAGTGGTTGAAATTAGGGACGTAACCCCAAAGCAGAATAGCGCCCTATTTTACGGCACATCTACCCATCTGCCGTACAAATTGAGATTCCTAAATAGCGATGATATGATGTCTCCTAATGAGGGGTTACACCATCCCCAAAGAAATTGTGGGCACAATACTAGGAATATCGAAGCTATGACGCCAAGCGCCATTTCGCCAGTTGTTCTGGTCATTCTGGATGGGTGGGGGTATCGAGAAGAAACCGAAAGCAACGCGATCGCCGCTGCGGACACACCCGTGTTTGATGCTCTGTGGCAAAGCTATCCCCACACGCTTTTGCAGGCTTCGGGCAAGGATGTGGGTCTTCCCAAGGGACAAATGGGCAATTCCGAGGTGGGGCATCTCAATATTGGCGCTGGGCGCATTGTTCCCCAAGAATTAGTCCGCATTTCCGACGATGTTGAGCACGGCAGCTTTTTTACCAATTCTGCCCTCGTGGAGGTTTGTCGCCATGTCAAAGCCCAAGGCAGTCGCCTGCACCTGTTGGGGCTGTGCTCCGATGGCGGGGTGCATTCCCACCTCGATCACTTGCTGGCACTGCTCGATCTCGCCAAACTTGAGGGGGTCAGTGAAGTTTACTTCCATGCCATTACCGATGGGCGCGACACCCTGGCCAATTCTGGCATCGGACACCTGAAGCGCCTGCAGGATCACATGCAGCGCCTCGGCATAGGGCAGATTGCCACCCTGAGTGGGCGCTATTTTGCTATGGATCGCGATCGCCGGTGGGATCGGATTGAAAAGGCCTACCGCGTCCTCGTAGACGATACGATCACGGCTCCTAGCAGCGATCCCATTGCCTTTTTAGAACAGAACTACGCCCAGGGGATCACCGATGAATTCATTCTCCCGGTTCGCCTAACCACCGGGGCGATCGCCCCCCAGGACGGCGTGATATTTGCCAACTTTCGTCCCGATCGCTCCCGCCAACTGTGCCAGGCGTTTCTAGCAGCCGATTTCCCCCATTTCTCCCGCACGGCCGTTGCTCCCCTGGCTTGGGTGACCTTTACCCAATACGATTCCAGCCTGCCCGTGACCGTGGCCTACACTCCTCAAACCCTACAAAACCTCCTGGGGCAGGTGATTTCCCAGCACGGGCTGAAGCAATTTCGCACCGCCGAAACCGAGAAATATGCCCATGTCACCTACTTTTTTGATGGCGGTAACGAACAGCACTACTACGGCGACGATCGCGAACTGGTAAGCAGCCCCGCCGTTTCCACCTACGACAAGGCGCCCGAAATGTCGGCAACCGCCGTCACCGATACCGTGCTCCGGGCAATCGACAAGCAGGAGTACTCCCTGATCATCGTCAACTACGCCAACCCCGACATGGTGGGGCACACCGGCAACTACGCTGCCGCAGTCCAGGCGATCGCCCATGTGGATCGCTGCCTCGGTCGCTTGGTGCAGCGCACCACCCAAGTTGGTGGCATCCTGATGATCACCGCAGACCACGGCAATGCCGAGGTAATGTGGGATGAACACCGCAACCCCTGGACCGCCCATACCAGCAACCCAGTGCCCTTCCTGTTGATTGAGAGCGAGGGACGCAAAATTCCTGGCTATGGTGGCGATGCCCAACTGCGCTCTGGGGGGCGACTCGCAGATATTGCCCCTACCATCCTAGAAATCCTTCAGTTGCCCAAACCCGCAGAAATGACCGGTGCATCCCTCCTGCTCCCCTCGGGCTATGAGGTGCGCCCCGGACGCACACCGGTCAAAATTTAAGGTTGGAATTTCCTTGTCCTAGGGCGATCCCGATACCTTGAGATATTCCGTATTGACTCCAGACTCCCGCGTCAGGGAAACCTTACCGGTGCGGGCAATTTCCCGAATCCCGAATTTTTGCAGCATCTGCAGAATTGCGACCATTTTGCCGGGATCGCCGACCACCTCTAGGGTGAGAAATTCTTCGGAAAGATCCACGATCCGTGCCCGGAAAATTTGGGCAATTTCCACCACCTCCGACCGTTTCGGGGGGGCAGCATGCACCTTAATCAACATTAACTCCCGCTCCACGCAGGGGATGTCGGTCAGGTCGCGCACGGAAATGACGTTGATCAGTTTGTGTAATTGCTTGCTAATTTGCTCAATAACCCGATCGTCCCCCGGCACAACCATGGTAACGCGGGTAAAGCCGCTTTGTTCCGCACTGCCCACCGCGAGGCTTTCGATATTGAAACCACGGCGGGCAAAAAGGCTAGCGATGCGCGTCAAAACACCGGCTTCGTCTTGTACCACAACGGACAGGGTATGTTTCATAGGTTGGCAGCGTAAATAGGCATTCCCAATCTTAGCTGCAACCCACAAAAAAAGCCCTGCACGGGCAGAGCTTTGCGAAAAGGAGAAAAAAACCTACCGCAGGTGCAGCCTGGGAAAGGATGAACGAACCTAGCGGAGGTAGGAACCCCAAGTGCTGCGATCCTTGCCAGCACCGACGGGCTCGAGCTTTTGCTCTTCTGCGATCGCCGAGGGAGCAGGGGCAGCAGGTGCAGGGGCGGGCGTGGTACCGGTGAGCTTGTGCAACAGTCCGGCAATCAGGGTATCGACGGCAAACAAGCCACCACCGTTGATGGTGAAGAAGGCAAAGATGGAGGCGTAGATCATCGACAGTTCCAAGTAGGCGATGTTGAAGCCACCCACCAAGATGTGGTGGTACATGGCGACAAGCATCGTGGATGTCAGACCCAGAGCAGCGGCGCGGCTGAACAAACCGAGGGCCAGCAGCGGCGCAGCCAACAGTTCCGTCAAGGCGGCCACGTAGCTGAAGAAAATGGGGAAGGGCAAGCCAATAACTTGAACGTAAGCTTCGGCGAAACCTTCGATGTCATCGAGCTTGTCGAGGCCGTTGTGGATCATGGCAAGACCAGCTACGACACGGAGGAGGGCAAAACCCGCTTGTGCTAAAACCTTAGGAGTTGTGTCGGAGCGAAACAAAACGTTATTAAGAAGTACCAAAATATTCATAGGAGACCTGCTTGAAGGGTAAGCATTGCTAACTATTACAAATATACATGAAAATTCACACTTATCGGCGTAATTATTAAATAATGTTAAATTCATGGTAAATCCTTGGCTTACTCTTCCCTACGAGAGAGCGATCGCCCAACTGGGAACAGATTTTTACGATGTGGTGACTGCGGCGCAGTTTCCCATGCATCGCTTGCGTTGGCGTAACGATGAATTGCTGGGCGTTTTAGGACTTGCGCCCGAGGCGGTAGGGGATGATGATTTTATCGAGGCATTTGGGCTTTTTCGCGGAGAGCAGCCCTTTTTAGCGCTGCGGTATCACGGCTACCAATTTGGGCACTACAACCCCCAACTAGGGGACGGTCGCGGTTTTCTCTACGGACAGGTGCGGGGAACCGATGGACACCTGTACGACCTTGGTACGAAGGGATCGGGGCGCACCCCCTATTCCCGCACTGCGGACGGTCGGCTGACCCTCAAGGGTGGGGTGCGGGAGGTTTTGGCCGCGGAGGTGCTCCATCGGATGGGGGTACGCACGTCCCGATGTTTAAGTTTGGTGGAGACGGGTGAAGAATTGTGGCGCGGTGATGAGCCTTCGCCAACCCGCTCGGCAGTGATGGTGCGGATGCAGCGATCGCACATACGCTTTGGCACCTTTGAGCGGCTCCACTTCTTAGGTCGGGCCGATTTGGTGCGCCAGCTTTTAGATCACGTTATCGAAACCTACTATGGGCATCTGTCTGCGGCGGGCGATCGCGATGTACAGTTTTATGCCCAACTGGTGCAGCGGGTGGCCGAGCTGACGGCCCAATGGATGGCGGCGGGTTTTTGCCACGGCGTTCTCAATACGGACAACATGGCTATTACCGGCGAGAGTTTCGACTACGGGCCCTATGCCTTTCTTCCGACCTACGATCCCCGGTTTACGGCGGCCTACTTTGACTACCAAGGGCGCTATTGCTACCACAACCAACCCAACGCCTGCTATTGGAACTTGGAAATGCTGCACTATCCCCTGAAGATGGTGATGGATGGGGCGGATTTGGCGGCGGGGTTGGGACAATTTGCCGGACACTACCACCAAGCCTACGAGACCCGCATGGCTGCCCGTTTGGGCTTCGCTATCTCCGACGGCGTGGATATCAAACCCCTTGTGCATAAGACTTTGCAATTGCTGCAGCACGTGCCCATCGGCTATAACGAGTTTTTTGCCCACCTCCGTCTGGGGCACCACCCATCCCAGGGGCAGACCTTTGACCTCCCGGCTCAGCAGACCTGTTCTGATGCCCAGCAAAATCTGTGGCAGCAGTGGCGCGCTCTCTACCAATACCATTGGGATCTCCAAAGCCCGGAACGCACGGCCGAGCTATTGCGACAGTCCAATCCCCTAACGGTGCTGGTTCGCCCCGAAATTGAGCGGGTTTGGGAGGCGATCGCCACGGAGGATGACTGGCAGCCCTTCTATGACCTAGCGAAAAAACTCCAGACCAGTTAACCCACCCGTGATAGGATGCCAACGGCGAAAAGCATTCATACGAGAGGATACGTTCTTGAAAGGAATTCTGATTAGTTTTGGGATTACGGCGGTGTGTATTCTGCTGATTGTCATAGCTCAGATGACCACCCCTGCTGCGATCGCCGCTCCCACAAACACAGCACAAACGCTAAACACCATGACCGACCTTACCACTACCGCTTCGGGACTGAAATATCGCGACATTAAGGAAGGCGATGGTGCAACGCCAAAAACGGGACAGACGGTTGTTGTTCACTACACCGGAACCCTAGAAGATGGCACCAAGTTCGATAGCTCCCGTGATCGCAATAGCCCGTTTTCCTTCAAGCTTGGCGTTGGTCAGGTGATTAAGGGCTGGGATGAGGGACTCTCAACAATGCGCGTGGGTGGACGGCGCACCCTGGTTATCCCGCCCGATCTCGGCTATGGGGCTCGGGGCGCAGGTGGCGTGATTCCTCCCAATGCCACGTTGATTTTTGATGTGGAGTTGCTGCGTATTTCCTAGGGGAACGGGGCGGGCACCCTGAGCACCCAGGTCGCTGCGCCCCAACTCTCCGAATTAATCCGCCGAATTAATCCCACGAATCAATCCACTAAATTTAGATCGACTCGTGGGTAGTTGGTGGGCAATAGGAAACTTGCACTGGCTGATGGATTTTCGGTGAATTCTGGCGCTCAAAATTTGGCGCTCAAAATTTAAAGTTGGCATCCCAACATTTAAATTCTCTAGGTGGGAAAAGTTATGACTGCTGTGTCGCAAACGGTGATCGGACTACAGCGCATTCACGACGCCTTCACCCGAGCCATTCGAGTTTTGTCCACCCCCGGGCCAGCAATTTCCCATGCCGATAGCCCCAAAAGCAGGGATTTATCGACTACGGCACGAGCTTTGTGACTTTGTTTGAGTCCCACCACAGCGGGGAGGAGCACATTGCTTTTCCGCTTCTGGCGGCAAAGGTACCGGGAGTAGATTTCTCCCTGTTGGTGCGGCAACACCAGGACATGCACCGCCTGACCGATCGCCTCATGGGGTTATGCCAAGCAGCAAAACAGGAGCAGTTATCGCTCCAGCAAAGTGCGCCTCTGCTAGAAGAACTGTTGGCGCTATGGCAGGAGCACCGGGAAATGGAGGAGCAGCAACTTTCCGCCCATGGGCAGAAGCAATCCCAACCGGGCGCGCTGGTGCTGCCCTTTCTTTTGTTTAACCTCGAGCCCAGCGCGCAGCAAACTTTTGCCAGCCAACTACCCTGGGTTGTGACCAAGATTTTGGTGCCTTGGGTGTGGCGCGGTCGTTGGCAGACGATGAAACCTTTTCTGCTGGCGTAATTTCGGGCGCGGTTGCCATCTGCTATTCCGGCACAACCATGGCGGTGGCCAGTTGCTGGGCGATCGCCTCCCCGCGCAGAAGGGATACCAACTTTAGGGCAAAGACCATGGCGGTGCCGGGGCCGCTGCCCGTGACAATTTTGCCGTCAACCACCACAGGAACAGGCAGAACCGAAACTCCCCCCAGGCGATCATGTACCGTGGGGTGGGCGGTTACCGTTTTACCTTCCAAGAGCTTGGCTTTGGCCAGCACCGTTGGTGCGGCGCAGATAGCAGCGATCCACCGACCCGCCTGAGATTGCCGTTGCAGCAGCGACAGCAGGCGATCATCCCCAAGGAGGTGCTTGGTGCCCGGCCCGCCGGCAAGGACAACCAAATCGAAGGGGCGATCAAGCGCGGCTTCTAGCTCCATGTCCGCCTGCAGGGTGATGTGGTGGGAGCCAGTAACGATGAGACTTGTTAGCCCGGCAATTGTCAGCGAGAGATCCGCACGGCGCAGAACGTCAATGATTGTAACGGCTTCAATTTCTTCAAATTCCTCCGGAAGGGGGAGAAGGGCAGTTGGGGACATGGGGATAGTACTTGTTTCACATTTATTTAAGCTTAGTTGAGCGGCTATGATACGGAACAATCGAAAACAAAAAAGCGTCGAAGCACGATGCCGAAGTGAGGGGCAAGGGGAATCATTGCGTTTTATTTGTTTTTCGTCCCCAATTTGTAGCCATTAACTATTCTGAAAATGAAATTTTTGCCTACCCAATCGCCCGTGTCCACCATCTTTGAATCGGCCCTCATCCACCTGACAACCGCAGTGGTCGTGGTGACCCGTGGGGAGGAAATACTGTGGTGCAACCCTGCCTTCAGCCAATTGGTGGGCCTAGACGGGGCCCAGGTGGTTGGGCGATCGCGGACTGAAGTATTGCCCCTATCCCGCCCGCCCAGCGCGGATCAATTTGTGGGGCACTGGAACGAACAAAATTGGCAGATTCGGGTTTTGGACACCCTGACGGAATCCTGCTGGCTGATTGAGCCCCAGCCATCCTGGGATCTGGGCCCCCTGTGGGTACACCTGCCCTTGGGACTGATGGTTGTCGATGCGGCCGGTCAGGTTACCTTTGCCGCAGGGCAGGACTGGCACGGCCTCACCATTGGGGACTCTATCTACGACGCCGCACCCCAAAATCGCGAATTTATCAAAGCACTGCAAAACGCTTGGCACGGCAGCCCCCAACGGACGATGCTCCGCCGCAACGGCGTGTTGTGGAATCTGTCGTTGACTCCATCCTGCGATGGGCTGCTGGCCGTGGGGACGGATGTTACGGCCGAGCACGCCCACCGAGAGCAATTGCAGCTCCAAAGCCAGCGGATGCGACTGATTGGCAACATCACGGAGAAGATTTTTCGTTCCCTCGATCTTTCGGAAATTCTCAATACCGGCGTCCACGAGGTGCGGCAGTATCTTCGGGCCGATCGGGTGGTGATCTACCAATTTGCGCCCGACTGGAGTGGCGAAGTGGTGGTGGAATCCGTGGATGGAACTTGGCGGCGATCGCTAGGGGCCAAGATTCAGGACACCTGCTTTCAGAAGGGGGCGTGGCGGGCCTATCAGCAGCGCCATCGCACCACCATCGACGATATTGACACCCTCACTATCTCCGACTGCTATCGCCAACTCCTGACCGACTTTCAGGTGCGGGCCAACCTGGTGGTACCCATCCTGCAGGAACAAGAACAGCTCTGGGGTCTGCTGATTGCCCACCAATGCGGCGAGCCGCGCCACTGGCTGGGAGAAGAAATCGACTTTATGGAGCAGGTGGCCGACCAGTTGGGGATCGCACTGCAAAATGCCCAGATCTTGCAGCGGGAGCGGGCGGCCAAGGCGGAAGCAGAATCGGCCAACCGCCTGAAGAGCACCTTTCTAGCCACGATGAGCCACGAGATTCGTACCCCCATGAACGGGGTGATCGGCATGGCAGGACTGCTAACAGAAACATCCCTGTCGCCGGAACAGCGGGATTTTGTCGATACGATTCGTCAAAGCGCAGAGGCACTCCTGGCAATCATCAACGACCTGCTGGACTTCTCCAAATTGGAGGCGCAGCAAATGCAGCTAGAGGAACAGCCCCTTTCCCTGGCAGAGTGCCTTGAGGATGGGGCTGACCTCCTGGCGGTGACTGCCCATCGCAAGGGTTTAGAACTGACGACCTACACGGCCCCTACGGTGCCGCCAATCCTCTATGGCGACGGCGGGCGACTGCGGCAGGTGCTGCTCAACCTAGTGGGCAATGCCGTGAAGTTTACGGACGCGGGCTCGGTGCAGGTGGCAGCCCATGGGATAAAAACCGCTGGCGATCGCCTCTGGGTGGCGCTGACGGTAACCGATACGGGCATTGGCATTGCACCGGAGCAGGTATCGCGGGTGTTTCAGCCCTTCGAGCAGTCCACGGTTAAGATTAGCCGCCGCTTTGGGGGCACCGGCCTAGGGCTTTCCATCTGTCGACAGTTGGTGGAGCTGATGGGCGGCACCATTGAGGTTCATAGCACGGTGGGGGTAGGTTCGCGGTTTGTGGTGCAGGTGCCGCTACGCCTGGGCGATCGGCAGCTACGGGAGGCTCCAGCACCCCTGCGCGGTAAGCGGGTGCTGGTGGTAAGCCGGTCGGAGGTGACGGGTCAGGTTTTGGGTCAGATGGTGCGCGACTGGCAGATGGAGGCGATTGTGGTGTCGCGGTTGGAGACCGTTGCCGGGGTGTTGGCGGAGGTGCCCCCCTTCGATGCGATCCTTTGGTACCTCACGGATCTCGATGCCGAGCGACCGTTCTGGCTGCTGGGGCGATCACACCCCAAGGCGGCGGACACCAAAATGGTGCTGGCTACCAATACCGAACTGGTGGGGCGGATTCGTCAATTGGAGGAGCTGAGCTATGACGCCTACCTGGTTGGCCCGATCAAACAGCATCAGTTGCAGCGCGCCCTTCAGCAGGAGCCCGGAACCCGGGTGCGAACTCCGATCGGGGTAGGGTCTAGGTTCCATGCCCCGCTCCCCCAGGCACTCCGCATTTTGGTGGCTGAAGATAATCCGATCAACCAAAAGGTGATTGTCCGCCAACTCCTTACCCTCGGCTACGAGGCAACCATTGCTGGAACGGGGGAGGAGGTGCTATCTATGTTGGAGAAAGCAGCATTCGATCTTATTCTAATGGATTGTCAAATGCCCGATCTAGATGGCTATGAGACTACGGAGCGCATTCGTGCCTCGGGGGATGGGTGCTCCTCCCGCATGGTGATTGTGGCACTGACTGCCAATGCCTCGGCAGAAGAATGTCAGCGCTGCTTGGCGGCGGGGATGGACGCATTTCTGACGAAGCCGGTGCGGCAGCATGAGTTGGAGGAATTTTTGGCTTCCTGGGGGACGATCGCCATCCAGCGGCGGGAGCAATTCTGTGGCTAGGCAACGGCATGCCTTGGTGGGTTTAGGGGCGATCGCCGGGATCGTGGTCTCTGCGCCTGTCCATGGCCAACCTTCCCAAACCTGCACTCAGCTTACCACTCGTCGCTACGGTGTGTTTGTGGGACGGGCGGCCAACCTGCTGCCCCAGTTGCCTGAGTTTTTGGCGATCGCCGCCGTTCCCTGCGGTTACTTGCAGCATTCCCTGACTTTCTTTGGTAGCTTTGATGACCTGCAGCGGGCTAGATTTCGCGCCGATCAGTTGCGGCAGGCGGGGCTCGAAGCCGTAGTGCACAGCTTTAGGGCCAATGTGCCGGCGGTGCCGGACGGCTACCGGGCGGCGGTAGTGCTGGTCGAGCCGACAACCGATGCCCCAAAAACCCTGACCGAGGTGCGCTCCCTCGCGACCGCCCAAACCGCAACCCTGGGAAATCGCTCAGTGATCCTGGCGGCGCCCATGAGTTCTCTGCCCACGGCTACGGCCCTTTCGGCGGCCCTGCGCGGGCGGGGCTTAGCAGCCCAGGCCATTGGGGTATCTTCGATTCGGGTGGTGGAGGCGGCGACCCCGAGACCAACCCCTTCGCCTAGCCCATCCCCAACCCCATCCTCCCCCCCCCAGCGCGGAACCTTTCGACTGCTGGTGCCGGCAACCTCCGTCAATACCCTTGGACAAGTGCGGCGGGTTTCTCCCGATGCCTTCGAGCGCCTCTACCAGGGGCAGCGGTTCGTGCAGGTGCGCAGTTATAGCGATCGCGCCAATGCCCAACGGGAGCTAGAGCGTCTGCGATCGCAGTTTCCTGGCATCCGGCTCGTGCAGGAGTAGGACTGGCAGTAGAATACTGGGAATACGGGTATATCAGTAAGATCCGGGGTCTATGACAACGCCACTCCTTGGGCAATCGCTCGCAGAATTAAGTGATTGGGTAGAATCCCAGGGCCAGCCCCGCTATCGAGGCAGGCAGCTCTACGAATGGATTTACCAAAAAGGGATTTGTTCCCTTGGGGAGGTGACCGTCTTTCCCAAGCAATGGCGGGAGCAGGTGGCGGTGCAATCTGTGGGGCGATCGCTGGTGCAGCAGCGGCTTGCGGCCCCGGACGGCACCGTCAAGTATCTCCTCCGTCTGGAGGATGGAGCGATCGTTGAAACCGTGGGCATCCCTACGGCTAAGCGGTTAACGGTGTGCGTCTCGACCCAGGTGGGCTGCCCCATGGGCTGTACCTTTTGCGCCACGGGCAAGGGAGGTTTTACCCGCAATCTGGCCCGCCATGAAATTCTTGACCAGGTGCTGACGGTGCAGGGAGATTTTCGGCAGCGGGTGAGCCATCTGGTGTTTATGGGCATGGGAGAGCCGCTGATGAACCTGGAGCAGGTTGTAGGGGCGATCGCCTGTCTGAACCAGGATATCGGCATCGGGCAGCGCAATATGACCATTTCTACCGTTGGCATTCCCCAGCGCATCGCCCAACTGGCCCGCTACCACCTCCAAGCCACCCTGGCTGTGAGCCTCCATGCACCCAACCAGGAATTGCGATCGCAGCTCATTCCCTCCGCCAACCATTACCCCTTGGCATCGCTCCTCGATGACTGCCGGGACTACGTCGCTACGACCAAGCGGCGGGTTAGCTTTGAGTACACACTCCTAGCGGGCGTGAACGATCACATAACCCACGCCCGCCAACTGGCTGAATTGATTCGCGGGTTCCAGAGCCACGTGAACCTCATTCCCTACAACCCCATTGCCGGAGCGGACTTTCATCGCCCCCAGGGGGCATCGCTGCAGCAGTTTAGCCAAATCCTCACCGATGCCCATGTGGCCGTCAGCATTCGCCGCACCCGAGGACTGGAAGCCAGTGCTGCCTGCGGGCAGTTGCGGGGGCAGCGTCAGCCATGATCTATGTTGCGATCGCCCTCGAGCCCTACCCATTTTCGACCTTGATTAGCTGGTTGGTAGCCTTGCAGAAGTACGAATTTCTGAGCGAGGAGGTGCTGGTGTGTGCGCATCCGCTGCTGACGTTACCGCCATCCCTATCCCAGGTTTTTCCCCTCACACCGGAGGAGGAATGGGACTGGATGGGGCGCTGCCGTCTGTGGCTGGGAGAATGCGACCCACGGGTGCGCCAGCGTTTTGAGCAACTGCCCCCCAAACCCTATGCCCTAATTCCGCGATCAGTACAGTTTGCGGAAACCCTGTCTCCCCAGCAGCAGTTGTTGGCGCTGGAATACGCCCAGCAGGGCACCACCATTTTGCAATCTCCGGCCCAACTGGCCAAGTTTTTCCGCTTTTCGACGGTGCTTACGGGGATGGCGCTGCCCAAGGTGTCGCAGGTGAGCTTGGTCTACTTCGGAGCGACTGCGTTGTTTAGTTTTCCCCAGCACTTTGTAGCCGAGGATGCTGAGCTGGTGCAGCAGGATTTCCAGGATCTGTGCCATCCCCAGGATCAGGATTTGCAACAGGTCATTCTAGACTTGAGCAATACGGAAAAACTGAGCAGCAGTGGACTCAAAGCCATCATCGCTTGCTTGGAGGTGATGGTTTCCCAGGGGCGGGAGCTGGTGCTGTGGAGCGTGCGCCAGGAGGTGCTGGAGGAATTGCGCTTTGCTAACTTGCAACAGTTTTTGGTCATCGAACCCCTCACCCAAAACTTTCCCAACTTTAGCGCCCGTAGTTCGGGCGACGGGACGCTCCATCCCTCCCTAGAAGGGTGGCGCGGGTCGTTTAAGCGGAGTTTGGATGTGGCGATCGCCACGGTAGGATTGGTGCTGCTGGGGTTGGTGTGGCTGCTGCTGTGGGCCCTGGAGCGACGATTGCCCCAAATTTGCACCGAGATTCGCTGCGGTTGGCAGGGACGGCTGCTGCGCTGGCGGCTGTTGAAACCCCGAGGGCTAGGGCGCACGTTCTTTTTGCGCACCCGCCTAGAACGACTGCCCCTGTTTTGGAACGTGCTCTGGGGGGAGATGAGCGTGGTGGGGTGCCATGCCCCCGTGCTTAAGGAGCTGCTGAGCCAAAAATTTAGCCCCAATGCCCAGGGTTTTTACTGGGGACGGAGCTATCCCAAGCCAGGGTTGGTGTTTGCCTGCCTGCCCGTTGATCGCACCCGATGGAGCCTGATGGCGGAACTGCGGATTCTGGCCAAGGCCCTTGGACGTTTGGGCTATCGCCTATCCCGGCAGTGGCGCTGGCGATCGCCGCAGCAACCCTAACCCCCGCTGGTAGATCTCTTCGATCGGATACATCACGCCATCCTCGGCCATGAACTGGTGATCGGGTGTAGCCTCAAGCACCGTGCCGTCGGCCAGGGTATAGGCAAAAATTTCCTGATGCCCGCGATCGTGGTACTGGGCGATGGGTTGGAGGACTACCGCGCCCTGGTCGTCAAAGCTGTAAACGTGGCACGGCAGGCGCTCCTGGACGATCTTGCCAATGGGCAGGGGACCGTATTCCACCGTTTGCACCAGGGTGTCGTAGGTGAGGCAATATTCGGCAAACATCACCATTTGGTCGAAGAGCTCTGTCGCCAGCTTGGTGGGAATACCATTTTTAGCGGAGCCATCGAGAAACCGCTGCCGCTGCTTTTCCATCTCGGCGACCTTCTTTTTGCCCATCGCCCGCCGCAGCAGATCCGCCTGTCCCAGGCTGTAGCCCGCCAAATCTTGGGCCATGCGCATGATTTGCTCTTGGTAGCACAGCACGCCATAGGTGTTCTGCAAAATGGGCTCTAGGGCTGGGTTTTCGTAGGTAATCGGTTCCCGGCCGTGCTTGCGGTTGATGAATTTGGGAATCAACCCAGCATCGAGGGGGCCAGGGCGATAGAGGGCCAAAATCGAGGAGATATCTTCAATGTTGGAGGGCTTGAGTTCCCGCACGATTTGCTTCATGCCCGAGGATTCCAACTGGAAGATGCCCTCCAGCTCGCCGCGCTCCAGCAGTTGGTAGGTCTTGGTATTGGCCAAAGTGTCCTGGTCGGGGGCGATCGCTCCAAAGTCAAAGTCCTTGTCCCGGTAGCGGTGGATCAGGTCGATGGTGTGCTGAATCGTTGTCAGGTTGCGCAGCCCCAGGAAGTCCATTTTCAGCAGACCCAGGGATTCCAGATCCTCCATGGTGTACTGGGTGGTGACGGCCCCTTCATTGCTGCGCTGGAGGGGTACCAACTCGTCGAGGGGAAAGGGCGCAATGACCACCCCGGCGGCATGGACACCGGAGCTTTTGTTCACCCCCTCAATGCGCATGGCCATGTCGATCCACTCGACCACCTTGGCATCGTTTTGGTGCCGCTCGCGAAATTCGGGAGCCGGGGTTTCTTCGCCAATCATCACCTTGAGCTTGGCCGGCTTACCGCGCATCACCGGGATCATTTTGGCCATTTTGTCCGCCTCGCCATAGGAAATATCCAGCACCCGCCCCACATCTTTCAGCACGGCCTTAGAGGTCAGGCGGTTGAAGGTGACAATCTGGGCTACGCGATCGCTGCCATATTTTTGGGTGACGTACTGAATTAATTCTTCCCGGTGGTCGATACAAAAATCGGTATCAATATCGGGCATCGACTTGCGCTCGGGATTGAGGAATCGCTCAAACAACAAGCCGTGGTGGATCGGGTCGATGTTGGTGATCCCCAGGGCAAAGGCCACTAAGCTGCCCGCCGCCGATCCCCGTCCCGGGCCCACCGGAATGGCGCGATCGCGGGCATATTTGATGTAGTCCCAGACCACCAAAAAGTAGGTGGAAAACCCCATCTGCTGCATGATCCCCAGCTCGTAGTGCATCCGTTCCTGGTAGCTGGGGGGAATGACCGCGCGATCGCCTGTCTGGAACCGGGCCAACAGCCCCTGCCACGAGACTTCCTCCAGGTAGGTTTCGGCCGTATGGCCCGGGGGGATCGGGTAGCTCGCCGCCCGGGGATCGCCCATCAAATCGTAGGACTCAATTTTGGCAGCCACGGTCCTGGTCATGGCGATCGCCTCCTGAATCACCCCATCTTCCAGGTGATCGCGAAACAGGAACCCCATTTCCTCGGCGGACTTAATGTATTCCGTGCCGCTGTAGCGCAGGCGCTTGGTCTCGCTGATCAGCTTGCCCGTCTGGATGCACAGCAGCGCGTCGTGGGCCTCAACGTCATAGCAGGAAATGTAATGGGAATCGTTGGTAGCAATGATAGAAATTCCCAACTCCCGCCCTAGGGCCACCAGACCCACATTCACAATCCGGTCCTCCGGATAGCCGTGATCCTGGATTTCCAGGTAGTAATCCTCGCCAAAGAGATCCCGGTACCACTGGGCCACGGAGCGTGCCAGTTGGGGATTGCCCTGCAAAAACGCCTGGGGCACCTCCCCCGCCAGACATCCGGAGGTGACGATCAAATCCTGGTGGTAGGTCTGCAACAGCTCCTTATTGATGCAAGGGCGGGCAAAGATCCCCTTGCCCTGCACCCCATGGAGGTGGGAAATGGTGGTTAGCTTCACCAAATTGCGGTAGCCCTGGGTGTTTTTGGCCAGCACTACTTGGTGGTAGCGCTTCTTTTTTTCCTGTTTGGTGATGTCTCCGTTGATCACATACATTTCATTGCCAATGATCGGCTTAATGCCCTTGCTGCGGCAGACTTTAATCAATTCGATCGCCCCATACATCACCCCGTGGTCGGTCAGGGCCACCGCCTCCATTCCCAAGTCCACCAAGCGATCCACCATGGCGGGAATTTGGCTTGCCCCATCGAGCAGCGAATATTCCGTGTGGTTGTGGAGGGGGACAAATGCCGAAGTCGTTTCAGTCATGGGTGGGCACTGCCAAATCGTAGGTCATGAAATCATAGGCCAAATGGGTGTGGGCAAAAATACTCCGGGCCTCCGCCAGCAAATCATCGAGCTGCACCGGATTGCCCGGGGCATAGCGGGGACTGAAGTGGGTCATGATCAGGGTTTCTACCCCCGCCGCCAAGGCCACTTGGGCCGCCATGGTCGTGGTGGAATGCAGCCGCTGAAAGGCCATCTCGGCATCCTGGTGGGCAAAGGTAGCCTCGTGGATCAGCACCGTCGCCCCCGCGGCCAGGGCGATCGCACTGTCGCAGAAGATCGTGTCTGTGCAGTAGACCAAAGACCGTCCCTTCTGGGTGGGGCCGCAAAAATCCGCCCCGGCAAACCGCCGCCCATCGGGTAAGGTCACCACTTGCCCCTGTTTCAACTGCCCGTAAAGGGGACCAGGGGGAATCCCTTGGGATCTAGCCCGATCCACATCAAAGCGTCCCGGGCGATCGCGCTCGGTGATGCGGTAGCCGTAGGCCGTCACCCGGTGCTTCAGGGGGGCGCAGGAGACCACATAGTCCTCATCTTCAAACACCACCCCCGGTTTGACCCGGTGCACCTTAATCGGATAATTCAGCCGCGTCTCGCTGTAGCGGAGGCAGGCATCGATGTACTCTCCCAGCCCCGTCGGGCCATAGATATCCATGCGATCTGCACCCCCGGCCATGCCGCAGGTGGCCAGCAATCCAGCTAAGCCAAAGATATGATCGCCGTGCATGTGGGTCACAAAAATGCGCCGAATTTGGCTATTTTTGACCTCGCTGCGCAGAAGTTGGTGCTGGGTACCCTCGCCGCAGTCAAACAACCACACTTCGCTGCGTTGGTTCAGCCGTAGGGCAATACTCGACACGTTGCGCTGGCGGGTTGGCACTCCCGAACTGGTTCCCAAAAAGGTGATCTGCATTTCGTGCTGTTCCCAAGTGGCCCGATCATACCCTCCCTAAGAATGGGTCGCAATTGCCCGTTGCTGGTGTTTGTGGTGCGATCGCCCTTTTTCCTCTAGGATAGGGGGGCACTTTAGGGCAAAGGATTGCTATGCAAGCACGCAAAGCTGTGGTTTGGGGGAGCGTATTCCTGGTCATGGGGATCGGTGCGTCGCTGCCAAGTTCTGCCGAGGAAGTGGTCTGTCGGGGCAGGCTAGGCGGGCAGGCAGTTAAGGGTGTGCGCGTCCCCAGCGGGGCCGCTTGTACCCTCAATGGCACCCGTGTGGAGGGAGATATCCAAGTGGAATCCGGCGGACGCCTGCTGGCGCGGACGATTCGCGTCGAGGGCAACATCCAAGCCGAAAATGCCGTGTCGGTGGCAGTTAGTGCCAACAGCACTGTGCGCGGCAACATTCAAATCAAGCAAACCAGTGTTGTCACTATTGCGGAATCACGCATCGGCGGCAATCTGCAAATTGAAGAAAACCGGCGGACGCTTTTGATCAAAGGAAACGACGTCGGGGGCGACCTCCAGGCATTTAAGAATCTAGCCAGCCTGCAGATCCTGCGCAACCGCGTCAACGGCAACCTGCAGTGCAAAGAAAACATCCCCACGCCACGAGGCGGGGGCAACCAAGTGCAAGGCAAAAAAGAGGATCAGTGCTCCCGCTTTTAGGTGGCGGGAGCTACAACCCTTAGCCATGAGCCATGCGGCGCACTATCTCAGCGACACGACGCCCGAACAGCACAGCACTGAGGCGATCACCGGCCACGAGTTCGGCAGGTTTGCCAGAAAAATCCAACTCAGCCTGTCCCATGACACCCAAGTAGGAACCTAGGCGGTTAACCCCCGTAGTTTGATCGGGCATTTCACTGGCACCCACCCATATCATGCCATGTTGCGCGGCGTTGATGGCGAGGTAAAGTAACGTCCCCTGTTTGTCCCCACTTAGACCTCCGGAGTGGGTGAAGCCCCCGGCTATTTTGTTGTTCCACGTCCGCTGAAACCAGCGACCACTTGCGGCATCTACAAATGCCTTGAACTGGGCAGCAACACCACCCATGTAGGTGGGAGAGCCAAAAATGATCCCATCGGCAGCATCGAGGCGTGCCAGGAATTCTTCGTCCTTGAAACGGCCATTGACAATTTGTTCGCCATGGATTTTTAAAAGATTCGCTTGAATTCCATCGACTGCGGAAACTCCTTCTGCCACTCCTTCCGCCATAAGATGGGTATGCCCTGAGCCAGAAAAATAGACGATTGCAACGGTTGCCATGCTTTTTTCGTGTTTGTTAAGTACGCCATCAAAACTCTACCAGACTTTACCCCGGCTAAAGATCGTGGGGATCCCTTGTTGCGGGAAAATACCGAAGAAGCTTCTTTTCCTTGCCGCCGTAGTTGTCAGAATTAGGTTGCTAAGATAGCGGCGAACCATTCAGCCAATGCCCATGACAAAGCCGCTGTGGAATTGCGTGACTCCGGGGATTCCCGACGAGTTGTTCGAGCGCCTGCCGGGGATTCCTATGAGTAAGTGTGAGGTGCGGCTCCTGATTTTGGGGCACCTGCGGCTGCGATCGCAGGATGTGTTTTGGGATATTGGGGCGGGCACGGGTACCATTCCCGTCGAGGTGGGGATGCTTTGCCCCGATGTGGCGGTAGTGGCGATCGAGCGGGATGAGGATGTGGCGGAATTGATTGGCCGCAACTGCGATCGCTTTGGGGTGCGCAACGTGCGGATTATCAACGGTAGCGCGCCGGAATGTTTGGAAGATCTCCAACCCGATCCCCACTGCATCTGCGTCGAGGGAGGGCGATCTATTAAGGAAATCCTGGAATTCTGCTGGCAACGCCTGGTGGTGGGGGGGCGCGTGGTAGTCACAACGACCACCCTCGAAGGACTTTACAGCACCTCCGAATGCTTTGCCCAACTCTGCGTCCGCCATGTCCAGGTGGTACAATCGGCGGTCAATCGCCTAGAAACCCGGGGCAATCGCCAGACGTTTGCAGCGGTGAACCCCATGTTTCTGCTCTGTGGCGACAAGGTGGATTAGGAAGCGGGCGGAAGCGGTGTTGAATCTCGATCATCGGGCTTGGGTGGAAGTGGACTTGGGCGCGATCGCCCACAACGTGACGGCAATGAAAAGCCTTTTGCCCCCAAGCACCCAAATTATGGCGATCGCCAAGGCCGACGCCTACGGCCACGGAGCGGTGGATGTGGCGCGCACTGCCCTGTCCGCAGGGGCTAAGCGTCTTGGGGTGGCTACCATTCCCGAAGGGGTGCAGTTACGCCAAGCGGGGGTAACTGCGCCCATTGCCATTTTGGGAGCCACCAACACGTTGGCAGAACTGCGGGAAATGGTGGAGTATCGCCTGCAACCGACCATTGGCCATGGGGATCAGTTGCGGCAACTGGCAGAATTTTTGACGGCCCTGGGGCAGCGCTTGGGGATCCACGGGGCGATCGATACGGGTATGGGCCGTCTGGGGGTGCATTGGACGGAGGGTGTCGCCTTCGCCCGGGCGTGCCTGCTATGTCCGGTGGTGCAGGTGTGTAGCTTTTATTCCCACCTCGCCACGGCGGATGAGCCCGATCCTACGCTATGCCACCAACAAAGGCAGCGGTTTGAGGCTGTGTGCCGCGCCTTGCAGCAATCCGGATGGGTGCTCCCCCCCCTGCACCTGGCCAACACGGCGGCGCTGCTGCGCGATCGCACCTGCGACTACGACTGGGTCCGCCCCGGACTGGGCATCTACGGTCTCTATCCCGCCCCCCACCTGCGCGATCGCCTTACCCTGCGCCCCGCCATGACCGTGAAAGCCCGCATCACCCAAATCAAAACCCTGCCCGCCGGATCGGGGATCAGCTACGGCCACCGCTACCACACCGACTCGGAACGGGCGATCGCCGTCGTGGGCATCGGCTACGCCGACGGCATCCCCCGGGGGCTATCTAACCGCATTGCTGTGGCCGTCGGGGGCGGACTAGCTCCCCAGGTGGGCACTATTACTATGGATCAGTGCATGATTGACGTCACGGAATTGCCCCGCGTGCGGGTCGGGGATGTGGTGACGGTGCTGGGAGACCATCCGGGAGGCAGCGCCCAGGAGTGGGCCGAGATTTTGGGCACTATCTCCTGGGAGATTCTCTGCGGCTTTAAGCACCGCCTGCCGCGACTCAACCTTCTGGCTCGGGCGATCGCCCCTGCCGCTGCTGCACACTTGCCAAAATGAGGCACAATAAGTGGACTTGATGCCCAAGGTGAACCGATGGAAGATAAGTTAATGCTGATGATCCCTGGCCCCACACCCGTGCCAGAGCAAGCCCTCCTCGCCCTGGCCCGCGCACCCATTGGTCACCGTAGTGGTGACTTCAGTAAGATTTTTGCCGATGTCACCGCCAAATTGCAGTGGTTGCACCAAACCCAGCATGAAGTGCTTGTGCTCACCGCCAGCGGTACGGGGGCCATGGAAGCGGCGATTATTAATTTTCTCTGCCGGGGCGATCGCGTTCTGGTGGGCGAAAACGGTAAGTTTGGCGAACGCTGGGGTGATGTCTGCGATGCCTACGGGTTGCAAACGGAGCGGGTGAAAGCCCCCTGGGGATCACCCCTAGATCCGGAAGTATTTCGGGAAAAACTGGCAGCCGACAGCAATAAAACCATCAAAGCCGTAATCATCACCCATAGCGAAACGTCTACGGGCGTTCTCAATGACCTAGCCACGATTAACCGCTACGCCAAAGACCATGGCACGGCTCTCATTATGGTCGATGCGGTCACCAGTATGGGCGCTACCTCCGTCCCCATGGACGATTGGGGGCTGGATGTGGTGGCTTCGGGCTCCCAAAAGGGGTATATGATCCCCCCGGGTTTGGGCTTTGTGGCGGTGGGACCGCGGGCTTGGGATGCCTACAAAACCAGCAACTTGCCGCGCTACTACCTTGATCTTGGCAAGGCCCGGAAGGACGCAGCTAAAAATACAACGCCCTTTACTACGTCGGTAAATATGGTCATGGCCCTTCAAGCCTCCCTGGGGATGATGCAGCGGGAAGGATTGGCAGCGATCTTTGCCCGGCACGAGCGCCAGCAACGGGCCACCCGGGCGGCGGCTCGGGCGATGGGGTTGGGACTGTTGGCGGACGACTCCTGTGCTAGCCCCTCGATTACAGCGGTGGTGCCTCCGGAGGGTGTCGATGCGGAACAGGTGCGGGCTAACCTCAAGAAGCAGTTCGATATTGTGGTTGCCGGCGGGCAAGATCAGTTGTCTGGCAAAATCTTTCGCCTGGGGCATCTGGGCTTTGTGGGCGATCGCGACATTTTAGCCGCCCTTGCGGCCCTTGAAGCTACGCTGCAACGCCTGGGGCATAGCGGTGCGGTTGGGGCAGGGGTCAGTGCGGCGATCGCTGCGTTGGGAGCGTCCTAATCCCGCTGCAATTTGCTCATAAAAAAGCCATCCATCTGGTCGCGGTGGGGCAAAATCTGCACGCCCCAGGTTCCTACCCAGGGTTGGAACTGTTCCGGGACGGGGGCGAGGTGCCAGTGGGGGTGTTGGGTCAAGAACCCTTCGATTACGGCACCATTTTCTTGGTGGTTGAGGGTGCAGGTGGCGTAGACCAGGCAGCCACCGGGTTTGACCCACGCCGCCGTACGGGCCAGCAGGGCGCGTTGCAGGTCCGCAAGCTCCTGAATTTTGGCGGGGCTCTGCTGCCAGCGGGCATCGGCATGGCGGTGCAGGGTTCCCAATCCAGAACAGGGCACATCCAGCAGGAGGCGATCGCAGAGCTGGGGCGGGGTGTAGGTGAGACTATCCTGGGCGATCGCCTGAATGCAGCCCAATCCCAAACGTTCGGTATTTTCTCGCAATCGGCGCAGCCGTGCTGCTGTGCGATCCAGCGCCACAATGGTGCCCCGATCGCCCATGCGCTCCGCCATGTAGGTCGTTTTTCCGCCGGGGGCAGCGCAGGCATCCACATTCCATTCGCCGGGTTGGGGGTCTAGCAGCAGCACTGCCATTTGGGCGCTGGCATCCTGAACCGACCACCAGCCCTCCCGGTAGTAGGGCCACTCCGTTGGCGCTCCCTTGGGCGATCGCAGCCGCAGACCGTCATCGATCATAGGGATAGGGTCAGCTTCTAGGAGCCCCATGAGTTCCTGGTAATCGCCCCGCAACCGATTTACCCGCACATCAATGTAGGGCGTGGTATTTACCCAATGCCCCAACCCGTGAACGGTTTGCGGTGCAAATTGCTCCGACCACAGGGTTACCAACCACTCCGGCAAGCTGTAGCGATCGCCCCAATCAGGAAACTCCGCCACCCACTGGGCAAGGGGTGCGTGGGCTATTTTGCGCAGCACCGCATTAACCAGTCCTCCCAAACCGGCAAAACCCAGATCCTTGCACAGGGCCACGCTGCTATGGACTGCCGTCACGGGATGGATGCGATCGCTAAACCCCAACTGATAGGTTCCCAACTGCAAAATTATTTGCACCACCGGAGGCAGAGGCTCCATCTGACAAAACCGCCCCAGCAAAGCATCCAAAGTCCGCCGCCGCCGCGTTACTCCATAAACCAACTCCATGACAAGGGCGCGGTCTACCGCCGACCAATTCGTGCCGTCCCCGTGCCGTTGCCAAAAATGCTGGATTGCTCCGTCGGCATAGGCCCCATCGGCGATCGCCCGCAAAATCTGTACCGCTGCCCGGCGTGGGGATAGAACCGTACTTTTCTCGCTAGACAAGTGGATTGCTCATTTGCTATGAAGATAGGGAAAACAATCGAATGTTTTTGCTTGGCATTCGTTAGCAGAACAGCTAGACTTTCTGCGACCTCGTGGTGTGGGTGATGGTAGATACAGGGTTAAGAGTGAAGAAGCGTCGGCTTCCTACGGGTGAAACGCTTTCCCTGGGAGCAGTTGCGGGTACGTGTGGACTGGTGGTAGCCGCAGAATTGATCTTTGCCCAGAATGGTAGTGTAGCACTGATCATTCCTTGGGTGACGGCGGTTCTGGGGGTGGTTGTGGCTGGTATCGTTGGTGTTCCGATTCTGCGGCGGCTCAAGGCAGGGCAAATTATTCGGGAGGATGGCCCCCAAAACCATCATAAGAAATCGGGAACGCCTACCATGGGCGGTATTTTCGTTGTGCCCGTGGGCGTGCTGCTGTCCTTACTCTGGACGCACCTCGATCCCCAGGTTGTGGCCTGCTGCCTGCTGACCCTCGGCTTTGGTTTGATTGGCTGGTTTGACGATTGGCAAATTTTGCGCAGGCGCTCTAGTAAAGGATTGTCGGCCCCCATGAAACTCTGGCTCCAGGGTGGCCTGGCATTTCTGTTCTGTACGTGGGTAGCCGTGGCCCAGGATTGGACGGCCCTTTCCCAAGTTACTCTGCCCCTAAAGGCTTCCCTTTCCCTGGGGGTACTCTTCTTTCCCTTAGCTATTTTTGTCCTGCTGGGCAGCAATAACGCCACCAATCTTACGGACGGGCTCGATGGTCTCGCTGGTGGTACCGGGGCGATCGCCCTGATATCCATGGCGGTGATCGTGTCGCCTACCCATCCCCAAATCGCCCTGTTTTGCGCCCTCATGGGCGGGAGTTTCATGGGTTTTCTGTGGCATAACCGCCATCCCGCTCGTGTTTTCATGGGAGATACGGGTTCCCTAGCCCTTGGGGGAGCCCTGGCCGCGGCGGCGATCTTGAGCAACACCCTTTGGGCCTATGCCATCGTCGGGGCGCTGTTTATTTGGGAATCCATTTCCGTTATTTTGCAGGTCTACTACTTCAAGGCCACGCGCCGCGCTACGGGGGAAGGTCGGCGGCTTTTTCGCATGGCACCTTTTCACCACCATTTGGAACTATCAGGCTGGCATGAAACCCAAATCGTGCGCACCTTTTATGCCATCAGCTTCCTGTTGGGCTTGTTAGCTTTGTCCCTGAAGGCACTCTAGCAAGACGAGCACCCCATCCAACTTCCTAGCCTTCGCGATCGCCTGGGGTCGCGGAGGTTACTTTTGGGGACGGACGCAACTGCGGGATTTCCTAATAATTTCAGCCTCCCAAAGATCGCCTAAAATCGATATTTTCTTTGAGGAATCGGGAATAATTAGCTTAGCTAAAAAAGCTCCTAAGTCTTTATAGGCAAACCTTTCCGGACATCCTGATCCGAAAATTAAACGAAAGCAGGTAGTATTTATGGTGCAAGTGAATTTCAATGTTTGGGGTAGTACATCCATCAACCGTTCGGGAACCATCAATCGCTCCCTGCCAACCTACGTGATCGTTCATGGCTATCAAAGCACCGGTGGCAACGCCAGCAATGGCTTTAAGCCCGCCGATTGGATGGCAAACATTGCCCAGACCCTGCGCCGGCGGGAATCGACTGCCAATATCATTCTGGTGGACTGGGAAGCGGCGGCCAGCTCCTTTTGGTACCCTACGGCTGCGGGCAACACCCGCGAGGTGGGACGGCAGGTATCCAATTATCTGCGGAATCTTGGGGTCGATGCCAACAGCGTGCAGCTGATCGGCCACAGCCTGGGTGCCCACGTGGCAGGTTTTGCGGGTTCCTCCTACCGTCAGGCTACGGGGCGCTCCCTTGGGCACATTGTCGGTCTCGATCCTGCGGGGCCCGAATTTGAAGGCAAGGGCACGGGCGATCGCCTCGATCCTAGCGATGCGCAGCGGGTGACTGCTATCCACACCAGCGAGACCCTCGGCTACGACGACCGGCTGGCCACCTACGACATCTATGCCAACTGGAACGACCTGCTTCAGCCCGGACAGAGCACGTTTGTTGGCAACCACAGCTACGCCCACACCCTTTACACCGAACTGCTGCAGGGCAACAGCTTCCGTCAGTCCAACGGCTCAGTTTTAAACCTCAACGCCACGGTCAATGCCGGGTTTGCCGGTCAAAATAACGCTAGCACCAGAAACAACCGCAGCATTACTGCCCTATCCTTTACAGGAACTTCCGGCAACGATGTCATTGCTGGTGGAGCGGGAGCCGATAGCCTCAGCGGTGGAGCAGGCAATGATCGCATTTCCGCTGGTGATGGTAATGACTGGGTTTCCGGCGGTAGTGGTAGCGACCTGCTCAACGGTGGACGGGGCAACGATTCCATCTTCGGTGGCACGGGTAACGATATCCTGATTGGCGACGATGGGGATGACTACCTCGTTGGTGCCGATATGGTGGCGGGACAGGGTCGTAGCGAAGTCGATGTCCTTACGGGCGGTGCCGGGCGCGATCGCTTTGTTTTGGGCATGGGAAGCAGTATTTTCTACACCGATGGGGTATCGACCGCCGCGGGAGTGGGCGACTATGCCCTGATTACGGACTTTAACGCTACCCAGGATGTCATTCAACTTGGCGGCAGCAAGTCTAACTACCTGCTCGGTGCTAGCCCGACGGGGGCTCCCAGCGGCATTGCCGTATTTCTGCGGGATGCGGTTCCAGAACTGGTGGCCATCATCCAGGGAAGTACCGGACTGAGTTTAAACGCCAGCTATTTCGTCACGGCCTAGCTGTATTTTGGGCGATCGCGGATTTGGGATAGGTGGCTTCTGCTGCCGATCCCAATCTTCGCCTTGAGTTGCGGCTCGAATCATTTCCAATCATTTCGAATTGTTGGAGAGCGGTCAGAAATTGCGGCAATCACACCGCACATCCAAGTACGTTCGATGCGCTCCTGTTTTAGTGCCAAGGCTCTAGGGATCGAGCCATCGCCCGTCGGACTTAATGAGGTCGATTAATTCCTGAACACCGCGATCTTCAGGCACCTTTTTGATTTCCTCGCGACCTCGGTATAGGGAGATCATGCCCGGAGTTTTCCCCACATAGCCATAGTCGGCATCGGCCATCTCCCCCGGCCCGTTGACAATACAGCCCATCACGGCAATGTCCAGACCCGTGAGGTGCTTGGTTGCTTCGCGCACTTGGTGCAAGACCGTTTCAAGATTGAACAACGTGCGACCGCAGGAAGGGCAGGCTACGTATTCCACCATGGTTTTGCGCAGACCCAGGGATTGCAGAATGCTGTAGCAGACAGGAATTTCCTTCTCTGGAGCTTCGGTAATGGAAACCCGAATGGTGTCGCCGATACCGTCGGCTAGGAGCGAAGCAATGCCCGCCGTCGATTTGATCCGGCCGTACTCCCCATCCCCAGCTTCGGTAACGCCCAAGTGGAGGGGGTAGTCCATACCCAGCTGATCCATGCGCTTGGCCATCAGGCGGTAGGCCGCCAGCATCACTGGCACGCGGGAGGCTTTGAGGGAGATCACCAAATTGCGGAAATCCAGGTCTTCACAAATGCGGATGAACTCGAGGGCAGACTGCACCATCCCTTCCGGGGTATCACCGTAGGTGAACAACATCCGCTCGGCCAGGGAGCCGTGGTTGACGCCAATGCGCATGGACTTGTTCTGCTCTTTCAGGGAAAGAACTAGGGGCTTGAGGGTGTCGCGGATTTTTTCGCCAATTTCTTCAAACTCCACTGGGCTGTATTCGGTGCGATCGCCCTTGGGTTTTTCAAAGACGTAGAGCCCGGGGTTGATCCGCACCTTATGGACGTGCTTGGCAACTTCGAGGGCAATTTTCATCCCATTGTGGTGCACGTCGGCCACGAGGGGCACATCGGTATAGGTGGACTGCAGCTTGCTGCGAATCTCGGCTAGGGCATGGGCGTGGGCCAGGCTGGGAACGGTGACGCGCACAATTTCGCAACCCAGTTCGTGGAGGCGACGGATCGCCGCTACGGAGCCAGGAATATCGAGGGTATCTTCGTTGATCATGGACTGCACAACGACCGGATGCTTGCTGCCGATGTTGATGGCCCCTACGGGAACGGAACGGGTAGGGCGGCGCTGGATTGCGCCGGTCGCATCAAGACCATAGGGTTTGGTAGCAATGACCATAGGGATGGGAATAAAGCAAGTACTTGTGGATCGGTTGGCGTTGGGCTCAAAACAAGCGCGCATGCTCAGTATACTGATTTCTGGTGCATATGCGGGGACGCCCCTCCCGCGATAAGATGATGACCAAGGAATCTTTACATCAGTTTTATTAAGAGGAATCTATGAATGTGCGCGGCTTTGTGATGCTGTTGTGGTCCGTCTGCCTCGTTGCGATATTTGGGCTCTCCCAACCGGCGATCGCTGGGGTTTCGGGCTCCCTAACCTACGACCAAATAAGAGGCACCGGGCTCGCGAATAAGTGCCCCGATGTATCTGGGGTTTCCCGCGGGCGGGGCGTGATTCCCGTTGCTGCTGGGGGTGCGGTGCAAATTACCGATCTGTGCCTTGAGCCGACAACTTTTTTGATTAAGGAAGAGGCGACCAACAAGCGACGCAAGGCCGAATTTGTCAACGGTAAGCTTTTGACCCGGGCTACCTCCAGCCTCGATTTTATCAAGGCGACGGTAACGGCCAACGAAGACGGCAGCCTCAGCCTAGTGGAGCAGGAAGGTTTGGATTACCAGCCGATTACGGTGCAAATGCCCGGTGGCGAGCGGGTGGCAATTCTGTTTACGATCAAGGGCTATCGCGCCCAAAGCCAGCCCGGGCTGAATGGCATTACCACCTCCACGGATTTTGAGGGGACAACGGATGTGCCCACCTACCGTGGCGCTAATTTCATCGATCCTAAGGGGCGGGGTCTGGCCATTGGCTACGATGCTGCCGAGGCATTGCCGGCGAAGCGGGATAGCTACAAAGAAAGCAATAAAAACGACGAAACCTTTAAGGGCAAGATGTCGCTGCAGATCCAAAAGCTCAACAGCGAAACCGGGGAAATTGCCGGCACCTTTGAGTGTGAACAGTTCTCGGATACGGATCTTGGCAGCCTGGAGCCCAAGGAAGTGATCATTCGTGGCGTGTTCTACGGTCGCGCTGCCTAGGCATCACCTAGGCATCATTAAATTCAGGAATATTTGGGATAGCCCTAGGTCTCCGGTGGTAGTTCTGCCGGAGGCTTTTTTTGGGCGATCGCCAGTACGGAAACCCCAAAGGGAAGGGATACCTGGGGAATCAGCCAGCGCTCCTGGGCAAAGAGCCAGTGAAGGGAGCGGTTCAGCCATCGAGGGGGCAATGCTAGGTCGGAGGTGGCCGTTGCCGGCGGTACCAGGCGTTGCTTCAAGCGCAGGGCGGCGATCAGGGGAAACAGGGTGGTATTGAAATAGCCAAGGTAAAAGGGGGTAAAGCCCATGGACTGCAATAGGCGACGGAGGGATCCCCGGCGATAGCGGCGGTAATGGTGGTGGGCCACATCATGCTGGCTCCAGAGAAACTGATAGGCGGGAACCGTGATGAGAAGTTTGCCGCCGGGCTTTAACCGCTGTGCTGCTTGGTCTAGGGCCTGACGGTCGTCGGAGAGGTGCTCAAGAACGTCCAAAAACATGATCAAGTCGTAGGTCTGGCTCGGGATATCCTCCCAACTCCCCTGGGTCACCCGCGTCAGACCCCTTTGGCGACACAGTTTAATGGCGTTCGCCGATGGGTCTAGTCCCCAAACTTCATAGCGGGATTGCAGGGCTTCGAGCATAAAGCCAGTGCCGCAGCCAACATCGAGCAGGCGATCGCCCGGGTGCACTATGGTGTCGATAGCGCGACATAAAATCTGCCGTCGCGCCCCAAACCACCAGTGCTGGGGTTCCAGGGCGGCCATGGTGGTATAAACGTGCGGTTCCATTAGGCGCGATCGTTCCAGCGGGTAGCGGCGGTGCTGAGGGCCTCGGATGCCGATTTTTGCCCCAGCATGGCCAGTTGGAGTTCTTCGTAGAGGATTTGCCGCAGGGCATCAAGGTTGGTAATGGGAGGAACGAGCACCGCCGAGCGGGGCAGTTGGGCGGCACTGGCCAGCCGAGCCTGTTCCATGAGGGTTCCGGCAGCGGTCGGGGCCGTAAAAAACGGATCGCGGCTGGTGGCTACTGTCGAGGGTAGGAGGTTGCCCGTCTGGCAGAAAGCTAACTGGTTGGCAGCGTTGGTTAAAAATAGGGAAAACGTCACCGCTAGGTCGGCTTGGGGCGATCGCGCTGGCACGGCAACATTCATCACGGCGGCACTGGCTTGGCCGCGAGTCCCCACCAATTGGGGAGCAATGAACGTATGCTTAGCAATTTGGGGCGCGTTGTCGCGAATGGTTTGGGCAAACTGCGGCCCGGTGAGCAACAGCGCCAACTCTCCGGCTTGGTAGCGCTCTAGGGCACGGCGATGCCCCTCGGTGAGCACCTCTCGGGGCACGAGACCCTTTTGGAATAGCTCCACCCACAGCGCGAAACCTTGCTGTCCGGCGGGGGAATTAAAGGCAGCGCGACCCTGGGCATCGACGAGTTCCATGCCCATCTGCACCAGGGATTCCAGCACCTGTCCGCCATCCATCGTCAGCATGAATAAAAACTTGCCCGTGCGCTCGCGCAGGGCTAGACCCGCCCGCAGCAGGTTTTGGTCGTAGGTCGCCGGGGGACGGGAGAGGTTGGCTTGGCGCAGCAGGGCGCGGTTGCAAAACATAACATCTACGGCCACGTACCACGGCAGCCCAAAGGTAACCCCATCCAGTTGGTTGGCCTGCCACATTTGGGGAAAGTAGGTTTTTTGATCTCCAGGGGGAACCCGTTCCGCCAAATTTAGGAGGGCGCCCCGCTCCGCCAGCTTGGCCGCAAATTGGGGATTGAGGTTGACCACATCGGGTGCACCGTCGGTGGCGATCGCCGCCAGAATTTTGCGCTCCATTTCGGCCCAGGGCACATCTACCCACTCCACTTTTACCGGCGGGTAGAGGCGCTCAAATTCCCCCAAAACGCGGGTGAAATAGTCGGTGAACTGGGGCTTGAGCTGCATTGTCCAGAAGGTCAACCGGGGAGTGCCCGACTCCGGTGCCCCCCCGCAGGACGGCAGCCCCCACCCTAGGGCTGCCAGGGGGGCCCAACGGGCCAGACGGAGGAGGTTGCGGCGGGAAACAGAAACCATGCCAGCCAAAGAACAGAACGTTTTGATGGTACATGACCCTCGCCCTGGCGGCAATTCCCTAGGGCTGGGAGGGGGCAACTCCGAGGTCGGTGAGGTGTTCCTGCAGTTGGGCGGCAGCCTGGAGATTTCCCTGGTGCCTGTGGAGTTGATGGGCGACTTGCCAAGCGGCGATCGCCTCGGGAATCTGCCCCAAGTGCCAGTGGGCAACGCCGAGGTTCTGATGGCCCAAGGCATGGTGGGGATGGCAGTGCACTAGGTGGCGGTAGGTGGCGATCGCCCGGGGGATATCTCCGGCCCCGCGGTAGGTAAGGCCCAGGTTGAGGAGGGTGGGGGCATGGCTGGGATCGAGATCCAGGGCGATGCGGTAATGGGCGATCGCCGTGGAGGAGTCCCCCTGTTGTTGGGCCAGGGTGCCAAGGTTATGGTGGGCGGGCAGCTTGAGCAGGTCGGGAATGGGCTGCTGGAGGGCGGCGTGGTAATGGGCGATCGCTCGGGGAATGTCGCCCAGTTCGGTGGCCGCTATCCCTAGGTGGTAAAGCAGCTCGAAGCAGATCGCGGCGCTGGGGGGGTATTGTTGGCACAGGGCCCACCCCCGTTCTAAAAGCGCCTGACCAGCGGGGAGATGGCCGCGCTGCACCTCCAGGGCCCCTAATTTGGAGAGCATGTAGACATCCGTAGGATGGCGCTGCAGGTGGTTCGTCATCAGGCGATGGGCAAAGTCCGACTTTTGGGCCCGGCGATCGCCCCGGTACCCATCGTGGAGCAATGCAACCTGGGGCAGGGCCGCAATCCGCCAGTGGGGTTCCTGGGCGCGGATCCCGGCGAGGGCATCATCGACGCTTTCGTGGTACGTGCCGGTAAAGACCAAGTCGGGACGGCGGCGAAACAGGCGGGTGATCAGGGAATAGGGAGCCCCATCGGATTCCACCTCCTGGCGCAGCAGTTGACAGGCCAGAACATCGGGCTGTCCAAGGGCCGGGGGTAAGTCCCGGTGGGCCGCGGCAGTGAGCTGCTCATCGGCATCGAGAACCAGGATCCAATCGCCCCGAGCCCGTTGGAGGCTGAAATTGCGGGCGGCGGCAAAGTCATCGATCCAAGGGAAATGAAAGATTCGTGCCCCCCAATGCCGGGCCAGATGTACTGTGCGATCGCACGATCCGGTATCCACCACAACCAATTCTCGGGGCAGATCCGCCGCTAGCCCCTCCAGACTGGCAAAGCACCGCTCTAGGCAGGCAGCTTCGTTTTTTACAATCAGACAGACGCTCAGGACCGGTGGAACGGTGGCTACGCTAAAGCCCCGGCTCTTTTTCGGCCGTGGAGCGGACATAGAGTTCCTTAAGTTGCTTATCATCGACGGCGGAGGGCGCATCGCTCATCAAATCCCGCGCCTGCTGGGTTTTGGGGAAGGCAATCACATCGCGAATCGAAGGGGCTCCCGCCAGCAACATCACCAGGCGATCCAGTCCGTAGGCTATGCCGCCGTGGGGAGGGGCCCCGTAGTCGAAGGCTTCCAGCAAAAAGCCAAATTGCTCCTGGGATTGTTCGGGAGTAAGGGCGATCGCCGCAAATACCTGTTCCTGGATAGACCTTTGATAGATGCGCAGCGAGCCGCCGCCGATTTCGATACCATTCCAAACAATGTCGTAGGCCTGGGCGCGGGTGTGCTGCCCCAGGGGTTCCCGGGCCAAGTCCTCGGGGTTGGGCGCTGTAAACGGGTGGTGGATGGCTTCGAGGCGACGCTCATCGGCATTCCAGGCAAACATGGGAAAGTCCACAACCCACAGCAGGTTTACGGACTCGGGGTCAATCAGTCCCAATTCGTGCCCCAGGGCCAGGCGTAGGCGACTGAGGGACTCGTTGACGATGGCAGGATCCCCGGCCCCAAACAGCAACAGGGTGCCCGGTTGGGCTTGGGTGCGGGACAGCAGCAAGTCCTTCTGCTCCGGCGTCAGGCTGTCTTTGAGGGCACCGATCGCATCGATCTCTCCGTGCGCGCGCACCCGCATAAAAGCCAGACCCTTGGCCCCATACTGGGCAGCCAAGTTGGCGAGGTCGCCGCCGGGTTTGAGGCGGGTATTGGAAATGGCCGCATCTCCCTGGGGAATGGGGAGCGCCTTGATGATGCCGCCTCCCTGCAGCACGCTAGCAAATACCTTAAAAGTGCTCTCGCTAAAAATATCGGAGACTTCCACCAGTTCCAGACCAAAACGGGTGTCGGGGCGATCGCAGCCGTAGCGGGCCATGGCTTCGGCATAGGTAAGGCGGGGAATGGGCGGCAACTCAATGCCCCGGATGGCACGAAACAAATGGCGCAGCATTCCTTCGTTGAGCTGGAGAATCTCCTCCTGGGACAGGAAGCTCATTTCCATGTCCAACTGGGTAAACTCCGGCTGGCGATCGGCCCGCAAATCCTCATCGCGAAAGCAGCGGGCGATCTGATAGTAGCGATCGCACCCCCCTACCATCAGCAATTGCTTGAACAGTTGGGGCGACTGGGGTAGGGCATACCACTGCCCCGGATTGACCCGGCTGGGGACAAGATAGTCCCGCGCCCCTTCGGGAGTCGAGCGGCAAAGTATGGGGGTTTCCACCTCCAGAAATCCACAGCCATCCTCAAGGTAGCGCCGCAGGGTTTGCACCACCCGGGCCCGCAGTTGGAGGTTCTGGGTGAGGCGATCGCCCCGCAGATCCAGGTAGCGGTAGCGCAGGCGCGTCTCCTCGCGCACGGTGTCAGCATCGTGGATCAAAAAAGGCAGTTGGCGCTGCACGGTGTTGAGAATTTCCAGCTCCTCGGCGTAGACCTCCACCTGACCCGTGGGCAGCTTGGGGTTGAGGGATTCCGGTGGCCGCTGGCAAACTCGCCCCCTTACCCGCACCACATATTCGTTCCGCACTTCTCCGGCTAGGGAGTAGGAGTCCGGCGTGCGCTCAGGATCGCTGACAACCTGGACAACGCCCGTGCGATCACGGAGATCCCAAAAAATCACGCCCCCATGGTCTCGCCGCCGGTCAATCCACCCGCAAAGGGTCACTAGGGTTCCCACTTGGGTTTGGCTTACATCCTGACAGTAGCTTCGCGCCATCTCATCGCTCCTTTAGGCAATGCCCATCTTACACGACTGGCAGACACGACTGGCAGACATCACTCACGGATCGGTTCGGTACCGCTCCAAGACCGGTCGCCGCCGTTCCTGCCACAGCCCCCGGCGCAGGATTTGGCGATCGCCCTGGGGCAGGGCAATAAAGTCGCGAAGGCTGCGGGCGGAAAACAGAATCATATCGGCAACCATCCCCGGAGCAAGGGTTCCCTGGATCCCTAGGTGGTGGGCGGGAACGCGGGTAATCGTCGGTAGCCCTTGGGCGGGAAATAGGTCCAGATGGGTAATTTGGCTGCCCATTTGGTAGGTAGCCACCAGGTCGTGGTCGCCGTAGGCGTAAAACGGATCGTCACAGTTGTCACTGGCGATCGCCACGGGAATGCCCCGATCCAGCATTTCATGGACGAGGGTAACGCCCCGCCAGCGGGGGGTGCGCTGGGGCTGTCGATCCTGGAGAAACAAATTGCATAGGGGTAGGCTCACCACCGTCAGACCGCAGGACTGGACGAGATCCAGGGTTCGCCCGACCGTGGCTTCATCCTGAACCGCCAAAACGCAGCAGTGACCACAGACAATCGGCGGGGCAAAGCGGTGGCGGAGGGCAGCGGCGGCGATCCGCTCCAAACCATTGGCCCGGGGGTCACCGGTTTCATCGGCATGGAAATCGAGGCGCAGGTGGCGCTCCTGGGCAAGGCGAAATACCCGATCGAGTTGGGCATCGAGTTCGGGATGGGGGTAGACCACGCCGCCCAAAATGCCGCCCACGGCAGCCAGGCGATCGGCCAGAGCTTCGCCCTCTGGGGTGAAATAATGGTCGAGGGTGACGAGGGAAACCGCCTCCAAGGTCAGGCGATCGCGCCACTGGTGTTGCAGGGTCGCAAATACTTCTAGGGTACGCTCCGCCTGCTCCGGCGGGCAATCGAGATGGGTGCGCAGGGCGGCCATGCCGTGGTAGTAGGCTATGCCCAAACTGTACTCCATGCGGCGGTAAAGGTCTTCGCGATGCCAACGGTGGCGATCGCCCTCCACCGCGGCGATCGCCCCGGCAAAGGTGCCATCGCGGTTGGGGGCCCGCTCCCAGGTGTGGGCTTTATCGAGGTGGGTGTGGAGATCCCCTAGGGTTGGCAGAATCAAGCCGCCCTGCTGGTCGCGATCATGGGGACTGACACTACCGCTAGCAGTGCCATGGGGCAAAAGTTCCCGCACCCGGCCATCCGCGATGTACAGGTCTAGGAGAAGGGCGTCCGTATCTCCCCCCTCCCAGGGCTCCACCAGGCAGCGGGGAACCCATCCCCGCCGGATCCAAAAGGGGGGATGGGGCACTACACTGCCACCGCTTGGGGTACGAGGGCTTCCCGCAGACTGCGCACGGCTGCCACCATAGCCACGGGGTCACCAAGGCGGTGCACCGCTGAACCGACACCAATGCCCGCAGCACCAGCGGCGATCGCGAGGGGAGCCGTCACATTGGTCAGACCTGAAGCACACAGCACCGGAATCGCAATAACCCGACTGAGTTCGTAGGCTGCAGCTAGGGTGGGGGCAGCTTTTTCGATCAATCCCATGGTGCCGGCACTGTGGGGACGGCTGCTCGTGCCCCCTTCGGTTTGCACGATATCGGCACCAGCGGCGACTAGGGCTTCTGCCAGTGCCACTTGTTCGCTCAGGGGCAGCGTGTGGGGCACGGTCACCGACAGGGCCACATGGGGCAGGGCGGCGCGGGTTTGGCGGGTCAGAGCCAGGATCTCCGCACCTTGGAACTGGCGTCCAGTTTCGTAGAAGGAATCGTAGTTGCCCAATTCCACCAGATGGGCTCCGGCGGCTACGGACTGGACAAGGGCTTCGGGGGCGATCGCCGAAACGCAGATCGGCAGGGAGGTAAGCTCTGCCGCTAGGCGCACCAGACTGGGATCGGCGGCGATATCAACGTAGGTCGCGCCACCATGGTGGGCCGCTGTCACCACCGCCGCCACCCGTTGGGGATTCAATTGATTCAAACCGCTGATGATCTTCAGGGCCGTGCGGTGCCGAAGGGCCGTGGCGATCGCCGCTGGAATGCGAGGAGAGAGATTCATAGGATGCCTTAAGAATGGAAGAACGTGGTTTAGCAGGGCTAACGTGCCACATATTCTAGAGCTAGGGGTGAACTTGCGGGTACATTTTCGGGTATAGTGCGAACGGATTTGGGGAAATAGTGATGAAATTTCGAGGCGGCATCGTCCTACTTTTGGGCCTAGTCATGCTGGCGCTGGTGTCCTGTGCCGGTGATCAGCCATCCCCCAGCCAAAGTCCGCAGAGGGGCTCTCTGACGGAGGTTTCACCCCCAACAAGCATTCAGCGGCTCAGCCGCCTTCTAGAACGCTACGAGCCCCATCTGGAAGTGATCAGCCCCCGCCCCGATCAGGTGGTCTCGGCTACGACTGTGCCCGTAAAGCTTGCGGTGCAGGGATTGCCCATTGCTCGGGATCCCGAATTTGGCATGGGTTCCCATGTCCATGTGGTGCTCGATCGCGAGGATCCCCGCCATGTTTACGATCTCTCCCAACCCCTAGTGCTTGAGGGGCTTTCTCCGGGCACCCACACCCT
This sequence comes from Cyanobacteria bacterium UBA999, assembly GCA_002291895.1. Classification (GTDB taxonomy): domain Bacteria; phylum Cyanobacteriota; class Cyanobacteriia; order Pseudanabaenales; family Pseudanabaenaceae; genus UBA999. The sequence goes on from DBAX01000008.1 coordinate 77,001, forward strand.
GCGGGCCTTTGTCGTCAGCCCCTGGCAGGAAAGTTTTAAGAATGGGGAAGCCTACAGCGCTGTAACCTTCCACGTGCTGACTGAAACCAAGGAAAACACCCCCAACCCCCAGCAACCGCTGCTGACCTACAACCAGCCCGAGGGCACTTACGGAGCGGAGCCGATTCTGCTGGACTTCTATCTCCATAACGCCCCCCTGCACCAAGCGGATATGGCACCCAATAGCCCCACCGATTGGCAGGTTCAGGTGACGGTCAACGGCGATCGCTTTGTTCTTGACCAGTGGCAGGCGGTTTATCTTAAGGGATTCCATCCGGGGGAAAACTGGGTCAAACTAGAGCTGTGCGATCGCAACGGTTACGTACTCGGCAATCCCTTTAACAGCACCGCCCATCTGGTTACCTACCAACCTAACGGCACCGACACCCAATCCCGGTTGCTACGGGGAGAGGTAATTGCGGGCATTGAAAAAATCATTGATTCCCAATTGGTTCCCACCGCCGCTTCCCCGGAACCGGTGCCGAGTCCCACACTGGAAGCCCCTCCCCTATCCCCGACCCCGTCTGCGGATGCTCTCCTGCCAGCAGAACTGTCAGCCAAGTCGCCAGCGCAGCCACAAGCTGAGCCAGCAACCGAAACAGCATCGCCACCACAAGCTGAATCACTGATTCTACCCCTGATTCAAGCACCAGCCCAACCCAAGAAATTATCTCCAGAACCGACTCAGGAAACGGCACCCGCACCCTCCCCACTGCCACCGGTAGTCGCCCCAGCAGAAACCCCGATCCCTACCGCCGAAGCATCGAACCCGGTACCGGAGCAACCCAAACGAAAGCCGCGCATTCCCCTTAAACCTCGGGTGACAGCGACGCCCCAGCCCCTAGAAATTCCGGCGGAGCTTACGGCACCCGCGGATACCTCCCCAACCCCATGAGCTTTGGTGATCGCCTGCGGGCGGAGGCAGATGCCCTAGCGGATCTCCTGGATCGGTTTGCCCAAACCCCCGTGCTGGTGGTGGGGGATTTGACCCTCGATGAATTTATCACCGGACAGACGGAACGCATCTCCCGGGAAGCGCCCGTGTTGATTTTGCGCCACGAAACCACCCGCCAGGTGCCCGGTGGCGGGGCCAACGCGCTCTACAACCTGGCCCAACTTGGGGCCCAGGTATACGCTGTCGGCATCATCGGCGATGACAGCCAAGGACAGGTGCTGTGCCAGCAGTTTCGGGCCGTGGGCGTGGATGTGTCTGGGGTAGTGGTGGATGGCGATCGCCCGACAGTGACCAAAACCCGCATTTCTGGCCATGCTCGCCAATCCGTTACCCAACAAATTGTGCGCCTTGATCGCAAGTCCGATCGCCCCCTAGGTGCTGCTGTGGTGGAGCATCTGGTAGCGGCGATCACCCGGCAGCGTTCCCAAGTGCGGGCCGTTGTTTGCTCCGATTACCATGAAGGCGTGATGACCCCGGCGGTGATCCAGGCGGCCCTAGACCATCATCTCGTGGTGGTCGATGCCCAAAAGGAGTTAGGGCGCTACGCCGGAGCGACGATCTTTACCCCCAACGTGCCGGAGGCGGAGCTGGCCGTGGGCTATGGCATTAGCGAGAGGGGGCTAGATAGTCTGGGTCGGGATCTGCTCGCTCTGACCCAAGCGCAGCAGTTGCTGATCACCCGGGGCGAGGAGGGGATGAGTTTGTGTGCTCCCGGCGGCGATCACGCCGATATTCCCGCCTTCAACCGTACCGAAGTTTTTGATGTCACAGGGGCTGGGGATACGGTGGTGGCAGCCCTCACCCTCGGCTTGGCCAATGGCGGCAGCTTTTGGCAGGCGGCGGTGTTGGGTAATCTGGCCGCCAGCATCGTCGTTCGGCAATTTGGCACCTCCACCACGACGATTCCAGAATTGCGCCAGTCTCTCCAACAGCTCCTGGCCCGGATTTAGCCCCATGAATGCAGCGACCCTCTGGCGGTTCTTGCAAGCCTTGGTGGCCACTCTGCCGGTGGGCTTGTTGCCTATGGCCCTTCTTGCAGCCTGGATTTTGCTGCGTGGTACTTGGATGTGGGCGGGCTGTCTGGGGCGCGATCGCCTGGCCCGAGGCTTTGCCGTGCTCTCCCTGCTGCTGATCCTGGGGTGTCTCTGGGCAGAGCGTCCCCTAGATTCCTTACTGGGCATGGCTAACGTGATTCCCTATTTTCTTTTGTTCCTTGCGGTGCGGCAAGTGCTTACAGTTACCTCCGTTCCGGAACAAAAATTATGGCGCTTGGCCAAAATCTGGGCGATCGCAGCGGTGCCGGTTCTAGGATTGGGATTGATGCAGTATCACCTAGGCTGGTTTCGGCACGTCCATTGGATCCTCGGTCAGCCGGAGCTAATCCTGCCGGAGACCGTTGACCGGCTCACCAGTACTTTTTTCCATGCCAACAACCTTGGGTGCTACCTCCTGGTGACCCTGGCTATGACCACGGCCATGGTGGCGCGGTCGCCACAAAAATTGCCCTGGTTGGCTTCCCTGCTGCTGCACGTTTATGGTTTGTACCTGACCAATTCCCGCAATGGTTGGATGGGAGCAGCCATTATTGCCTTGGGATGGATGGTGTACTACCGCTGGTGGGGAGGTATTAGCACCGTACTAACCCCGATCCTGATTAGCCTTGGCGCTGCTTTTGGGCCTACTAGCTTAGCTGAACCCCTCCGCCAAGTGGTGCCCTTCGCCATTTGGGGACGTTTAAACGACCAAATGTTTGCCCAGCGCCCCTTACCGGATACCCGCTGGTTTCAGTGGCAGTTTGCGATCGCCCGGATTCAGGAACGCCCCGTCGCAGGCTGGGGGTTTCAAGTGTACTCCGACCTCTACTACGACGCTACGCAGCATCGCCTAGGACACCCCCACAATCTCCTACTTACCCTCAGCTTTGCCGTAGGCATTCCCCTGACCCTAACATTCTTTTTCCTGCTGGGGCGGCTTCTGTGGCAAAGCTGGCGATGCTGGGGCGCATGGCCCTACCGCAGCCACCACCAAATTCTGGGACTTGCCTATTTCTTGGGGTTGGGAGCCTACCATTTGTACAACCTGACCGATGTCACCCTCTACGAGACCCGCCTCAACGTGCTGGGCTGGATTCTGTTGGCGGCGATCGCCAGCTTTAGGGCTTGGGGGCATCCCCCTGAAAAGGGTTTAGAGGCTGACTATTCCGTTGGGAGCGAAACGCTTCTACCGCCTCGTTAAGGGATTCCGACTGTTTCCGGTTGACCTGATCGGCAGACTGACCGTTGGACAAATTAGCGCGATGGATTAAATCGGTGAGGGTCAAATCCCCATTGCCGATGCTGAAGGGCGACGATCCCCGTGTTTGCTGGGATTCCCGTAGGGTCTGCTCGGACAGGGTAGGGGCGCTATTAACTTGGGCATGGGCAGCCCCTGCGGCGGTTAAGAGCACGGCCATTGCACCAACCATGCTGGTAAAAGTTTTGCGAGATGCCATCACAGACCTCCTAGCATTTATTGCAATTATTATAACCCCCACCTCAGCCTAGTATTTCTAACAAAAGATAGACAGGAAACCGGACATGGGCGCGGCACAATGCCTCCCAGTTGGGTTTGGTACACGTTTTGCAACGATTTTTTTCTGTTTTGGGCGGGGCGATCGCTACTTTTTGCGGCATCATCCTGCTCACCCATGCTCCCGTCCAGGGACAGAATCTCCTCCCAGGTTTTCCGGATTTTGGGGTTCCGCGGGTCTTTCAGTCCGGGGATGCCCCCTCCCAGGGATTCATTGTGCGTTCCATTACCCTGGACGGACGGCGGCTTTTTACCATAGCTGGGCTTGCCCCTCCCCCCGGTACGGCGGAGATCTCCCTACAGCAGCGGGTAGAGGAAATCGAACAAAACCTAGATGCCATTGCTCGCCGCCTGACTAACCCAAATTCCATTGTTACCGAAGTTCGTGTTGACGAGCGATCGCAGCAACCCGTGATCTATGTCAACCAGCGCTACCTCATGACAGTGACCACCCTCGATGCCCAATCCCAGGGGCTGGCTCCGCGCATCTGGGCTGATGAGATTGCAAGCGCCCTGGAGCAATCCCTGACCCGCTACCACCAGGAGCGGCAACCGGAATTCATCCTGCAGCAGGCTGGAATGGCCCTGGCTGTTTTGCTGGCTGTGATTGTGGCCGAGCGCATTCTGGAACGGCAACGCCGGCAACGCCGGCAATGGCGCAGTGCCCAAGAGCAGGAATTCGCCGCCTTGCAGCAGCAGGAGCAGGAGTCGGACGTGCCTGCCAATGAGCTTTTTGAGCGCAAAAATGCCGTGCAGCAGCGGATGGCCAACCTCGATGCCCAAATTCGGCTGCTGCGCCTCTGTGCCCTAGGGTTTTGGGGGCTGGGCATCACCTACATCCTTGGGCTTTTTTCCCATACCCGTTGGGTGCAATTGTGGTTTATCCAGGGGCCGGCACTAATCCTGGCGCAGTTGTCCGGTGTCGTAGTTGGCATCACATTGGCCAATCGTCTGGGCGATCGTCTTGTGCAACGCCTTTTCCAATCTGTACTGCAGGGACGGCTATGGCTGCCCGCAGCGGTCGCCACAACCCAGACGAACCAGCGACTTACCCGACGGATCGATACCTTTGTGGGGGTCACCCAAGGGGTGATGCGCACCGCGACGGCGATCGTTGGCGGACTGGTGATTTTGGCAATTCTTGGTGTCAGCGTTGCGCCGATCATTGCCAGTTTGGGTGTTATTGGGTTGGGGGTTTCCCTGGCTGCCCAGGACGTCATTAAGGACACCATCAGCGGACTGCTGATTCTTTTAGAAGATCAGTTTGCGGAAGGAGACGTGATCGTTGTGGATGGTAAGGGAGGGCAGGTCGAAAATATGAACCTGCGCATCACCCAGTTGCGCAACAACGAGGGTGCCCTGATTACGATTCCCAATGGCGCTATTCGGATGGTGGACAATCTCTCCAACGGTTGGGCCCGTGTGGACATGAATATCGATGTGGCCTACGACACCGATTTAGACCAAGCCGCTGAGGTGGTCATACAAACTGCCCTACACATGAGCCAGGAGCGCGGTTGGCGTCAGAAAATCCTGGAGCAGCCGGAATATCTCGGTGTCGATCGCTTTGGGGATAACAGCATTACCCTACGCCTGTGGATTAAGGTGCAGCCCCTCAAGCAATGGGAAGTTGCCCGGGAGTTTCGCCGCCGCCTCAAGATCGCCTTCGATGCCGCCCAGATCTCAATTCCTTTCCCCCAGAGGGAAGTATGGTTCCGCACCCCGCTAGCTATGGCGTCCCCTCACCTTCCAACTGAACAGGATTAGGAAATTCTCTGCCTCAATCAAAGCATCACGGAGACGATTGGTAGCTCTAACAGTTTGGGCGATCGCCCCTCCCCACCTGACTGTAGGGGCGCGTTGCTGCCTGATTTGCCATTACAAAAGACTCAATGCTTGCCATAGCAGACTGATGTGCCGTTGCTATCAAAGTTCGGATCCGTTCACTCCTCTGGGCAATGATCGGCTCAAACGGCCGGTATTGACTCCTTATTCCCTCCCAATTCTCACGAAAAATCAGAATACTCTGATCCGACCATGTTTCCTCCTCACTGCTAATCTTTTTGGCACCCACCTCATTGGCTAAGGCAATCATTCCCTCGAAATGTTTCTTGCACTAAAGTTTGGTCGCTGTTCAAGATCCCGAATTAGTTGCCGCACACTGCGAATCAGTCCCTGAGCATAGGGGACTGCTGCGACAAGATTTTGATCTCGAAATAGTAATACTTCAATGCGATGGAAGCCGCGAAATTCCGAATCGTCTTCGCCCCTTTCGAAGGCGTAGGGTCGGGCATCAATATCTCGATCTGCCTTCTCAAAGCAAGCTGCTAAAACCTCAATTTGCTCGTATGGAGGGCGAGCATCAATATAAGCCTTCTGCCCAGCAGCTACATCTGTTCCCTTAAGGGCTGTCGATAGATTTTGACATAGCACGATCTGCTCCCGTGCCAAGTCTTGGAAATACCGCAAACCAGCGTCAACCTGACTGCGAAACTGTGTTTAAGCCCACGAGCGATCGCCCATTACCGTGGCAGCTAAAGCGCCACCACCCAAGCACATTCCACCACCAATAAAAAGCCGATGAGAGATATTCACAACTAGACTTCTATTTCCCAGGAAAAAACACTTAGAAATATATGAAGATAAAGGCGTTTGCAAATTCAAGGGGGAAATAACCACTTCCCCCGTTAGCGAGCCTAAAGCCCAAATTCAGCTTTAAGCATACTAGTCCACTCCTGCACTCTAGGTTTGGTCAGCTCCGGTTGATTGTCTTCATCAATCGCCAAACCCACAAAACCTTCATCTCGAACCGCCTTCGACTCCGTGAAGTCGTAGCCCTCAGTCGGCCAGTAGCCAATGGTTTGACCACCCCGCTCAGAAATCTTCTCCTCCAAAATACCTGCCGCATCCATGAAATTATCGCTATAGCCCACCTGATCGCCACAGCCGAAATAGGCTACCTTCTTGCCCGAAAAATCAACATCGTCTAGCTCTGGGTAAAGTCCATCCCAATCTGCTTGCAGTTCACCAATATTCCACGTAGGACAACCAATAATGAGATATTGGTAGTCCTTGAAGTCATCTGTACTCGCTCTAGAAACATCGATCAAGTCCACCTTATCTTTACCGAGATAGGACTGAATCATTTCAGCAACCGCTTGTGTGCTGCCGGTTTGGGTACCGTAAAAAAGACCAATTTTAGTCATGCTTCCTTTGATTCCTAGTGATAATTACTTGTGAGAGAAAACAGTGATGCGCCCTCTAAATCGAGAAAGATAGCATCACGAAATGCAGCCAAGAAATCATAGTTGTGACTGCCGATGCAAATAAAATCCCTAGTAGATATGTCTGCAGTACCTTTTGGGAATAAAGCATTGGGTTACCTCCGTTATCCCAGTATTGATTCAAATCACGATCGCTTCTTTTGTCCATGCACTGCTCACAGACCCAGAGACGCTTTCAACTTCCAGAAGATAGAGGTAACAATGTGGTAACCGCTAGGTTTGACAGCAGTAAGTAGGCAAAGTATGCTCCCCCAAGTCCACCGATGCAAAATGCAGCAGTAAACTGACTCCATCCATCTCCGGTTGTAAGGGTTTCGGGAACATTGGGAACATTGCCTACTAGGGCAGGTCGGGGAAGTACTACCAGCTTTTTGTCGAAGGAAACAGATCCATAGACTGATAGGCAAATAGTTAGAATCAGCAGCAGTCCACAGGCAGAAATGAGCCCAACCTGATTGGCATAAACACTATTACGCAGCGGACTCAGGCGTGTAAAGGGTCCAACTAGCCAGTAACCGTGGGCCATCCCAATCTCTAGTCCCCGAAAAAATGGTGATAATCCGTGGCGATAGATGGGTAGATTCCGCAGCAATGTGAGGCTGAAATCTGAAGAATTGACTGGAGTAAGCAAGTTCCCATCCTCCGGGGAGCGGTCATAGCGTAAGAAATCCCCCTTTCGGAAGTCGAAGCCTTGCGCTGAGCCCCGTGCCCGAAGGGCGTGCCACAAGTGTCCGACTAAAAATAATCCTCCTAAGACATAGTGGAACGATGCCAGCCAGCCCCGTGTCGACACCTCACCCGTCGCCAATTCCCAGGAGCTGACCGGACCAAAAAAAGCGGCGGGATATACAGTGTCATTAACGCTAATGAAATATGCTGCCAAAATTCCCATATAGGCGATCGCACCCAAACTGTAGGAGAGATAGGCTTCGCCTGAAAAGATGAGAATCCGTTTCACCCAGGGCCATGGTTCGGTCACAATATGCCAAATCCCACCCCCAATGCAAATCAACCCTATCCAAATATGTCCACCAATGACATCCTCTAAATTATTGACTGCCGCCATCCCCTCACTGCCCGATGCCCCAAGGAGATAGCCAAAGATTTTGATGGGATTGAGGGTAGGCTGAGAAATCAAGCGCACAACTCCCTGTCCGGCGTGGGGGTCAAATATTCCCCCCCATACCATGGCCCGTCCCACCAGCAACCATGCCCCTAATCCCAGAAGCACTAAATGAATGCCAATAATGGTCGTCATTTTGTTGCCATCTTGCCAGTCGTAGCCGAAAAATCCCGAAAAGGTGACGCTACGCGGTAGCACGTCTGCCCCCAACAGTGCATGAAACAGCCCGCCCGCCCCCAGAACAGCCGAGGAAATAAGGTGGAGCACACCGATCACAAAGAAGGGATAGGTATCGGCGATCGCACCATCGACTCCCACGCCAAAACCCTGGGCAGCTAGGTGGGGCAAGATAATCAACCCCTGGGAATACATCGGCTGGGTCGCATCATAGCGGGATAGCTCAAATAGTGTCATGGCTCCCGCCCAAAGCACGATCAACCCAGCATGGGCCACATGGGCCCCCAGTAGTTTTCCCGATAGGTTTACCAAGCGGGCATTGCCAGCCCACCAACCCACGTTTATAGCGGCGGGTTGCTCCAACACCATGGTTTCCTGTTGCAAACTCGTTGTCACAGTATTATTGCCTCTGTTCTCAATTAAATACTTTGGTAAGTTCAAGCTAGTACTTCATTGGTTAGAAGAACCCTACCTTGCTGGAAGTCAAAGCCTCGGGCGCGCAGCGCGTGCCACAGATGCCCCTGAAGGAAGAAAAAGCCAAGCCAGAAGTGGGCATTAGTCAGCCATACGCGATTTGTGGGGATCGCGGAGTCCGGAAGGGCAAAGTAGGGCAAGATCCCCATTTTGATTACCAATGCCTTGCCGTAGAAAGCCTCAGGGTAAGCAACAGTATTCACAGCCCCGTAGTAGGCAGCCACAAATCCCATCAGGGCCAAAGCTCCCAAACTGTAGGAAAGGTAAGCCTCCCCAGACCAGGTGAAAAGGCGTTGCGTCCAACCGTAGGGCTGCGTCCATACGTGGAATACGCCCCCCAAAATGCAGATGATGCCGACATAAATGTGGCCGCCGACAATGTCTTCCAGGTTGTCAACACCCGCGATCCAATGGGTACCGATCGCCCCGAAGAGGTAGCCGCCAATCACGCCGGCATCTAAGGTGGGCTGGGTGACGAGACGCACTGCGCCCACGATAGGATCGTACAGCCCGCCAAAAATACTGGCTTTGGCCGCCAGCAACAGGGCGCCGCAACCAACCAGAATCAAATGGAACCCTAAGATGTTGGTCATCTGATTTTGATCCGTCCAGGAATAGCCAAAAAATCGGGAAAAGGTCTCCAATTTTTTCGGTGCCCGGAAGGTATGGTACAGCCCACCCCAACCCAGAAAAGCAGAGGAAATGAGATGGATAGCTGCGATCGCCAGAAACTGTCCTTCTTCCCAGCCTTGGGTAGCGAGATGGGGCAGCACAATTAACCCCTGATCATACATGGGTCTTCCTGGATCAAAGTGAGCTAGCTCAAACAGGGTCATGGCTCCAGCCCAGAACACGATGAGCCCAGCATGGGCGACGTGAGCACCCAACAGCTGCCCAGAGAGTTCCGCTAGGCGCGCATTTCCCGCCCACCAAGCGACCTGACAGTGTTCTTGGGGTATTCCACTTTTAGGAATAGATGTCATTTGCACTCCTTATTTGTTGAGAACAATTTGCATTAAATAAATAGAAGCTTAGAACCTTCTCAATGAAAATAAGTTGTAATAAAAAAACATAATCGTGTTGCCACGGGCTTCAGGCGGTGGCATTGTGTTCCGCGGGGGCGCTGTGGCCTAAAGTAAGGACAGCAGAAGCCCAAGGAGGATCAGGTATGTCCCGTGATGTCCAAGTTTTGCCAGTTGCGCCGGGGATAACCCTTGTGCGATCGCGCAGTTGGCGGCGGCTACGCTTTGAAATTGAGTACGGTCTCGAAAAGGGCACCACAGCAAATAGCTTTGTCATTCGGGGGGATGGGGTGATGGTGATCGATCCACCCGGCGAAACATTTACCGCAATGTACCTCGCGGCTTTAGGGCGGGTGTGCCCCCCCGGAGAAATCCGCTACCTGCTGCTCCAGCATCTCAACCCCAATCGCTTCGAGACCGTGCAGGCACTTCTGCGGTTAGCACCCGGCGCAACGGTATTGGGATCGCCTTTGATGCTCAAAAATCTGCGATTACTTTTGTCAGAAAAAGCACCCGACCAGCTCGAAAGCCTGCAATGCCAGGCCCTCCGGGGCGACGAGCTTCTAGACCTAGGACAGGGGCACACGCTACGGTTTTTGTTGACTCCCACGCCCCGCTATCCCGATGCGATCGCCACGTTCGACCAAAGTACGGGCATCGTTTTCACCGATAAGTTTTTTGGGGCCCACCTCTGCAGCGATCAGGTCTTTGATGAAGGATGGGAATCGATGCTGGGCGATCGCCGCTACTACTTCGACTGCCTCATGGTCAGTCAGATGCGCCAAGTTTCCGCTGCCCTAGATAAGATTCAGTCCCTCGGGGCTCAATGGGCAGCCCCCGCCCACGGGCCGCTGCTACGCTACGGTTGGCGCGACCTCCAGCAGTGCTACCGCCAGTGGGGAGAACAGCAGCAACAGCAGGGTCTGACCGTGGTTGTGCTCTACGCCTCCGCCTACGGCAACACCACCATCCTGGCCCAGGCCCTCTCCCGCGGGATCACAAAAGCCCAAGTGGCGGTGGAGACAATCAATTGCGAGCATGCCGAGCCAGCCGAGATCCGGGAAGCGATCGGCCGTGCCTCGGGGTTTCTCCTCGGTTCCCCCACCCTTGGCGGTCACCTGCCAACCCAAATGCAAACTGCCCTAGGCATCGTGCTTTCCACCGCGCCCAAAAGCCTGCGGGCGGGGGTTTTTGGTTCCTATGGCTGGAGTGGTGAAGCCGTGGATATCCTGGCTGGCAAGCTGCAAGATGCGGGCTACGCCCTGGCCTTTGAGCCCGTCCGGGTCAAATTTGCCCCCACTGCCGCCGTGATCCAGCAGTGCGAAGAGCTGGGCACTGACTTTGCCCAGTCCCTAAAGGTAGCCAAAAAGGTGCGCAACACCGTCAATCCCGCCAGCGATCTCGAGCAAGCCGTCGGCCGGGTGGTGGGCTCCCTATGCGTTATGACTGCCCAACGGGAAGAACTAACCACCGCGATGCTGGCATCCTGGGTGTCCCAAGCCAGTTTCCAGCCCCCGGGATTGACGATCGCCGTGGCCAAGGAGCGGGCCATTGAGTCCTATGTCTACCCCGGTGATGGATTTGTGCTGAACATTCTGCCGGAGGACAGCCCCCTGATGCGGGCCTTCGCCAAACGCTTTGCTCCGGGAGAAGATCGCTTCCAAGATCTCAAAACCACGCCATCCAGCTGTGGGGCCCCCATTCTCGACGATGCCCTGGCCTACCTAGAATGCCGCGTGCAGCAACGGATGGAATGTGGGGATCACTGGTTGATCTATGCGATCGCCGAGGGGGGAAAGCTTCTGCAAGCCAACCGCCTCACTGCCGTCCACCACCGCAAAACCGCCGGACATTACTAACTGGAGCCACTGGGAACCGCGACAATTCTCCCCAGGGTAAAAATTGCCCTAGCTTAGCCGGCGTGCTAGCATAAAAAATGCCGTCAAATTACTGAACCAATCGTGGCTGTCATCCAACAAAAGATCCGCATCCGTTTAAAGGCTTTTGACCACCGTCTCCTCGATGCCTCCTGCGAAAAAATCGTCGAAACCGCCAACCGTACCAGCGCTGCTGCCGTAGGCCCAATCCCCATGCCTACCCGCCGCCGGATTTATTGCGTGCTGCGATCGCCCCACGTGGATAAAGATTCGCGGGAGCATTTTGAGACCCGTACCCACAGCCGCATTATTGATATTTACCAGCCCACACCCAAAACCATTGACGCCCTGATGAAGTTGGATTTGGCCGCAGGTGTGGATATCGAAGTCAAGTTGTAGGGTTGGGCGCTAGTGCAGGGGCAGTTTTTCCGATAGGCTAGTACCACCGCATTGGAGCGCGTTCTATGGTCGGCAAAATTCTGAGGAACCGCTACGCCATTCTTCGCATTTTGGGGAGTGGTGGCTTCGGGGATACCTACCTAGCGGAGGATCGCGACCTGCCGGGACGCCCCCACTGCGTTGTGAAACAACTTCATCCCAAGGATAACAATCCCAAGGTCTATGAAGTCGCCAAGGGGCTGTTCGAGCGGGAAGCAGAATATTTGTACCGTCTGGGGAATAGCCATCCCCAAATTCCGGATCTGTTTGCCCACTTCGAGGAGGAGGGCAATTTTTATTTGGTGCAGGAGTTTATTGATGGTTACGACCTCTCTAAGGAGTTTACTGCCGGCCAGCGGCTCAGCGAAGCCGAGACCCTGCGCCTGCTGCGGGAGATTCTGGAGGTGCTGGCATTTGTGCATCAAAACAATGTGGTGCACCGGGATATCAAGCTCCAAAACCTCATGCGATCGCGGGCTACGGGCAAGCTGGTTTTGATCGACTTTGGTGCGGTCAAGGAGGTCAGTGCCCTAGCGACCAATTCCGAAGGGATGACCAACGTCACCGTGAGCATCGGCTCTCCAGGTTACATGCCCAGCGAACAGGCTAAGGGCAAACCCCGTCTCAGCAGCGATGTCTACGCGGTGGGCATGATTGGGATCCAAGTTCTTACGGGTGTGGCCCCCGACCAACTGCCCGAAGATTGCACCACCGGCGAAATACTATGGCGCGATCGCGTGGCGGTGAGTGAGCCCTTTGCGGAGTTTTTGCAAACCATGGTGCGCTACCACTTCAGCCAGCGCTTTCCCTCGGCCACCGAGGCCCTAGCCGCCCTCAATGCCCTCGCTCCGGCGGTCAATGCGGCACCAACTATTGCCATTAGTGGCAGCAATGCTACGGAACCAACCGTGGCCATGGCTCCCTCCGGAGCCCCAGCAACCCTCATTCCCCCCGCCGGCATCCCAGCCACGCCATCGCCGAGAGGTACGGTTTCGGTTCCCTCCCCGTCCCCAACCTCCTCCAGTGCTAAGGTGTGGCTTACCTGGGCGATCGCCGCCGGTATTGTATCCCTGACCGTTGGGGCGATCGCCTGGTACGACGGCTTCAACCGCCAATTGGCGCAGCAGTCTAAGCCAACGCCAACGGCCGCGGCTGATCCCGAGAGTACCCCATCGCCGACTTCTACGGCCACGGCGGAACCCGAAGCTACGCCATCGCCGACGCCGACGCCTACCGCAGAACCCGAGGCAACACCATCACCATCGCCAACAAAGGCAGGAAATACTCAGTTTGCCCGAGTGGAAATTGGTTCCTACGATCAGTTTGAGCACGGCTCGGGGCTATTCCGCCTAGATGTGCCTACGGGCTGGAAATTAAACGACACCACAAAACCCGGTGAGGTCATCCATGTGTGGCTCGATCCGACAGGAAATGCTTTGGTTGGCGTTGATATTTTTGAGGCCGCCCAGGATACCGACGATCAGAAAATGGTCTCCGATCTGGAAGCATTTTTGCGCCGAACCTTCGATAAAAATGAGGGTTTTTATATCGAAAGTCCTGTGCGGCAAAAAGACGGAAGCTATCTGATTGTTTGGGGCTATACGGTGCGCGTAGAACTGGCCCAAGGGCGGCTCTTGGGTAACAGTTTTGTGGAGCGCAAGGGGAGCAAAGTCGCTATTCTCACTACGGGGGTGCTGGCGGATCAGTTCCCGCGACTAAGAAAGGATTACAACCGCATTATTAATAGTTTCAAGGTCGATGCTTCGGTGGAGATCCCCTAATGTCTTGGCTGGAAACATTGTGTTTTAACGATCAGGGTCTAATTCCGGCGATCGCCCAGGATGCGGGGGACGGAACCGTGCTCATGGTAGCGTGGATGAATCGGGAGTCCCTGGAAAGAACCCTTACCACCGGAGAAGTGCACTATTGGAGCCGTTCGCGACGGGAGCTATGGCATAAGGGAGCAACTTCCGGGCATATCCAAAAATTAAGGCGGTTGTTTTACGATTGCGATCGCGATGTTCTCCTGCTAAAAATTGAACAGGTGGGCGATATTGCTTGCCACACAGGGGCGCGCAGTTGCTTTTTTACGGAAGTTCCGTGGCAGACCTAAGAATTCATCTAGGAAATTGATTTAGGGTTGCAGCAAAAGTAACCGTTCTGGCTGTAAGTGTATCAACCAAGGCATGGGTTTAAGCTGCAGTTGCCGCCACCTATCCTTAAAAACTTCCGCTTGAAGGTGATAGTCTTCGGCATGGGCGGGCGGTGCACCAATTTTAAGATAAACCGTCATGCGATGGGGCGTTTCACTAGTCCATACAACCCAGGCTGAAAATACATTGGCTGGGATTTCAGATTGGTATTGTTCTTCCCAAAAAATGATGTGGTGGGCGCGAATGCCAACATAGGCGTGGGAGGGTGCGATCGCCTCGGCTGTGGATAGGGTGCAATTCCAGTCCGGGGCATGGAGCGAGTGGGAAGTGATAGTTTGGATGGCGGAATAATTTTTGCAGCCCGTGAGTTGGGCTATGGATCGCTTTTCGGGTCGATCAAATATTGTTTGCTTCGCACCGGCGACCGCGATCGTTCCCCGCTCTAAAACCAGCAGTCTTTGGCAGACGCGATAGGCTTCTTCTAGGTTGTGGCTCACAAATAGGGTAGGGCCCGCATAGGAAGATAGGATCCTAATCAATTGCTTTTCCAGTTCGTTGCGAAGGTGGGAATCTAGGGCGGAAAAGGGTTCATCTAAAAGTAAGATATTGGGCTCCATAGCTAAGGCTCGGGCTAGGGCCGCACGCTGCTGCTGCCCGCCCGAAAGCTGATGGGGGTAGCGATTTTCAAAGCCTTCTAGTTGCACCAGAGAAAGTTGTTTGCGGATCCGGTGCGATCGCCCATCGGGGGGGAGTTCATGCAGTCCAAAGCCAACATTTTGGGCTACAGTCATGTGGGGAAACAGCGCATAATCCTGCAATAAGAGACCAACTTTGCGGCGATAGCTGGGAATATTGATATTGCGTTTGGCGTCAAAAACAGTAACCCCATTGATGGCAATGTGACCTTGATTTGGGGTATCCAGTCCAGCTATGCAGCGTAAAATCATGCTCTTGCCAGAACCCGATGCGCCCAACAGTCCTAGTGCTTCTTGGTCGGCTGAAAAAAATACATCGAGATGGAATTGTGGTAACCGCTTCGTAATTGCGACATTGAGCCTTGGAGGATTGTTATCCGATGCAGGATCACTACTTCCATCAAGACAAGAAAGGCTCTGCCGAAGTAAAGGTTTTGTGAATTTAGATACTGAGGAGCTGGTTTCTTTGCTCTCTAGTTGAGATGGGCTGCCGAAAGTACGATTCTTATAATATCCGACCCAAAAGTTGGCAGCAACTATCCCTGACCCAGAGATAGTCAGAATAACGGCAGCCCAAAACCAGGCTTCGTTGAAGTCTCCGGCCTCAACGGCAAAGTAAATTGCCATGGGCACTGTCTGAGTTTGACCAGGAATGTTGCCTGCTAGCATCAGCGTTGCGCCAAACTCCCCTAAAGCACGGGCAAAAGTTAGAGTCGTCCCGGCAATAAGCCCAGGAAATGAAAGAGGTAGTACGATCCTCAAAAAAACGCGCCACCTGGAAGAAGCTAATGTTTGAGCAACAAGTAAAAGGCTGGGATTGACCTGTTCAAAAGCTCCCAATGCCGTTCTATACATTAGGGGGAAAGCAACAACCACCGCAGCGATGACTACCGCATACCAAGTAAAGATAATGGTGAAATCAAAAAACGCTGTCACATGCCCTACGGGTCCATTTTTACCACAAAGAAGTAACAGTAGAAAACCCGTAACCGTAGGCGGCAGTACCATGGGGGCGATGAAAAAAGATTCAATCAGGGATTTCCAGCGACCACGATAGTTGAGCATCCCATAGGCAGCAATGACGCCGAGAAAAAAAGCAATCACCGTAGCAACGGTCGCAGCTCCTAGAGATATCCAGAGGGGTTCCCAGTTCATGCTTGCCATAGTATTGATGAGATTTTCAGAGGCATTTCAGCTCTGCTGCTATTTGGGGAAACTGAAACCATAGCGCTGAAAAATTCTCTTTGCTTCATTTCCTGACAGGAAATTTGCATAGGTCAATGCCCCTTCTTTATTTTTGCTGCTGGCAATAACGGCAATTGGATATACGATAGGGGTGTGGAGCCGCTCAGAGGCTATGGCGACTTGGATAACTTGTTTTGATATTTTAGCGTCAGTGGTGTAAACAATGCCTGCATCAGCATTTCCATTTGCCACACTTGCTAGCACGCCCCTGACCGAATTGCTAAACACCAATTTGGGTCGTATTTTTTCTAGAATGCCTAAGTTGCCCAATACCTCTTCGGCATACTGACCAGCAGGGACACTGCGCGGCTCGCCGATCGCAATTCGTTTAATTCGGGGATCAGCTAGCTGCATGAAGCCATCGATTTTGACTGCTGCATTCTTTGGCACAATCAATGCCAACCTGTTTGACAGGAGGTTGCGTCGCGTTCCTTGCAAAAGCAATCCCCTTTCTTCAAGACTATTCATAGGACGAACTGCTGCGGAAATAAATAGATCGATGGGTGCACCCTGTTCAATTTGCCGCTGAAGCGCCCCGGAAGCGGCGAAGTTATACCGAATACGAGCGCTGGGGTTGATGGCTTCAAACCTTGAATTTATCTCCTCGAAAACATCCTGAAGACTTGCTGCTGCGCCAACGAGAAGGGCTTGGGACTGTGCTTTTACCGAAGCAGGGGATACTTCAAGGCGGAGGGAAATGGCTAGGGAGAGCAAGAGAGCGCTTAGGAAGATGCTCAGGATGCGCGAACGATGCAGCATATGCTTGTGCTCTTTCATTAGGGAAGATTGGGGGGATCAAGACTAATAAAGTTGAGAATTTCTCGCCATCTAAAATGCTGCTTGGCGCATTACTGGGATGGTGCTCCAATAACATGCCATAGTTCTTGCGGGAATCACCTCGGACGAAAGAACAAAATGATTAAGAATTCCCATCCAAGAATTCAGACGCAACATTATTGAATTAGCGCATTATCGCGGTTGAACACCTGATAGACTGTACCTTACTTGACAGCAGATAGCATCGCGTTTTTTTCACCAAGCTTCCTTAGACCTTAAGAAATGCTAAGGCGCACTTAATGGTTTAATAGACGAACTTACCGGCGACCCCTATGATTTTGGCAATTCCTTTAGCATGGCTGCAGCTCACCCACCAAAAGGCTCGACTCTTGGTGGCGATCGCCGGAATCACCTTTGCGGTCATCTTGATTTTCATGCAAATCGGCTTCCAGGATGCCCTCTTTCGCAGCGCTGTGCGGCTTCAGAGCAATCTTTTGGGGGATGTGGTTCTTATTAGTCCCCAATCCACCAACCTCGTGGGAATGCGCAATTTTTCCCAAAGGCGGCTTTTTCAGGCCTATGGCTTCCCCGAGGTTAGCGAAGTAACATCCATGTACATTGGCCTAGCTGCGTGGAAAATTCAGGAGGACGTGTCAGGTTCTACCCGCAACATTTTAGTTTTAGGGGCGAGTCCCAACAGTACGTCATTTTTGATGCCTGGAGTGGCAGAAAATTTAGAGCGTCTGCGGGAACAGGATGTGGTGCTTTTTGATCGTACTTCCCGAGCTGAGTTTGGCCCAATTGTGGCGGAATGCGGTTCGCAGTCGCTGATTAACAAGTTTACTCCCGAGGCCTTTCGCTGTGACAACTTTGTCACCCGTGAGGTAGCCAATCGCAAGCTGACAATTGGGGGTTTGTTCGAGTTGGGATCTTCGTTTGCGGCGGATGGGGCGATCGTGACAAGCGAGACAAATTTTCTCAGAATCTTTGATAGCCGCCGACCAGGTTTGATCAATGTGGGTTTGATTGCGCTCAAGCCGGGAATTTCTCCCTATGCGATGATGCTCAATTACATTCAAAATGCGCCTGTTCCGTCTGTATTTTTGCCGCGGGGTGCCCTACAGCCAGATAACAAGAGAATATTTCCCTCCTACCTGTACACCGGGCTATCGGAGACAGATCGCGTTGAATCCTTTGGCGGTCGCGATGTCATTTATACGGGCGATCGCCGCGTTTTTGTGGATAAGCAACAGGTAAAAAAAGGAGCTAAGTTGGATCTTGGGGATGGACGGATTTTGGACGTGAGGGAGGATCCGGAAAAGGTCGTGATCGCCAAGACTGCCTTGCAAATGCGGGATTTAGAAAAAACGAACGATGCCAGTATTGATGATGTGCGCATTCTCACCCGCGAGGGATTTATTGCCTTTGAACGCACCTACTGGCAGCGGGGCACGGCGATCGGTTTTATTTTTAGCCTTGGTACGGTGATGGGGTTTATCGTTGGCATTGTCATTGTGTATCAGATTCTTTATACCGACGTTTCCGACCACATGGCAGAATATGCCACGCTTAAGGCGATGGGGTATAGCAACATCTACTTATCTGTGGTTGTGATTCAAGAAGCTTTTGTGTTGTCGATCCTGGGCTACATTCCGGCTTTCATGGCAGCCGTTGGCCTCTACAATCTCGCGCGCAATGCGACGCGCCTTCCTATTGAAATGACCCTAGAGCGGGGGATTCAGGTAATGATCTTAACAATGGTGATGTGTACGATCTCCGGCGCTATTTCCTTGCGTAAAGTTCAATCTGCCGATCCTGCTGAGATGTTTAGTTAGACCGTACACTCTTACGGTTTAAGCGTTTCAAACACATCTCAACCATACGTTCATAGTACATGGAATCATCAGAATTAGAAGCGCTGTGATCGCCTTAAGGTGTTGTTTCTGAAGGATGGGGTGTGCTGGGAGCAAAAAGACTTTTTAGCTGGGGTTTCAGCACCTTACCAAGGGCATTGCGGGGTAACTGTTCTAAAATCTTGAGGGCCATGGGAGTTTTATAGGGTGCTAAAAAATCCTTACTCCAACGGCGCAACTCTAGAAGAGTGAGCTGTTTTTGGGGGTGGAGGATGACGGCGGCGCAGATTTTGTCCCCCCAAGTGGGATCGGGAATACCCACGATCGCGCATTCGGCAATGGCTGGATGGGTACGCAGCACCTCTTCTATTTCCAGGGCCGAGACCTTATAGCCGCCAGTTTTGAGAATGTCCTGACTGATGCGCCCCAGGATGCGATACTGACCCGCTTCGTAGCAGGCGCGATCGCCCGTGCAAAACCAACCATCGGTCGTAAAGGCCGCGGCGGTGGCGGTAGGATTGCGCCAATATTCGGCAAATAGGGTGGGGCTTTGGATTTGGAGTTCCCCTTCTGAGGTGAGGGCTCCAGAGTCTCCCATGAGGCGGGCATGGACGCCGGGCAGGGGTTGCCCCACGGTGCCGGGAATGCGATCGCCCCTGAGGGGTTGGGAGAGGGCCATGCCAATTTCGGTCATGCCATAGCGCTCTAGAAGGCGGTGCCCCGTGATTTCCTGCCACTGCTGCAGTACGGACACCGGTAGGGCAGCGGAGCCCGAAACCGCAAGCCGGAGGTTGTGGGTCGCCGCGCGATGGCAGGCCTGGGTGGTGGCGTCGCTCTGGTAATGGGCAGCAATTAATTTAACGTAAACCGTGGGTACTGCCATGAATAGGGAGGCATCGGCCAGGCGCTCCCAAACGAGGGTAGGGGTGAAGCGGGGGACAAATTCGCACACGGCACCCGACCACAGGGCACAGAGCAAAATATTGACAATTCCATGGATGTGATGTAAGGGCAAAACGTGGAGGATGCGATCGCTGGCGCTCCAGCCCCACGCCTCTGTCAGGCTGAGAATTTGGGCCGTAAGGCTGGCGTGGGTGTGCACGACCCCCTTGGGCTTACCCGTGGTGCCGCTGGTGAAAAGCATAAGCGCGGGTTGTTCCGAAGGGACGGGGGGCACGGCCCAAAGGGGTGCTGGGGCCTCGCAATCCTCGACCCACACAATTGCAAGGGACTTCTCCTGGGCGATCGCCCGCAACCGCTGTTCTTCCTCGGGGGCAAGGGTGCGATCGGCGACAATGCAGCCCACCTCCCCGTGGGTCAGGACATAATCCAACTCCGGCGGAGGGTAGGTAAGCGCGAGGGGCACCGCCATTTTGCCTGCCCACCAAATCCCCAACAGTCCTGCCCCATAGCCCACCCCGGGCGCAGCCATCAAGCCGACATTTCGCCCGGGCACGGTTTGCAGCGCCAAACCCACCGCTGCGGCGCGGGACTCAAGGGAAGCATAGCTCCAAGTTTCCGGCCCAAGGCACAGGGCCGGACGGTGACCGTAGAGGTGCAACCGGGACAAAAGTGACGTCATAGGCGATGGATAGCCACTTTGGAGACACGTAGTAGCCAACCTAGCACGGGGATTGGCGGTCGCGAAGCAAGGGCGCTGTGAATTTTTGCAACAAATTTCTAAAATAGCGGACGAAACGGCAGCAAAGCAGGACAATAGGCGGCACATCCGCTCGGTGCAGGTTCCAGGTTACTTCCCCGATGGTTTGATATTCCTGGGAATTCGGCACTTTAACGCTCTCCTACCTAAGGTACCCATGAGCTGGATCAACCATCACCTCAGAAGTCAAGTTTATGCCCGTCAAGCAGGCGTCTATCTCAGCCGCTACGAACGGGAGCGCGCCCAAATGCTCTACCGATTGGCAGCGGATGAAGAAATGCGTGCCCTGGATTATTTATTTAACGTGCAGCCCAAAACAATTCGTCTAACCCTGATGAATGCGATCGCCCTTTATCAGAAATCTGGCGATGACAAAGTTGTGCAGCATCTCATTGAAGAGTGGACTACGTGTCGCCCTATCGCCCCGGATCTCAGGGCCGAACTTACCGCCCTCGGCGCGGTTCCCTCCCCAGTGGCATAATGGAAGCGCAGTTGCCCTGTCCTCCGCATGACCCGATCCCACTGGCCAATTCTCCGTTCCTATCTGCGTCCCCACGGGCGAGAATTTTTTTGGGGGATTTTTGCCCTGCTGGTCGTTAACATTCTGGCCACCTACATTCCCTGGCTGCTCAAGGATGCGGTTAAGGAACTGGAAAGCGCATTTAGTGCGGATCGGGTAGCTGCCTATGGTGGGGCGATCGCCGGTTTGGCTTCGGTGATGTTGCTGATTCGCATGTGGTCGCGCATGTTGCTGTTTGGCATTGGGCGCAAGGTTGAATACCAACTCAAGCAAAGAATTTTCGAGCATATCGTTACCCTGCCAACCCGTTATTTTGCACTCCACCCCGCGGGTGAAATTATTAGTATCACGACGAGCGATGTGGAAAATATTCGCCGCTTATTGGGCTTTGCGATTTTAAGTTTGATCAATACATTTTTCGCCTACGCCCTTACTTTACCGGCTATGTTTCTGATCGACACCCGACTCAGTTTAATAGCCCTGTCGGTATATCCGGTTATGTTTGGTATCGTTAGCGTTTTTTCCGGACGGCTGCGGGATGAACAGCTCCATATCCAGGAAGAACTTTCTAGCGTTAGCAACATGCTGCAGGAAGATCTCAACGGCATGGCTCTGATTAAGACCTACGCCCAGGAGCTTAATGAACAGAGGGCATTCCATAGCTTAAATTCTCGTCTTCTGGGGGCTAATCTTAAAATTGCCCGCACCCGTAGCGTCCTGTTCCCGATGCTGGGCGGCATCGCTAGTATTAGCTTTTTGCTCCTACTGTGGTTTGGTGGCGAAATGTTGGTGAATCGCGTACCTGACTTCGACATCGGCGAGCTTTTGTCCCTGATCAGTTACGTCAACTATCTGATTTTTCCAACGGCACTGCTCGGTTTCACGATTACGGCCTACCAGCGGGGGCAAGTTAGCATTGATCGAATTCACAATGTCCTGGACATTGCACCAGCAATTAGCGATCCCCAGGGGGCACGGGAGCTAAAACATCAGAACTTGCATGGGGATTTGGAGGTGCGATCGCTGGGTTTTTCCTATCCCGAGAGCAAGCAAAGCGCCCTAAAGAATGTGAGTTTTCGGGTGGCTGCCGGCGAAAAAATAGCAGTGATTGGCCCCGTGGGCTGCGGTAAAACTACGCTGGCTAACGTGCTGTTGCGGCTGGTGGAAACGCCACCGGGAACGATATTTTTGGATGGTGTGGACATCACTCAAATTAGGATTGAGGATCTGCGGCGGGCGATCGCCTTTGTGCCCCAGGAAAGTTTTTTGTTCAGTGCCACGATCGCCAACAATATTCGCTACGGTCGCCCCGAAAGCGGCATGAATGAGGTGGAAGCCTACGCCACCCAAGCACGGATCCATCCCGAAATTGTCAATTTCCCTCAACAATACGAAACCTACGTGGGCGAGCGGGGTATTACCCTTTCCGGGGGGCAACGCCAACGTTCGGCCCTGGCGCGGGCGCTGCTGATGGATGCCGCAGTGGTCGTGCTAGACGATGCCCTATCCAGCGTGGACAACCGCACGGCCACCGAAATCCTCCAAAGCCTGCCCCAATCGAAAACCGTATTGTTCATCACCCACAACCTGTCGGCGGCGGCGACCTGCGATCGCATTTTGCTGATGGAACAAGGGCAGGTACAACAGGTGGGCAGCCATAGCGAACTCCTGGAAACCTCCGCCACCTACCAAACCCTATGGAATCAGCACCAACTAACCCAGAAGCTGCTCTAGGCCAGGATCGATACTGGATGGCGCGCTGCCTGGAACTGGCGCGGCGGGGGCGTACGGCCCCCAATCCTCGGGTTGGCTGTGCGATTGTCAAGAACGGTCACCTGCTGGGGGAAGGGTGGCACGAGCGGGCGGGCCAACCCCATGCCGAAGTAAGGGCCCTAGATGCCGTGGGTGATCGCTCTGCCTTAGTGGGGGCAACCCTCTATGTCAACTTAGAACCCTGCGATCACCAGGGGCGCACCCCCCCCTGCACCGCTGCCATCATCCCAGCAGGCATCCAGCGCGTGGTCGTGGGCACCCTTGATTCCGATCCGCGGGTGTCGGGTCGGGGCTGCGATCGCCTTAGGGCAGCGGGGATCGACCTCACCCTGGGCATCCTTGAAGCCGAGTGCCGCGCTATCAACGAAGGTTTTTTTTACCGGCTGCGCCACGGCCAACCCCTCGGCCTCTGGAAGTACGCCATGACCCTGGATGGCAAAATCGCCACTAGCACCGGCCACAGCCAATGGATCACCAGCCCCCCCGCCCGCCACTATGTCCACCAACTGCGCGGCGACTGCGATGCCGTGATCACCGGCGGCAACACGGTGCGCCTCGACAATCCCCAACTGACCTGCCACGGCGCGCACCCCACCAACCCCCTGCGGGTGATCCTGACCCGATCCTTCCGGTTGCCCCATCAGGCCCAGGTGTGGCAGGTAGGCGATGCTCCCACCCTGGTCGTTACCGAAGTTGCTGCTCTCCAAGGTCAGGACGATCGGCGTGCCCTGCTCGAACAGCAGGGTGTGGAGGTACTAGCTCTCCCCCAATTGACCATCGCTTCCGTGGTGGCTACCCTAGGGCAGCGGGGCTGCAACCAAGTGTTGTGGGAATGTGGTGCGCCCTTGGCGGCGGCAGCGATGGCGGCGCGGGCTGTGCAGAAAGTTTACGCCTTCATTGCGCCCAAAATCATCGGTGGCCATGGCAACGGGGCGATCGCCAATCTGGGAATCACCCACATGGATCAGGCGATCCACCTCAGCCGCACCTCCTGGCAAACCGTAGGGGACGACTGGCTCCTCGTGGGCTACGTTGACCCTCTCTCCTAGGTTAGATGCTGCCCTTGATTGGGGCATGTATTGTTTGATGTTCTGTGCAAAAATTTTTCTATGTGACCTAGGAGTCTGAGATGGTGGCAGTATCGGCATTGGCAAAGCGCTGGACGATTCAGGATAGCGAGCAACTGTACCGTGTAGATGCGTGGGGTTCTCCCTACTTCAGTATCAATGCTGCCGGTCACGTCACCGTCTCTCCCATGGGCGATCGCGGTGGGGCCATTGACCTGTTTGCCCTGATCGGCGACCTCAAAAAACGCAATCTGCGGCTGCCCCTCCTGCTGCGGTTCTCCGACATTTTGGCCGACCGCATCGAACGGCTCAATGCTTCCTTTGCCAAGGCGATCGCCCGTTACAACTACGATGGGGTCTACCGCGGCGTGTATCCGGTCAAGGTGAACCAGCAGCGCCAGCTCGTCGAGGAACTGGTGGAATTTGGTCGCCCCTTTCAATTTGGGCTCGAAGCCGGCTCTAAGCCAGAACTGCTCATTGCCCTCGCCACCCTCAAAACCCCCGGAGCCCTGCTGATCTGCAACGGCTACAAAGATCGCGAATTTATTGAAACTGCCCTACTGGCGCGGCGTTTGGGGCATAACACCATCATCGTGCTGGAGCAACTCGAGGAAGTCGAAACCGTCATCCAGGCGGCGGCCAAACTGGGGATTGCACCCGTTGTGGGCGTGCGGGCCAAGCTCAACACCAAGGGCAAAGGGCATTGGGAGGACTCCACGGGCGAAAAGGCCAAATTTGGCCTAACGATGTGGGAAATTCTGGAGGTAACCGATCGCCTGCGGGCCGTGGGGTTGCTGGATTCCTTACAATTGCTGCATTTTCATATTGGTTCCCAGGTCAGTGCCATTACCACGATCAAAGAAGCCCTGCGGGAAGCCGGACAGATCTATGTGCAGCTCTCCCTGCTGGGGGCCAACATGCGCTACCTCGATGTGGGCGGCGGTCTCGGCGTAGACTACGACGGCTCCCGCACCAACTTCTACGCTTCCAAAAACTACAGCATGCAAAACTACGCCTACGATGTGGTGGCCGCAGTTAAGGAAGCCTGCGACGACAAAGATATACCCGTGCCCACCCTCGTCAGTGAAAGCGGCCGGGCGATCGCCGCCCACCAGTCGGTGTTGGTGTTTGAGGTCCTGGGGTGCAGCACCCGCCCAACGGAGGCGATTGAACCCCTTCAGGAAGACGAGCCCCTAGTGGTTCGCAACCTCTTTGAAACCCTCGAAAATGTGACTGCCCAAAACTACCAGGAGTCCTACCACGACGCCGAGCAGTTCAAGGATGAAGCCGTAAGCCTGTTTTCCTTTGGCTACCTCAGCCTACGGGAGCGGGCTCGAGCCGAACGCCTGTTCTGGGCCTGTTGCGATCGCATCTTGCAAGCAGTACGCCAACAAAACTACGTTCCCGACGATCTCGAAGATCTCGAGCGGATCATGGCGCAGACCTACTACTGCAATTTTTCCGTCTTTCAGTCGGCTCCAGACAGTTGGGCGATCGACCAACTCTTTCCCATCATGCCCATTCACCGGCTCGATGAAGAACCCTCCTGCCGGGGCATCATTGCCGACCTCACCTGCGATAGTGACGGCAAAATTGATAAATTCATCGACCTGCGGGACGTGAAAAACGTTCTGGAACTCCATCCCTACCGCTCCGGCGAGCCCTACTATCTGGCCCTGTTTCTGGGGGGAGCCTACCAAGAAATCCTCGGCGATCTCCATAACCTGTTTGGTGACACCGATGCCGTGCACATCCACATGACCCCCAAAGGCTATAAAGTCGAGCACGTGATTAAGGGCGACTCCATGACCGAGGTGCTGCAATACGTGCAATACAGCCGCGAGGGATTGCTAGAAAATGTCCGCCGGGCGACGGAGCAAGCACTGCAAGCCAACCAGATCAGCCTGGCCGAAGCGAGTCTGTTCTTGAAGGATTACGAGCACAGCCTCAACGGCTATACCTACCTCTCGGAGGAAGGCTAGAGCTTCTGCTCAGGCACTAGTACCTGCCTTGGCTGTGAGTTGCACGTTAACACGCCTAGCATATCGGTGGGGGTAGGTACGCCACCATTTTCTGCTGAGTTTAGAATTTCACCAAGCATCGGTAGGGTTGTAGCTTAAGGTTAGCTTTTGGAGTTCGATGATATTGAGTTTATGGCTACTGCAAAGGATTCGGATTTCATCAGCTATGTAGCGAATAACCCAAATGCTATGGATGCTGCCAAAGTTCTTTGTAGCGTTACACAGGCATGTTTTTAGGGGCACCTTAGCCGATGCCCTAAGCCCAAGGAAAAAAATGGCAGATGCCCAACGCCTATGATCTATGCCAAATTTTGCGTAGCAGATGGGCTGTTTGCTTATGTGGGCAGTGCTAACTTAAGGGCTCTAGGACTGGGCAGACATCTGGAAATGGTGCTATTGGTTCAAAGCAAAGTCGTCAGGCAAATTGAAGACTTTTGGATCTATGCTTTTGAAATTAAGTTATTCATCCTGGTTGTGCGACAAAACTTTACTATCGAGGAATGGCAGAAGCTAATGGCAAGCCCAAGATGGGACGTAGTGCCCGACTTTTGGGAGTCAGACTTGGCATTGATATTGACATTGAAGAAATACCGAAAGATTGGCTGGATGACAAAGGATACTTGCGATCGGAAGCAGAACGCAAAACCACAGGGGAGGTGGCGGTTATAGCCGTTAGAAGCACGAAAGGGATGTCCACATCACTCTCAATCGAGAGCTTGCCAGCGTTTCGCAGACCTCCAGCTTTTGGAGGAATGGGAAGAGATCCCCTGTGGCACATTGAAGATAGCAAAATCGGTGGCGATCTTGAGGCTGTTCAAGACAGCGCCACGCACGTTAGCATTATGCCAAGGGCTACAATGCTTTTGGAAAAGTACGAGATCGCATTGGCAAATACCCAAAATGACTGGGAGAGGGTTGATTAAGATGGTGTGGGCATTTAGTTTGTCGGCTGAATGTGGTGCAGGTCTGACTGCCGCTGAGCAATTCGCACAGCATTTTGATGGTCTTTCTTGGGTTCTTTCCAACGGTCATCAGTCCCAATGCCAGGCAGCAGTTTTTCAAGATATTGAGGAACATTGGTGGTGTAAAGTTTGTCCCAGTGGCATTAGTGGCGTGGGAGTTGATCGATCCGATATTGCTTACCAGATGACGGAGTTGGGCATCTTACTCTACAAACGGTTGCAATTTGCTCCGCCCTTCCGGTATGCCTTGGTTGGTGTAGAAGTTGATGAATTCAGAACCTATAGTGAGTTGATCTCGGGGGCAACAATTCCCGGTTTTCCGGGCTTAGTCTTAGCTGAGGCGATCTGGCGATCGCTTGAAGCCTCTACCTTATTTCAACCTTTCAGCCCCGGCTATGTTTGGCAGCCCTATGAAGGTGAAGCTTATCGGCCGTTGATGGTATCTCCGGATTTGAAGAATCAGTTAAGCGAACTACTGGTTCTTAAATGTGGTTCTTGAATGAGTTTCATTGGCTAGGCGATCGCACAAAGTCCAGCCTGAAGTTGCGGCGCGAGCCAGTAACTCAATATTCGGCTGTAGAGGTTATCTGCCGTCGGGCAACTCCACCGGTCTGCGACATCACCCCTACAAATGGCTCAGCACCTTTTCCAGCCGAGGAATAGCCAGCTGGCGCTGGTGCAGTAAAGCCAGGGTAGGCATCAGTTCGGTGCCATGGGGCTCGGCGGTCAGGGCTAGGCGCAGGGGCTTCATGATCGCGCCTTTTTTTACCTTTTGGGCGGCAACTTGGGCCTGCACAAGGTCGTTGGCTTCGGCGGCGGTCAGGGTATCCCGAGTTTTGAGGACTTCTACCAGTGCGGTTAAAGCAACGCGCACCACCTCGGAACCCAAAGATTCCCAAATGTCTGGGGGATACTCGGGATAGTCCACAAAGAAGGTGGTGGCCACCTTGGGGGCATCGGCCAGCACGGTCAGGCTCGGGGCGATGAGGGCGGTGAGTTCCTGCTGCCAGGAGTCGGGATAGGCAGCGATGTCAATGCCGGCCTGCTGCCAAAAGGGTTGGAGGCGATCGCCCAGTTCTGACACCGTGAGGGCGCGGATATACTGCCCATTCAGCCAATTGAGTTTATCCCAGTCAAAGCGGGCCCCAGCGGCATTCACCCGGTCAAAGTCGAAGTGCTGGGCCGCGTCAGCGATGCTAAAAAGCTCCTGTCCGTCGCTGGGAGACCATCCTAGGAGGATCATGTAGTTGTTGAAGGCTTCCGGTAGGTACCCCAAAGAGCGAAATTCGGAAACCGAGGTAGCACCATCCCGCTTGGAGATTTTGGCCCCCTGGGCATTGAGAATCAGGGGTGGGTGGGCGAAGGTGGGCGGCGTGACGCCGAGGGCTTCGTAGAGCAAAATTTGCTTGGCCGTATTGGCAATGTGATCTTCCCCGCGAATCACATGGCTGATCTGCATATCGATGTCATCGACGACAACGGCAAAGTTATACAGCGGCAAGCCCAGTTCACCTGACGCTTCAACGCGAGCGATGACCATATCTCCACCGAGATCCCGGCTATTCCAGACCACGTGATCGCGCACTAAGTCGTGCCAGCGAATCTCCCGAGGCTCCTCAATTTTAAAGCGAATCACAGGGCGACGACCCTCGGCTTCGTAGGCTTGGCGCTGCTCTGGGGTAAGGTGGCGATGGCGATTGTCGTAGCGGGGGGCTAGCTTTTGGGCTTTTTGGATTGCCCGCATTTCCTCCAGCTCTGCTTCGCTGCAATAGCAATAGTAGGCCAGCCCGCGCTCTAGGAGTTGGTGCACGCCCTGGACGTAGCGATCGCGCCGTTGGGTTTGAAAGTAGGGGCCTTCGTCGTAGGTAATGCTCAGCCAAGCGAGTCCATCCAGAATATTCTGCGTGAAGGCATCCCGCGATCGCTCTTGGTCGGTGTCCTCAATCCTGAGGATAAAAGTACCCCCGTGGCGGCGGGCGTAGAGCCAGTTAAAGATAGCTGTGCGGGCGGTGCCGATGTGCAGGTTACCGGTGGGGCTAGGGGCTAGGCGGACGCGGACGGTCATGGGTGAAGACTAATCCTTTTGCAGCTTAAGCAAAAAGTAGCCGAAGACGATGGCGACGGGAACGAGCACCATGGGCAGAATCATTGCAGTTGTCAGTTCACTCATAGGTTTGTAGTTTTGGGTGTTGTAAAAATAATTGAACAGATTTGTTAATTTATGGAGCGTTGCTATTGATTCGCTTACTTATTAAATGTTTTAAGGGGTGTCTGGTCAAGCCGGATAGGGAAAACCTTCGACTAATCCGTAACGGATGAGGGGTCATCTGGCGCAGTTCCCAGGCGATCGCCCACCTGCAACCTAGCTCCCTGGGCAAATTCCCAGGCCGGTTGCACCTTTTTGCCCGCGGCTTGGACGGTGAGCAGTTCCAGGGTTCCTAGCCCGGTTTGCACCCTAATTCCTTCCTGTTTGCCGATCGCCGCAATCACTCCCCGGTCTGGGGGCTGGGGTGCGGGAGGGTGCCATTGGGTGGTCAGAATTTTAAGCCGTTGGTCGCCATAGCTCGTATGGCAGTGGGGGTAAAAGGCCCGAACGCGATCATGGAGCGCCTTGGCCGGTTCTGACCAAGCAAGTTCCAGATCGGTCTTGGCAATGAGAGGCGCATAGGAGGCTTGGCTGGAGTCCTGGGGTGTGGGGGAGAGGCGCGTAAAACTACGGAGGGTCTGCAACAGCAGGTCGGCCCCCAGGGAAGCAAGGCGCGCCGAAAGGTCTTCAGCATGGATATCGGGGGCAATTACTTGGGTGGCGGTCAGGAGCATCGCCCCCGTATCGATTCCTGTATCCATGAGCATGGTAGTGATGCCAGTCAGGGTTTCTCCCCGGGCGATCGCCCATTGGATCGGAGCTGCCCCCCGGTACTTGGGCAGCAGGGAACCGTGGACGTTAACGCAGCCGTGGCGCGGCAGGGCCAGGACTTCGGCGGAGAGGATTTGCCCGTAGGCGACGACGACAAAAAAATCGGCCTCGGCGGCCGCTAGGGCATCGATCACCGGGCGATCGCGCTTCAACCGTTCGGGCTGCCAGATGGGGCCGAGGTCGCGATCGAGGGCATAGCGTTTGACAGGAGAAGGTTCCGGTTCCCCCCGGCGGCTACGGCGGGCATCGGGCTGCGTCACCACACCGACAACGGCCATGTCCTCGGCTGTGGCAAGGGCAGCGAGGGTAGGAACGGCAAAATTGGGTGTGCCAAAAAAGACGAGGCGGTAGCTCATGCAAACCAGCCTAACCCAATTCCTAGCAGCAGGAAGGTGCCAAAAATGAGGCGGTACCAAACAAACACCCAGGAGCTATGGGTCTGGAAAAATTTCAGCAACCAGGCGATCGCCAAGTAGGAAAAAATCGCCGACGATAGGGTTCCCACGGCAATCATGCCCCCAGTGACGGGAAGGGTTTTTACGGCGGCACCGCAGAGGGTACTATCGACGCTAAAGCCCCGACGCACCAACCCCAAAAATTCCACAATTCCAGCAATGGTTATGGCCGGAATTCCAAGCAGAAAAGAAAATCGCGTTGCCGCCACCCGCTCCAAACTAAGGGACAGCCCCGCAGTCAGGGTGGCTCCGGAGCGGGACACCCCCGGCACTAGGGCCAAAGCCTGGGCCAGTCCCAGCCCAATTCCGTCACGAATGGTTAACCGGTCATAGCCGCGCGATCGCCCCCCGACCCGCTCGGCAACCGCCAGCAGCAGGGCCATGACGATGGAGGCAATAGCAATGGCAGTTAAACTCCGCAGCGGTGAGCAGTCAAAATCGGGCACCAGCAGCTTGATCCCCAAACCCCCGATCACGATGGGGATAGTCCCCAAAGCAATAGCTAGGGCCAGCCGCACCTCGGGGACGTTGTAGGTACCCTTCAAAAAAGCCTGCCCACACCCCCGGGCGATCGCCCAGAGATCGGCAGCAAAGTACCACAGCACCGCGCCGATGCTGCCCAATTGCACCACCGCCGTAAATGCCACTCCGGGGTCGCCCCACCCCAGCACCACGGGCACAACCTTGAGATGGGCGGTACTGCTGATGGGCAAAAATTCGGTTACCCCCTGCACCAGTCCCAAAAAAATTGCCTGCACAAATTCCATCAAGGCACCATTCGATCCACAACAGCCAAAACTTATGGCATTGTAGGGTCTAGACACAATTCATCCTACCCCCATGAGTTTTGACTGCATCATTGTCGGTGCCGGCCCCGCCGGTGGCTCCGCCGCCTACCACCTCGCCAAGCGTGGGCGCAAGGTGCTGGTTTTAGAACGCGAGGCCCTGCCGCGGTACAAGCCCTGTGGCGGGGGGGTTTCCCCCATGGTGCAGCAGTGGTTTGACTTCGATTTGATGCCGGCGGTCTCCCTGACGGTGCGATCCATTCGTTACACCTGGCAGATGGGTGACCCCCAGGAGGTGGAACTTGACTCCCAGGAGCCCGTGTGGATGGTGCGCCGCGATGTGTTCGACCATTACCTGATCCAACAATCCCAAAAGCAGGGTGCGGAGGTTCGCGATCAAATTAGCGTGACAGGTATTGCTTGGCAGGGCGATCGCTGGGAAGTCCAAACCGACGTAGAACCTTTGACAGGCCGGTATCTTATTGCTGCCGATGGCGCGAAGGGTTCCCTAGCCAAATGGCTGGGCTTTAAGGATCGCAAGCGGCGCATGGGTGCGGCGCTCGAAGTTGAAGCCCCGGCTACCGACCACAATACCAAATCGGCCCACTTTGACTTTGGCACCGTCCAGAATGGCTATATCTGGAACTTTCCTAAGGAAGATGGGTATTCCATTGGCGTCGGCACGTTCATTGGCGGCGAGAAGCAGAACCTCAAGGAAATTGGCTCCCAGTATGCCCAGCTTTTTGGCGTTGATTTTGCCGCGGTGCGGGCTTTTGGTCACCCTCTCTGCCTTTGGGATGGAGATCAGGCGCTCCATACCCAAAATGCTCTCCTGGCGGGGGAGGCAGCCTGCGTGGTCGATCCTTTTACCGCCGAAGGCATCCGTCCTTCGCTCTTGACGGGAATGCTTGCTGCGGAAGCGATTGATGGGGCGATCGCTGGTAACGCTGATGCCCTGCCTGGGTACACAGCCCGCGTGCACGAAGCCTGGGGTGCAGACATGGCCTGGGCCCAAAAGATTTCCGGTATTTTCTACCGCATTCCCGGTTTTGCCTACAAAATTGGTGTCAAGCGCCCCTCTGCCACCAAACGCATGGGGCAGATCCTTTGCGGCGAATTGCGCTACCGTGATGTGGCTGGTTCGGCAATCAAAAAGCTGACTAAGGGATTGATACCGGGCATGGGTTAGCGTATCTAACGCGCTTCACACCTGCACGCAAGTAGGAATAGCAAGAAAATCAAATAAAAAATTAAATAGAACAACAACCAAAGCTAAAAAATAAGGTATTAGTCCGCAAACCATGTCTCCAAAGTGGCGTGGGCCCTATCTTTGACATTTTGGTCAATGTGGCTGGCGATCGCCACCAAAGCAAGGGTCACAGCGCCAAGATCATCCCCGTAGCCTATGGCAGGAAGTAGGTCGGGAACCGCATCTAGGGGCGTTAGAAAGTAGATGAGCGCCGCGTAGATGACTGCCCTAGCTTGAGGCGGCGTACTGGGGTTT
Source organism: Cyanobacteria bacterium UBA999 (assembly GCA_002291895.1). Taxonomy (GTDB): domain Bacteria; phylum Cyanobacteriota; class Cyanobacteriia; order Pseudanabaenales; family Pseudanabaenaceae; genus UBA999. The sequence goes on from DBAX01000008.1 coordinate 109,345, forward strand.
TGGGCCGCGTAATACAGCCACAGCACTTTTTCTAAAAGTTCTCGCCCTAGGGTTCGGGCCAAACCTTTGACCTGCCCTAGAAAGCTCTGGTGGGGCCCATGGGATTCTGGCTGATGGAATGGAATGGGGTCGGAAAGCATAGCGGTGGTCGTTTCGGGAAAGAACCTATCACCATCATAGGTTCCCACGCAGTACATCGCCCTGTGGGTCGTTCCTTAATTTCTAATGGCTTGACTGCTAAAAAATTCGCCTAATTCGGGCAATGCTGCCAATTTCAAAGCAAGTGACGTCAGCATTCTAGGTCGCAATTCTAGGTCGTACCGTTGCGAAGGGAAGCGCTGTGATCTGAAACGTTCTAAAAAGGTGTGCTGATCGTAACGACTGTCAAAAATATCCTCGACAAATGCCCCACCAAATAAAATGCCTATGATGTTGGGGGTAACGCTAGAACTGTAGATGGGCGCGATTTCTGCTACGAAACTCCCCAGACATGCTCCTGAAATTATTTTGCCCGTTGCCGGACGTACAAAGGCAATGCAAATGCATGCACTACACCACTAAATCGACTGTAGAGACACAGACCATATTAACTATGTTAATGATTTAGTAATATGCGGTCAGAGAGACTCGAACTCTCACGGCTTTCGCCACCACCCCCTCAAGATGGCGTGTCTACCAATTCCACCATGACCGCTTGCGTTCTTGAAATTATTCTTAACATTGCAGCCGACTAGCAGCCACTTCTAATCACATTCCTAATAATTAGGACTAGCATTAGGACTAGCAAGTAGCTTTAGCAACTGGCTTAGTTTAAACGCATTTTTCTAGAAAAATGCATCAAGAATACATTTCAAGCGTATATAACTATAGCCTAAGTCGCCAAATTTAGCGAGAAATATTCCCGCAGTGATCGGATTCCGTTAGACTAAACAGCATTATTCGCCGAATGGAGTGTATGAAAAAATCCTTCCTAGTGGGACTTACCCTGTACGCCTTGGTATTACTGACGCTGGGTATCGGCTTGGGTGGACGGGTGCTAACAGCCCGCACGGCGGATCTGTGGTCAGGAGCCCGCACCGAGCCGTTGGCGGTGGAGTTTTTGCCCCGGCGATCGCCCCTGATGGTGTCTTTTTTGACGAACCCTGAGCGCTTGGAGCGGTTTGGTAAGTTGGCGGTGTCCCCGGGAAGGCGCGGACAGTTTAGCCAGGAATGGCAGCAGTGGCAGCGGTCACTCAAGCAGACTTGGCTGCTGGACTATCCGACGGATATTCAGCCGTGGTTGGGCGATGAAGTGACTTTGGCAGTGACGTCCTTCGATCTGGATCGCAATCCGGATAATGGCAAGCAACCGGGATATCTTCTGGCTTTGTCCGCCCGGAATTTGCCCCTGGCCAAGCAGGTCATGGCGCAGTTTTGGCAGCGGGTGATCAAACAGGGAGAGGATCTGGGCTTTGAGCAGTACCAGGGCATTCCCCTGACGTTTACCAATGCGATCGCCAGTGCCCAGGTGGGGAATTTCATGATCTTCGCCAATTCGCCCCAGGTGCTACGCACTGCAATCAATGATTTGCAGGTGCCCAAGCTGAGCCTCCGAAACGCTGAGCTTTATCGCCAAAGTCTTGATTCCCTCGATCGCGGGTACGACGCCCTGGCCTACGTCAACGTGGCGGAACTAGGTGAGGGTTTACCGGAGGCTGGGCTGCTGATGTCCCTGCTGCCAACCCCAACGGGCCTTAGATCCCAGACTGCTCTGGCCAGCTTGGATTTGTCCCTGCCTACGGAGGGGGTGACGCCCGTGCGGCGGGAGGTGGTGGGCACCTTTCCTCCGGGAAGCTCGGTACTTGGGGGGCATGATCTGGCCGGGGCGATCGCCCAAGTGCAGACGTTGATTCGCCCCTACCCCCAGTTGCAAGCCTATGCTGGACTTCTGGTGGATCGCCTCACCCACAATTGGGGCTTTCCCCTAGATCCCAAGTCCCTTGACTGGGCGACGGGAGACTATGCCCTCGCCTTTTTGCCTACCCAATCCTCCCGTCCAGAGTGGGTGCTGTTCTCGGAATATGGGGATGCGGCGGCAGCGGACGCGGCGATCGCCCAATTGGATACCACAGCCCGCACGGCCGCAAAGTTAACCGTCGGGGATATCGCCTTGGAGCAAACAAAAGTTACGGTTTGGACGAAGCTCACGGCGATCGCCACCCAAAACGATGCTGCCGTGGCTGGCACGGTGGTAGCTGTCCATGCCCAAACGCCCAAGGCAGTGCTGATTTCCAATTCCCTTGGGGCGATCGAGGAGACGCTGGCCCCCGAAACGGTGACCCTTCCCGATTCCCTAGCCGCACTTCCAGACAAGGCCCTGCAGGTGGCCTACTGGGTTCGCCCCGCCCCCTGGGGCGCGCTGGGCATTCCCCTGCCCCTGCCATCCCTAGAACCCACCGCGCCCCTCTATCCCCTGTGGCGGCGCATTAGTAGCAGTACCTGGGTGCGCCTGCCCAGCAACGGCCCCACCCTGCATCGGGGGCAGGTTGTTCTTACCCTCGATTCCTAAATCCCGCTGCGCCAAGCCATGAATGACCTTTTTCTCTACGAAGGTAAAGCCAAAATACTCTACCGAACTGCCGACCCCAACGTTATTCGGGTGGTCTACAAGGATGATGCCACAGCCTTTAATGCCCAGAAGCGGGGGCAAATTTCGGGTAAGGGGGAACTCAACTGCGCGATCGCCACGGAACTCCTCCAATATCTGGCTACCCAGGGCATTCCCACCCATTTCCTGTCCCAGATTGGCAGCCGGGAGATGTCGGTGCGGGCCGTTACGATCATCCCGCTAGAGGTCGTAGTGCGCAACTTAGCTGCCGGAAGCCTTTGCCAGCGCACCGGACTCCCCCTCGGCACAGCATTGGAACGTCCTTTGGTGGAATTTTTTTACAAAAATGATGCCCTCGGTGACCCCCTCGTTACTGAGGATCACATCGACCTGCTGCACCTCGCGACGGTGGAACAAGTTCGAGAACTCAAGCGTCTAGCCCTCGACATCAATCATTACCTTCAAACCCTCTTCGCCCAGTGCCGCCTCATTTTGGTAGATTTCAAGCTCGAATTTGGTCTTGATGGCTCCGGGCAGCTCCTGCTAGCTGATGAGATCAGCCCCGACACCTGCCGTCTCTGGGATCAGTTAATCGCCGATCCCCAGGAGCGCATCCTAGACAAAGACCGCTTTCGTCAGGATCTCGGCAATGTGGCGGATGCTTACGCAGAAGTCCTCAAACGCCTGCGAGAGGGTGGTAAAGTTAAGGGATTGTGAAGCAAAACACAGTTGACTAGGTGCCGGGGAGTATGAACAGATATTTTTTTGCCGTGGTTCTGGGTGGCTTGAGTGCCCTAGGAGCTGTTCCAGCCCTTGCTCAAGCACCTTCCACCATTCCCCTACCCGCCCCCGGAACGGCACCCGCTGTCCCCGAGGAGCAGGTGCTGGTCGGGGAGGTTGTCATTAAGACCCCCGAAGGTCAACCGCCTTTGCCTGCCGACCTTGAAAAACAGGTCTACGATGCGATCAAAACCGTGCCCGGGCGCACCACAACGCGATCGCAGCTCCAAGCAGACATCAATGCTGTGTTCGGTACGGGATTTTTCTCCAATGTGCAAGCCGAACCCGAAGACACCGATATTGGTGTACGGGTGACCTTTTTTGTTCTGCCCAATCCCGTGCTCAAGGTAGTTCGGGCCCAGGGCACCCAGGTGCTTGAGCCCGGGGTTATCGACCGCATTTTTGGTGCACAGTACGGCAAAATCACCAACCTGCGGCAACTCCAGTCCAGCGTAAAAGAACTGGAAAAGTACTACCAGGATCGGGGATTTGCGATCGCTCAAATTGTTAATATCGGTGCCGAACCCGATGGCACGGTCACCCTGACCATTGCCGAAGGGATTGTCGAGGATATCCAAGTCGCCTTTCTCAACGAGGACAACAAAACCACAACCACCGATGGTAAGCCCGTTACCGGTACAACCCGACCCTTTATCATCACCCGAGAGATGAGCCTCAAGCCGGGGCAAGTCTTCAACCGGGACGTTATTCAAAGCGATCTGCAAAAGATCTTTGGTCTCGGGATCTTCGACGACCTCAACATTGGACTCAGTCCCGGCAAGAACCCCCAGCAGGTTGTTGTCACCGTCAACGTCAAGGAGCGTAATACCGGCTCGATCGCCGCTGGGGCGGGGCTAAGTTCCGCCACTGGTTTGTTTGGTACCGTTAGCTTCCAACAGCAAAATCTGGGGGGCAACAACCAAAAAGTCGGACTTGACATCCAGGTGGGTGAGCGGGACTTACTCTTTGACCTCAACTTTACCGATCCTTGGCTGGCGGGCGATCCCAACCGTACATCGTTCACGGCAAATATCTTTAACCGCCGCCTCTTCAGCTTTATCTTTGACCAACCAATCGGAATTGGCGAAAACAACGACACGCCCCGGGTTAACCGCATAGGAACTGGCTTCAGCTTTTCCCGACCCCTCAGCGCCACCGAAACCGCCTCCCTTGGGTTCCGTTACGAGCGCGTCACCATTACCAACAGCGGCGGTGATGTCAGCCCCTTTGACAGGTTGGGCAATCCCCTGAGCACCGATCCATCGGGCAATGATGACCTCCTGTTGCTACAGTTTGCCTATGCCAACGATCAACGCAACAACCCCCAACGTCCCACTAGCGGCTATGTCTGGCGCTTTGCTACGGAGCAGTCCCTGCCCTTTGGCAATGGATCGATCTTCCTCAATCGCCTGCGTGCTAGCTATAGCCTCTTTCTGCCCGTAGACTTTCTGCGGTTTTCAGAAGGCCCCCAAGCCCTAGCGTTCAACCTGCAGGGAGGAACTATTCTGGGAACCCTGCCGCCCTATGAGGCCTTTCAGCTTGGGGGCAACAACTCCGTGCGGGGATGGGGCGAGGGCAGGATTGGCACGGGACGCAGCTTTGCCCTCTTTTCGGCAGAGTACCGCTTTCCGATTATCAACATCGTCGGTGGAGTACTGTTCTTCGACTACGGCAGTGACCTTGGGTCGGGGTCTGCGGTGCCAGGCAATCCGGCGGCGGTGCGGGGCAAGCCAGGGAGCGGAGGGGGCTACGGCGTGGGGGTGCGGATCCAATCGCCACTGGGTGCCATTCGGGTAGACTACGGCATTGGCACCAATGGCGCGACCGAGTTCAGTTTCGGCATTGGCGAGAAATTCTAGGATGGCTTCCCAGCACACGATCGCCCGATCCCTGCAGCAGCGTGGCATTGGTCTTCACTCGGGGCAGGAAGCTACGGTTACCCTCCACCCAGCACCACCGGACACGGGGCGGGTCTTTCGCGTTAGGGGCGTTACCCTCGGTGCAACCGTTGCGGCGGCGCGCCCTAGCGCCCTATCCACCCTGCTCACCGAAGGGGAGGTGAGCGTACGTACACCGGAGCACTTGCTTTCCGCCCTAGGGGGGCTGGAAGTCGATAACGTCTGGATCGATCTCGAGGGAACCGAGATTCCCATCCTCGACGGCTCTGCCCTGCCCTGGGTTGATGCCATTCGGGCTGTGGGTCGGCTCGACCAAGGCATGCCGCGCCCTACCCGACCGCTCCATCACCCGATCACAGTGTGGGAGGGAGATGCTTTTGTGTGCGCCATTCCGGCTCCCGAGGTATGTCTGACCTACGGCATCGTATTTGACTCCCAGGCGATCGGCACCCAATGGGTAAGTTGGAACCCCTCCCCCGAAAGCTTTGTCACCGAGATTGCCCCAGCGCGCACCTTCACGCTCGAAAAATACATTGCCCCCCTGCGGGCAGCGGGACTGATCCAGGGGGGCTCCCTGGAGAATGCGCTGATCTGCGATGACCAACGCTGGCTCAATCCACCCCTGCGCCTCGATCGGGAACCTTGCCGCCATAAATTGCTGGATTTGATCGGCGACCTCAGCCTCCTGGGTTCCTGGCCCCAAGGTCACATTATGGCCTATAAGGCAAGCCATACGCTCCATGCCAAATTTGCCCAAGCGGTGCAGTTGCAGTGCCCCCCTGTGGTTGATAATAAGCAGTGAACTGAATTCGGCGATAGCGATTGATGACTGCTGACCTAGAACCTTCTCTTCTGACCATAGAACACATTCAAAAACTATTGCCCCACCGCTATCCCTTTCTCCTAGTTGACCGAGTTGTGTCCCAAGTTCCGGGGAAGTCAGCCGTAGGTCTTAAAAATGTCACCATCAACGAGCCGTTTTTTCAGGGGCATTTTCCCCATCGCCCGATTATGCCGGGAGTACTCATCGTAGAAGCCATGGCCCAGGTTGGGGGTATTGTTTTGGCCCAGTTACCCGACTACTCAGGGCAGCTTTCTTTGTTCGCGGGAATCGACCGGGTGCGCTTTCGCCGTCCGGTAGTACCCGGCGACCAGTTGACGATCACGGCAGATTTGTTGGAAGTTAAGCGAAAACGTTTTGGCAAAATGCAGGCAAAGGCGGAAGTTGATGGGCAGCTTGTCTGCGACGGAACCCTGATGTTTGCCCTTGTGGAATGACTGTGATGATGTCGCGTGCTATTCACCCCACAGCCATGGTGCACCCCACTGCCCAACTGCATCCCACGGTTGAGGTGGGGGCCTATGCAGTGATTGGAGAACAGGTCAAAATCGGTGCTAACACTACCATTGGACACCATGCGGTAATTGACCGCTGGACCGAAATTGGCGATCGCAACCGCATCTTTCCAGGAGCGGCTATCGGGCTAGAGTCCCAGGATCTCAAGTATGACGGGGCTCAAAGCTTTGTCAAAATTGGGCATGACAACCGGATCCGTGAATATGTCACCATCAATCGTGCCACTGGGGAAGGGGAAGAAACCGTTATTGGGGATGGCAACTTACTGATGGCCTACGTCCACGTTGCCCACAACTGTCAGATCGGCGATCGCGTGGTGATTGCGAACTCGGTGGCCCTAGCGGGACATGTGGTGATTGAATCTCGCGCCACCATTGGTGGACTGGTTGGCATCCATCAATTTACCCACGTTGGCAAGCTGTCAATGGTAGGGGGAATGAGCCGGGTCGATCGGGACGTGCCGCCTTACATGATTGTGGAGGGAAATCCGTCGCGGGTACGCGGCATCAACCGCATTGGCATTGAGCGGGCGGGCTTGGATCACGAAACCCAGCACCTGCTGAAGCAGTCTTTCCGGTGGCTTTACCTCAGGCAAATTCCTATGGTTGAGGCGCTATCGAAACTAAGGGAATATCAAGATAATCCCCACATTGCCCATCTGACCCAATTTTTACAGGACTCCCTCAATCTCAGCGGTCGGCGCGGTCTGATCCCCCACAGACCTTAAAAGGGCGAAAAAAACGATTTTTGCGCTGGAATGGTCTATTTTTGACAGCTTGTGAAATAATAACTCCAGTTACGTGGCAATTGAACGGGCAATGACAGAACAGCACGACCAAGACACAACCGTATCTGGATTTGACGCACTCCTTGAGGATGACAGCGCCCAGGATACGCCGCCAAGCTCCACAAACCACAACTTTTACACCTATTCCGTCGGTGACCCCTACAGGACAATTGACGATCACAACGGAACCGATCTGCTGATGTTCAAAGATGCCACATCCCGTGAAATCGTCATTGAAAAGCGCGACGAAGATAACTTTTGCGTTATTTTCTACAAGGGTGAACCCGTCCTAGAGATGCGTGGTGTTGAATATATCCAAACTGCTGACGGCGTTTTTTCTCTAGAGCGCTGGGGTATCCGCTAGACTTTACGGCAACGCATTTATCGCCATCCCATTCTGTTGTCGTGATCGCACTTCTTGGGGACGAAAATAATTTGCCTAGGGCGAGACGAACAATCCCAAAGCACTGTGGACATTGCTGGTCTGCTTGCTGTGGTGTAAGGTCTTTCCCCCCAAGATCATGGCGGTAGAACTGCCTCCATCGAGGTTGAGCGCATCTACGGCTCCAAGCATTTTAAGAGCTGCGATGGTTTCGGAGAGGGTGGGAGCAGTGCCCTGGTGCAGGGGCTCAATGGTGACCCAAAGCAGTTCGCCGGGGTTGGCGGTGGTGGCGATCGCACTGCGGCGCGCCCTCTGGGTGGCAAAGGCCGGACTAAACCCTTCTCCGGCGGGATCGAGCACGACCACGCCACGACGCATGAGCAGGGGACCAGCGCCGAGGAGGTGGGGAAAGGGGGCAAAACTACTGGGGCGATAGGTGTACCTGCCGGAGACAGCGGTGCCTATGGGCAGCAGGGTTGCGGCATCGGGAACTTGCCGGGCTACAAGGAGGTAGCCGTTGCTCGGTATGGGAACCTGCACCGCGCCAGCGGTAGGGGATATCTGTTGGGAGACAACGCGATCGCCGACAACGGTAAGCACCAGTTCGCTATCCGTTAGGGGGCTGTAGACCGGACCCCAGGTGGGGGTATAGCGTGCGATGCCCCGCTGGACGTAGCCACTGTTGAGGTTGGTCAGGGGAAAGACCTGCCCACTGGTCAGCACCAGCTCTTCGGTGTAGGTAAAACGGTCGATCAGGATGGCACCGGTATCATCCCAGGCGATCGCCCCACGGTTTAGGGCTGTGCCGGCATACCACTGCCCTTCGGAGCGTAGCGCCCCCACGGGCAAACGGCGATCGCGATTAAAAAATCCCCCATTGATAAGCGCCGCCGCCGGCCACTGTTGCCGGAAGGTAGCTAGGGGCTGGGTACCGACGACACCTTGTCCAGCGCCCCAGAGAGGGCGCATCCGGATCCCAGAACGTTTCATGTCTACGGTCAGGGCATTGACCCAAAAAGTAGTCCCCCCGGGTAGGGTCAGGGGGTGTTGCTGGTGTTGGATCCCCTCTGCCCAAACCACGGAGCGCGATCGCGGCAGCGCCTGGGGCTGGACGCTTACCACCAGACGCGCGGGGTCTCCCAGTAGCTCCACTCCCAGTTGGGCGGTGGGCGCAATGGTCAGATCGAAGCGACTACTGCCGGGCTGGGAGCGCAGGGTCATAGAACGCAGTAGGGTGCCGGCCACACCGGGAAATTTCAGGGAGGGAGCCACCTCCGCCTCTACTCGCAACACCACCTGCTCCCCTTCCTGGGCGATCTGCCATGCCGCTCGCTGGGAAAGTTCTAAAACCACCCGATCCTGCTGGCCATGGCGGATGGCTGCAATCTGGGCCTTAGGCAGGGTAACCCGAAGGGTGCTGCCCCCAAGTTCGGTGCGCCAAGGGAGATCGAGGGTTTGCGCCAGGGCAGTGAGGTCCACAAAGCGCGATCGCACGGGTTGGTCAAAGGTAACCGGGGCAAAAAACGGCATCGAAAACCAACTGAGACGCTGTTGCTGGGGCTGGGGTGAATCCAGAAATGTCATTCCTAGGGCCCCTTGCAACCAGGACTCCTCGACATACAGGCGGGGCTGGCCGTTTACCATCCGCTGCACCCACCGCGCCGACCAGTTCTGCCCGTTAAGGACAACGGTAGTTCCCTCCTCAGCCTTGAGGGGAGCCGATGCCGTAACAATCAGGGCGATCGCCCCCACCCAGACCCAACGCTGCCCCATATGCCCAATCCAATCTTGCCGCCCTGACAGTAGCAGATTCAAAATCGCCCCGCATTCTTGCAAACATGATTTAACAAAAAGGGACACTCAAAAAGGAGGTGTTATGATCACCAGCACGCTAGGAGTGTCTGAAAGTGGCTCTCTGACTCTTTCAGGCTGAGATTACATCCTTAGAACCTGTGCGGTTCACACCGGCGTAGGAAAGCTAACTTTTGAGGATCCATTCATGACAGTCGGTATCAAAACTCCCTCCGCCCCCACCCGCCGCGGTGTCTTTCGGGGCACACAAATGCACTGCGCCCGTCAAGGCATCATCACTGAGGAGATGCAGTACGTCGCTTGGCGCGAAAATTTGCCTGTGGAACTAGTCCGCGCTGAGGTAGCTCGCGGTCGCGCTATCATCCCCGCCAACAAGAACCATGCCAATCTGGAACCGATGGCGATCGGGATCGCCTTTCGTTGCAAGGTGAATGCCAATATTGGCGCATCGCCCAACTCCTCGAACATTCATGAAGAAGTTGCCAAGCTGCATCTGTCGGTCAAATATGGTGCGGATACCGTGATGGACTTGTCCACAGGTGGCGGCGACTTGGATGTGATCCGTACCGCGATTATTAATGCTTCCCCCGTTCCTATCGGTACGGTTCCCATTTACCAAGCCCTCGAAAGTGTGCATGGCAGAATGGAAAACCTCACCGCCGATGATTTCCTGCATATTATCGAAAAGCACGCGGAGCAAGGCGTAGACTATCAAACTATTCACGCCGGTATTTTGATCGAGCATTTGCCCTTGGTCAAAGATCGGATTACGGGCATCGTTTCCCGGGGCGGCGGCATTCTGGCCCGCTGGATGCTGCACCACCACAAGCAAAATCCCCTCTATACCCACTTCAACGACATCATCGAGATTTTCAAAAAATACGATGTTTCCTTCAGTTTGGGAGATTCCCTGCGCCCGGGCTGTCTCCACGATGCTTCGGATGCAGCCCAATTGGCGGAACTCAAAACCCTTGGGCAACTCACCCGCCGTGCCTGGGAACACGACATTCAAGTGATGGTGGAGGGGCCCGGCCATGTGCCCATGGACCAAATTGAATTTAACGTCCGCAAGCAGATGGAGGAATGCTCTGAGGCTCCCTTCTATGTGCTTGGTCCCCTCGTTACGGATATTGCCCCCGGCTACGACCACATCACTTCGGCGATCGGTGCCGCCATGGCCGGCTGGTACGGTACAGCCATGCTCTGCTACGTCACACCTAAGGAGCATCTGGGGCTACCCAATGCCGAGGACGTGCGCAATGGTCTGATCGCCTACAAGATTGCTGCCCATGCGGCTGATGTGGCCCGACATCGTCCGGGTGCGCGCGATCGCGACGATGCCCTCTCCACCGCCCGCTATCACTTTGATTGGAATCGCCAATTTGAGCTTTCCTTGGATCCGGAGCGAGCACGGGAGTACCACGATGAAACACTGCCCGCCGACATCTACAAAACAGCGGAGTTTTGTTCCATGTGTGGGCCCAAGTTCTGCCCGATGCAAACCAAGGTCGATGCGGAAGCTCTGACCGAATTGGAAAAATTCCTCCAAAAGGAAACGCCCTAGGCACCTTGGGTTCCTGGCAGCCGCCGGGAACCCCGAGTTCTTAGCGGGAGGTTCCCTCTGGTTGGTATAATAACCTAGACCGTCAAGACCCAAGAACCATGGAATTGAGCTCCCTTCTGCCCCTAGCTCTTTACGGAGCTATCTTCGGTGCCTACTTTGTGGTAGTCCCGATCATTCTCATGCTGTATTTCAAGGCCCGTTGGTACAAAACCGGAGCTTGGGAACGGGCTTTTCTTTGTTTTACGGTGTTTTTCTTTTTTCCTGGGCTTTTAGTGGTTTCACCATTTTTTAACTTTCGTCCCCAAGTTCGCTCCCTGGGCTAATGCGCCGCATTGACGTTTTGATTTGGGCAGCGGCACTCCTGGGGTTAGGAGGCTTGGTCTATGGTCTGGAGCAGATCGGTGGACGCGATGTGCCATGGGGGCAGTTGGCGCTTTTGGCGTTGATGCTGCTGTGGGTGGGCAGCTACGTGCAGCGGTTTCTCACCCAGTCGATGACCTACCACCAACAGCTTAAAAGCTATCGTGACGCGGTGCTGCGGAAACGCTGGGAAGAATTGACGCCCCAGGAACAGGAAGCCCTAGGGCAGCACGGACAGGAGTGATGGTGTTTCCCCTGTTCCATCCACGGATCGTCGAGCAGGGGCTATTGGCATTTGGCATTCCCGACGACTTGCCCCAACGGATAGATAGGTGCATTAAAACCCTTCCTCACGAAGGTGACCCCCACGGCATTGTGGAGTGGATTCACGATCTTTTTGTCCAGGTTTTGGGGTACCGATCGCCCTTTGAACCGGAAGTTATTGCCTGGGAGTTGGAACTGCACCCCCACATGTACCTGGGTTTTTTTACCGAAGAAAGTACCACCATCATTGCCGAAGTCTCTTGGCTGACTGGCGATCAGTTGGGGGGGGCAAAACCGGCCCCGCTCTCATCATCCAGTCAATGGCTGCTATCGCTCAACCAGCAGCATCTCTTCCTGCATCGCCCGGACATGCCCTTTCTTTTCTGTCAGCAGTTTGCCTGGGAAGATTTGCGGCATGAGTCTTTGGCACGGCAATTCTATTTCCTGCTCTGTCGCCGAACGATGCTGCCCCGGACTCCCCAAGGTCGCGAACCTTCGCGCACCCAGCAGCTATTCCATGAAAGCCAAAAATACGAACTCCAGACGCGCAAAACCTTCACGAGTCAGCTTTCCAAGGTGCGCTCCCAATTGATCCGCGACTTTCGTCACCGGCTCCCCGAGGCAGCGCCCGCCACAGCGATCGCCCAGGCAGAAAAACTGCTCCACCGAATTCTGATCGTCGGCACCTGCCAAGGGCACAACCTTGTGCCGCCCCGCCTGCTCATCGATGCCTACGAATTTGTGAATCCCTATCGGGAACAACCGACTTGGGAAAACTTTGCGGCAATTTTTCGTTGGTTGCACCTGGGCCACGATCGCCTGGCTCCCCTGGACTGTCCCCTATTTCAGCCGGATCCGCTGCTGGATCGCACCCTGGCGGTGGGCAACGAACTCTGCCGCCAACTGACGGAACTAGCCCATGGGCTCACTACCCTAGAGCTATCCGCGAGTGCCATGGCCTTTGCC